>JBPYDO010000228.1:0-11432 GCA_051985755.1 Reyranella sp. | reverse complement strand
GTTGGCGAAGCCGCCGAACAGCGGGCCGTAGGTGGTGAACATGAATACCGCGACCAGAATCGTGCCGACCACGGCGGCCACCGTGCCGGCATGGATCGCGTCGGCACCCAAGTCGGCGCCGACCGTGCGCTCCTCGATGATGGTGAGGGTTGCCGGCAGCGCGCCCGAGCGCAGCAGCAGCGCCTGCTCCTGCGTCTGCTGCGGCGTGAACGAGCCGGTGATGATGCCACTGCCGCCGCAGATCGCGCTTTGCACGACAGGAGCGCTGATCAGTTCGTTGTCGAGCTGGATGGCGAGCCGTTTGCCGATGTTGGCGCGCGTGGCGGCGCAGAACGACCGGCCGCCCGCCGTATTGAAGGTGAAGCTGATGATCGGACGGCCGCCCTGTTGCTGGCTCTCGAATGTCGCCTTGGCGTCGTCCAGATCCTCGCCGCCGACGATGATGCGCTTGAACACCGGCAGGCAGGGCGGATGGTAGCGGCGGCAGATCTGCTCGGGCGTCATCTTGGGATTCGCTGCCGAGATCTCCTCGACAGCCTTGGGATTGGCCAGGCGCAGCGCCTGCATGCCCTCGCGCGTCGGCACCAGGGTCGTGGTCGGCGGCAGGGTGGGCGGAGCGTTCTGCCCGGCAGCCGCCAGGTCCTCGTTCACCAGATGGAAGGTGAGCTTGGCGGTCTGGTTGATCTTGCGCTTGAGGTCGGTCGTGTCCTTGATGCCCGGCACCTGCAGCAGGATGCGATCGTCGCCCTCGCGCACGATCGTCGGCTCGATGGTGCCGGTCTCGTCGACACGGCGGCGCAGGATCTCGATCGACTGGTCGATCACTTCCTTCTTCTTGCGGTAGAGGTCCTGCGGCGCATAGCCGATCTGGATCGTGTCGCCGTCGCCGGAGATGACGAGGGACGGATCGATGTTGCGGATCGTCTCGATGGCCTTTTCGCGCTGTGTCTGGTCGCGCAGCACCAGGTGGACGTTGCCCGCCTTGGCGATGTCGACTTCCTTGTAACCGACCTGGGCCTTGCGCAGGTCGCCGCGCAGCGTATCGACGAGGTTTGTCAGGCGCTCGTTCAGCACGCCGCGCAGATCGGCCTCGAGCAGGAAGTGCGCACCGCCGCGCAGGTCGAGGCCGAGGTTGATGCGGCTCTGCGCGTACCAGCCCGGCAGCACAGAAAGCGCCCCCTCGGGCAGGAGGTTGGGCAGCGCGAATATGCCGGCCAGCGCCGTGAAGACGATGATGGCGATTGTCTGCCAGCGCGGCAGGTTGAGCATTCCGGCCTACTCCGCGAAGTGACTACTCGTTGCCGGCGGGTTTCTTCCCGAACAGTGCGCCGAGCAGGCTCTTGCGCTCCGGCGCGGCCGCGCGCTGCGGCACCATGGGCTTGTCGTCCTCCTCCGACTCCTTCGCGCCGCGCACCGACTCGCCGCGCGTCAGGATGTCGGTAATGGTCTGCTTGATGACGCGAACGCGCACGCCCTCGGCAAGTTCCACTTGCAATTCGCTGTCGGAGATAACCTTGGTGACGAGGCCGATGATGCCGCCGCCGGTCACCACGCGGTCGCCGCGCTTGACCCCGGCCAGCATCTCCTTCTGTTGGCGCACCTTGGCTTGCTGCGGTCGGAGCAGCAGGAAATAGAAGACGACGAAGATGAGGACCAGCGGAAACAGCTGGACGAGGAAGTCCGAGCCTCCGCCCGCACCCGTCTGTGCCCAAGCCTCTGTGATGAACATCGTCTGCTCCGATCTGCCGCGCCGCTTCGAAAAGCGCGCGGACTATAGCGGCCCGCGGCTGCTTTGCAACGCAAGCACCGGACGATATGGTCGCCCCCTTCGCGGCTCAAGGCAACGCTGGATCAAGACTTTAAGGCCACACTTTCACGCATCGCCGAAGCGCTCGACCGGCTGGCGCCGAACGCCGCGCCGAGCGCCGATGCCGCAGCCAAGGCGTATGTGTGGCACGCCGCGGGTCGGCCACTGGAGGCCGTGTCCAGGTGAACCGACCTCGCGCTCTTGAAGGGCGTCTACCATCAGAAAGCCACGTTGCTGGAGACTGCGCGCGGCTTCGCCAAAGGGCTGCCGGCCAACAACGCGCTGCTGGGGTTTGCGCGGTTCGGGCAAGAGTTCGGTCGTCAAGGCGGTGCACGCCCATGTGAACCTGGCGTGATCCGCTCCGGCTGGTCCCGGCAAATTCTGCTCCTATATAGCCTCCGACACTCCGGCAGGGAGCAAAGGAGACTGACGATGGAAAGCCCGGAAGACGTCCTGTTCTCCCCCGCAGTCAAGGCGGAGCAGGCGCGTCTCGGCTCGCGCGCCTCGTTCGAGGGCCGCGACTGGCGGACCAGGATCACCGACGAACTGCGGCAGTTCCTCAACCTCATCGATAGCTTCTTTCTGGCGACAGCCAGCAAGGATGGGCGGCCCTATGTCCAGCATCGCGGCGGCCCGCCCGGCTTCCTGAAGGTGATCGACGATCGCACGCTCGCCTTCGCCGACTTCGCCGGCAACCGACAGTACATCACGCTCGGCCATCTCCAGGAGAACGACCGGGCGCACATCTTCATCCCGCACTACTCGACCCGCCAGCGCATCAAGCTGTGGGGCCGCGCCCGCGTGGTCGAAGGCGACACGGCGCTCATGGAGCGCTTGGTCGATCCCGCCTACAAGGCGCGGCCGCAGCGCGCCATGGTGTTCGCCCTCGAGGCCTGGGACACCAACTGCCAGCAGCACATCACGGCGCGCTACAGCGAGGCCGAGATGGCGCCCGCCGTGAACAAGCTCATCGAGCGGATCAAGGAGCTGGAAGCCGAGGTGGCGCGGCTGAAGGGCGACTGAACGGATAACGTGGGGAGCGCGAGCTAGGGCGCGCGCGCCGCCTGACGCACCTTCTCGAGAAGCGCGATGAGCTCGCGGGTCTCGCTTTCCGAGAGGCGGCCGGCGATGCGCTTCTCATGCGCCTTGACCAGCCGCGCAAACCTGGCGAGCGCCCTCTCGCCGCCCGGTGTGAGGGCGAGCGCATGGGTGCGGCCGTCGGTCGGCGAAGCGCGTCGCACCAAGAGGCCGCGCCCCTGCAGTCGGTTCAGGATCGGCACCAAGGTCGAGCGGTCGATGCCGAGCGCCCGGGCGAGCGCCATCTGGCTCAAGCCGGCGTTGCGCTCAACCAGGACCAGCAGGCCGAATTCGCCCGGCGTCAGCGCCTCGCCCGCCTTGGCGAAGGTCGCAGCAAAGTCGCCGAAGACAGCTGATTGCGTGCGCCGCAGCTGGTAGCCCAGGAGCGAGGGCAGCAGGCCGCGATCGAGGCTTTTCGGCGGCGGAGCGGCGTCACTGCGGGCGGATGGACGAGCCATGCGACAAGTGGTAAACGGAGATTGTTTGGGGGGCAAACAAATTCCGCGTACCCTCATGAGCTTCAAGGTCCACATTGCCAAGGCTGATCGCACCATCGAGGTGCCGACCGGCGCCACCATCCTGGCGACGGCGCTCGATGCCGGGGTCGACTATCCGTTCGGCTGCCAGTCGGGCAATTGTGGCGCCTGCAAGTCGGACCTCGTCAAGGGCGAGGTGACGATGGAGGGCTACTCGGAGTTCGCGCTCAGCGACGAAGAGAAGGCGCGCGGCCTGATTCTCGCTTGCCGCGCCGTGCCGTGGGAGGACTGCGAGGTTGCCTGGCTCGAGGAGGACGACCTGATCGTCCATCCTCGCCGCGTGCTTGCCTGCAAGGTGGTGAGCCTCGACGACGCGACGCACGACATCAAGCGCGTGCGGCTGGCGATCGAGTCGGGAGGACCGTTCGATTTTTCGGCCGGCCAGTTTGCATCCGTGACCTTCGACGGCTGCGAGCCGCGCGACTATTCGATGGCCAATGTGCCGGACGATCCCAGCCTCGAGTTCCACGTGCGGCGCACCCAAGGCGGCACGACCAGCGCCCATGTCGCCGAGAAGCTGAAGGTCGGCGATACCGTTCGTGTCGAGGGGCCGTTCGGCACCTCCTACCTGCGCGAAGCCCACCGTGGCCCCATCATCGCCGTCGCCGGCGGATCGGGCATGGCGCCGCTGAAGTCGATCGTCGAGCGGGCGCTGCAGAAGGAACTGCCGCAGCACATCTACTTCTATTTCGGCGCCCGTACCGAGCGCGACCTCTATCTCCACCGGCACTTCGCCGGACTGGCCGAGAAGCATCCCCATCTGCATTTCACGCCCGTGCTCAGCGAAGAGATGGGCGGCGACCGGCGCCATGGCCTGGTCCACGAGGCGGTGGCCGCCGATTTCGACGAGTTCGACGGCTGCAAGGCCTACCTCGCCGGCCCGCCGGTCATGGTCGAGGCGGCGACCAAACTGTTCGAACAGCGCGGCATGCGACGCATCGATATCCATGCCGATGCGTTCTACACGGCAGCGGAGATGGCTCAGACCGGAAAAAAGACGGGAGCGGAACTATGACGGGAACACTGGAAGGACGCTCGGCGATCGTGACAGGGGCTGGCCGCGGCATCGGCCGCGCCATAGCCGAGGCATTGGCGGCGGAGGGCGCCAAGGTGATCGTGGCCGACAACGGCGCTTCCATCGCAGGCGAGGATGGCGAACCCAACGTGGCGCGCGATACGGCCAAGGCGCTCGGCAAGAATGCCGTTGCCTTCACCGAATCGGTTGCTTCTCCCAGCGTCGCCAAGCAGCTGGTTGATCTCGCGGCCAAAAACTTCGGTGGCGTCGACATCGTGGTGAACAACGCCGCCATCCTGCGGGACGCCTTCGTCTTCCGCATGGACCCGCGCGACTGGGATGCGGTGATCCGCACCAACCTCTCGGCCGCCTTCTACCTGATCAATGCCGCATCGGCGGTGATGCGCGACCAAGGCAAGGCCGGCCGCGGCGGCGCCGGTGGCTATGATTGGGGCCGCATCGTCAACATCGTGTCGTCGGCCGGGCTCTACGGCAATCTCGGCCAGGCCGCCTATGCCAGCGCCAAGGCCGGACTGTTCGGCCTGACCCGCGTCGCGGCGATGGATCTGGCGCGGGCGCAGATCACCGTCAACGCCGTGGCGCCGTTCGCGCGCACCCGGGTGACCGACATCATCCAACCGGCCAACGAGGCGCAGAAGACCTACAAGGAGCGCGCACTCAAGATCGGCGCCCATCATGTCGCCCACCTGGTGACCGCGCTCTGCACGCCGGCCGCCAAGGGCATCACCGGCCAGCTGCTTGGCGTGCGCGGCCGCGAGGTCTTCCTGTTCGGCCAGCCGCGTCCGGTCGGGAAGATCGCCGTCGAGCAGCCGCAGGCGCTGGCGCAGGACCTGATCGGCAAGCTCGGTGGCCAGTTCACCGACCTCACCACCGATCTCGAAGCCTTCAACACCGAACCGCTGGGCTAGAGGAGAACTCCCATGACCGACCTCGTCGTCAAGACCGTCGCGGAGCTGAAGGACGCGCCGGAGGAATATCGCGAGGCCGTCGCCAAGCTCGTCATCAGCCATGCCGTCAACGAACTCTACGGCGCGCGGGTATTCGACGAGCCCGCCATCGCCTTCGCGCCCACGCCCTACGCCAAGTGGCTGACCTGCCGCGTCGCGATGGAAGAATACGGCCATCACGTGCGCTTCAAGCAGCTCGGCGAGCAGATGGGCATCCCCGAGGAGCGCATGGTGCCGGGGTCGGCCAAGAAGCCGCTGTCGATCTTCGCGTTCCCGCTCAAGAGCTGGGAGGAATTCGTCGCGATCAAGCTCCTGGCCGATCTCGCCGAGATCCTGCAGGTCGAGGACCTGCTGCATTGCACTTTCCATCCGCTGCGCAATGCCGCCCGCGCCACCATGCCGGAGGAACGGTTCCATGCGCAGTTCGGCGAGGATTTTTCGGCCGAGCTGGTGAAGACGCCGGAGGGCAAGGCGAAGCTGCAGGCGGCGGTGAACGCCTACTGGCCCTATCTCCCGTCCTTCTTCGGCGGCTCCAAGGCGAAGAACAACGAGATCTTCCGCAAATGGAAGATCAAGCAGCGCACCAACGACGAGATGCGCGAGGACTACGTCAGGCGTGCGACTGAAGTCGCCGCCAAGTATGGCCTCACCCTGCCGGAGGTGCGGAAGGCCGCGTGAGCTTCCTGGGCCCGCTGCGCGCCGAGGTGCGGGCCGCCTCCTGGTTCGCCTCCCTGGGCGAGCCGCTCACCGACGATGTCCGCGCGCGGGCCCTGGCCTACGCCGGCACGGCGGATATCGTGTCGGTAGCGTCCTGGCGTGAGGCCGAAACCTTCCTGAAGTCGCCCGACACCTCGCTCGACTGGTGGAAGCGCGAGGAGGCGGTGCGCCGAAAGCTGCTCGCCGAGGCCGAGGGACGCCATCCTGAGCGGGCCCTGTGGACCTCGCTCACCGAGCTCACGACCGAAGCGGGCAATCTTGTCCATGCCAAGGCGCGCGAGGCGGCGGTGCGGTTGGGCGAGGCAGCGCCGGCGTCGGTCCACGTCGCGGCGGGAGCGGCCGCGCAGGCGGTCTACCAGCTCGCCGTCGCCCGCCTCGCCGGCTGCGCCGCTTCGCCGTTCGAAAGCAAGTTCCAACTGTTTGCCGCCGGCCACTGGCCGCTCGGTCTCGAGGGTCTTAGGCTCGTCCTCTTTTGAGGGGGCGACATGCAGCGCATCGCCGGCAAGCTGAAGCGGCCTTTCGGCAACCTACATTATGAGGTCATGGGCAGCGGCCCGGCTCTGCTGTTCGCTCATGGGCTGGGCGGCAATCAATTGAGCTGGTGGCAGCAGGTCGCCCACTTCGCGCCGCGCTTCACCTGTGTGGCCTTCGCCCATCGCGGCTTCGCGCCGTCCGATCAGGTCGCGGGCGGCCCCGATCCTGTGGATTATGCCGGTGATCTCGCCGCCCTGATCGACGAGCTGCAATTCAAAGACGTGCATCTGGTCGGCCAGTCGATGGGTGGCTGGACCGCGCTGGAATACGCCATCGCCCATCCCGACAGGGTGAAGGCCCTGGTCCTGAGCTCGACCTCGGGCACGATCGACCGGCGCGGCGCCGATCCGTCCGGCGGCAAAGACTATGACGCCTGGCTTGCCAGGGCCGAGGCGGCCATCAAGGCTGGCCGCGCCAAGGGCATACACCCGGCGCTGGGCGCCCGCGCCGCCGAGCGGTTTCCCGCGCTGCACCTTTTATATATGAGCATCGACGAGATGGCGGGTGCACTCGACAAGGAGAAAGTGCACGCCGGTTTGCGCCGCATCGCGGTGCGTCGACTTGTCGACCTGCAGGGCTTCCAGGTGCCGACGCTGCTGATTGCCGGCGGTGAGGACGTCGTGTTCCCGCCTTTCCTCGCCGCCGCCATCGCTGCAAAACTGCCGCGTGCCAAAGCCGAGATGATCGCCGACTCCGGCCACTCGCCCTATTTCGAGCAGGCCGCTACCTTCAACCGCCTGATGGAGTCCTTTCTCGCCCTCCATCAATAGGAGGATTCATTGAAGGACAATCCGCGGATCGCCGTTCTCGGCTTCGCCATCGAATGCAATCGCTTCTCGCCAGTTGCGACGGCAGAAGACTTTGCGAACGACGTCGACATCAGGGGCAACCGCATCGTCACCGAGTCGCGCTCCGGTGCGTCGATCACCCTGCCCGACCTGCCGGGCTTCTTCACCGAGATGGACCGGACCGGGCCTTGGACACCGGTGCCGCTGCGCGTGTCGCAGGCGCAGCCCGGCGGGCCGGTCGAGGCGAACTTCTTCAAGGCGTTCCTGGCCGAGGTCGGCGCCGGGCTGAGGGCGGTGCTGCCGGTCGACGGCGTCTTCGTCTCCTGCCACGGTGCGGCCCTGGCCGAGGGCACCGACGATCCCGACGGCGACCTCCTCGAGCTGGTCCGCAGCATTGTCGGGCCGGGCGTGCCGGTGATCGGCGTCTTCGACCTGCACGCCAACGTCTCGCGCCGCATGACGGACAACCTCTCGGTCTTCGTGGGTTACCTCGAGAACCCGCACAACGACATCCATGAACGCGGGATCGAGGCGGCGGCGCATCTGCGCGAATGCCTGGCTGGCGCCAAGACCGCCGTGACCATGGTGAAAGTGCCGATCGTCTCGCCGCCGATTGCGCTGCTCACCGCGCGCGGGCCGAATCAGGGCCCCTATGCCGACCTGATCGAGTACGGCCAGGGCAAAGTCGGCGGCGACATCGTGAACGTCTCGGTGATGGCGGGCTTCGCCTACTCGGACTCGCCCAAGAATGGGCTCACCGCAGTGGTCACCGCCCGCAACGGCAGGCGCGAAGCGGCGACGGCGCTGTCGCTCGACATTGCCAAGCGCGCCTGGGGGATGAAGGAGCGCTTCAAGAAGTCCATGACCTCGCTCGAAAAAGCCGTCGAGCTCGCCGTGGCAACCGGCCGCGACTGGCATCGTCCCCCGATCATCCTGGCCGATGTCGGAGACAATCCGGGCGGCGGCGGCCGTGGCAACACGACCTATCTCCTGCGCGCCCTGAAGGATGCGGGGGCAATGGGCGTGATCTTCGGGGTGTTCAACGACGCCGAGCTCGCCTTCGAGGCGCATGCCAAGGGCAAGGGCGCGATCTTCACCGCCAGGTTCAACACCGCGGAGCGGCACGAGTACTCCCAGCCTTTCGAATGCGCCGCCAAGGTGGTCAAGCTGGGCGACGGCAGATTTGTCGGCCGGCGCGGCGTGCTCCGGGACGTATCCGCCGACATGGGCCCCTCCGCCGTTCTCGACCTGGGCGGCATCCGCTTGGTCGTGATCACCCACCGCTGCCAGTGCATGGACCCGCGCCAGTTCGAGTCGTTCGGCATCGACATCGCCGAGGCGCGCGTCGTCGTGGTCAAGAGCCGCGGCCATTTCCGCGGCGGCTTCGACGAGTTCTTCAGGCCGGAGCAGATCTACGAGGTCGATTGCCCCGGCCTGACTTCGCCGGTGCTGGCGAACTTCACCTGGACCAAGCTGCCGCGCCCGGTCTATCCGCTCGACGAGCAAACGACCTGGACGCCGCCCGCCGCCGTCTAGGAGAGAGCGCCGCGCCTGCGCAACGCCGCGGTTGAGGATCGCGCCTCGAAATGCGAACCTCGGAACAACAAGAAGCAGCCGGCGAGCTGCTCAGGGCATTCACGAGGGGGAAACATCATGGCCAAAGCTTCTATGCGCTGCATCGCGTCCATCTTGTCGCTGGCCGCCGGCCTGTCGCTGATCGCGGCAGCGGCCCAGGCGCAGGCCAAGCACTACAGGTTCGCCTACGACCAGCCCAAGACCACGGGCTACGGCATCGTCGGCGACGTCTTCGCCAACAAGCTGAAGGAGCTCAGCAAAGGCACGATGCTGATCGACCAGTATCCTGGTGGCCAGCTCGGCCAGGAGCCGCAGGTCCTGCAGCTGATGAAGGCCGGCGACATCGAGTTCTGCATCTCCGCCTCGGCCAACGCCGAGACCCTGTCGCCGCAGGCCGGAGTCATGTCGCTGCATTTCCTGTTCCGCAGCGAGGACCATCTCAAGAAGTCGATCGCCAGCCCCGAGCTGATCAAGGAAGTGCGCGCCATGATCGAGGACACGGTCAAGGGCGGCCACGCGCTGGCGGTGACGACGCTCGGCCTGCGCAACATGTATGCCAAGAAGGAAGTACACAAGATCGAGGACATCAAGGGCTGGAAGATCCGCGTGCAGGCGACGCCCACCGAGGACACGCTGTTCCCGGCCTACGGCGCGCAGGTCGTGCACATGCCGTTCGGCAACGTCTACACCTCGCTGCAGACCGGCGTGGTCGACGCCGCCGAGAACGGCGTCAACGTCTACCTCGAGAACAAGCACTACGAGGTGGCGCCGATCATGTCGATGACCGAGCACGAGGCCAACAACAGCCTGATCTGGGTCAGCGACAAGCTGTGGTCGAGCCTCAGCGACGAGCAAAAGGGCTGGGTGCAGGCCGCGGCCGACGAAGTTGCCAAGGTCGAGCCGGCCAAGGCACTCGAGCTCGAGCACAAGTCGGCCGACAAGCTCAAGAGCATGGGCGTCAAGATCGTGACCGACGTCGACAAGTCGGGCTTCGTCAAGGTGGCGCAGCTCTATCTCGTGAAGATGGCGAACGAACTCGGGCCGCACGCGGCCAAGATCCAGCAGATCATCAGCGCCATCCAGTAGCCGCGGACCGGAGGTACGGGTTCGCGCATGGAGGAAGGCGAGCGCTCGCTGGTGCTGCAGCGGCAGCGGCAACTGAAATGGCGGGCGCTCGACTGGCTTGAAGCGGTTCTGATGATGCTGTGCGGGGCGACGCTGTTCGCCTTCAGCCTGTCGGTGGTGTGCGACATCATCACCCGCGAGATCGGCCATCCCTGGCTGTGGCTGCAGGAAGTCACTTCGACCTTCTTCATCTATGGCATCTTCTTCGGCGCCGCGGTCGCGACACGCCGCAACGATCACCTCTACCTGGCCGCAGTCGGCGATTCGCTGACCGGCCGACCGCGGCTCATCGTCGAGATCGGCATTCGCCTGGTGGTTATGGGCGTCGGCCTGTTCCTCACCGGGTACGGCTACGTCAATTTCCTGCGCGGCTTCTCGAGCTTCCGCATGCCGTCGATGACGCCGATCGCCTCGCTGTATGCCGCGATCCCCATCAGTGGCGCCCTGATCGCGTTGTTCGCCTTCGAGCAGCTGGTCAACGGCTGGAAGAACGGCTTCGAGGGCTCCGCCGAGGACGAGCGGCCGGACCGCGGGGCAGGTGCGTCATGAGCTCCGGCACCCTCCTCGTCCTGATGGCTTTCCTGTTCCTGTTCTTCGGCTACATGGGCGTGCCGGTCGCCTTCTCGCTGACAGCCGGCGTGGTCATCGGCGCGGCTTTCACCGACGTCACCTTCGCCGCGATCGTGCAGAAGATGTTCGACGGCGTCGACTCCGAGGCGCTGCTCGCCATCCCGTTCTTCCTGCTGGTCGGCGAGCTGATGAGCTCGGCCAATGTCGTGCACAGGGTCATCAACCTGTCGCTGTCGCTGGTCGGCCACGTCAAGGGCGGGCTGAGCCAGGTGGTGGCCGTGTTCAGCATGTTCTTCTCGGAGATGTCCGGCTCGACCACCGCCGACGTCGCGGTGATGAGCCGCACGCTCGGCGTCTCCATGCGGCGCGAGGGCTACGAGCCGCCCTTCATCGCCGCCATCATCGCCTCGGCCTCGACGATCGCCGCCCTGGTGCCGCCCTCGATCACTGCCGTGGTCTACGGCGCCATCGGCAATGTGTCGATCGCCGGCCTCTTCATGGCGGGTTTCGTGCCCGGCCTGATGATCGGCATCGGGCTGATGATCTATTGCTACTTCTTCGGCCCCACCGGCATGCGGCGGCCGCGCGCGCCGTTTCGCGAGCTGGCGGGGGCGTTCAGAGACGCCTCGCTGCCGCTGATGATCCCGGTCATTCTTTTGGGCGGCATTCTCACCGGCTGGTTTACTCCCACCGAAGCCGGCGTCGTCGCCGTCGCTTACA
>JBPYDO010000227.1:0-4560 GCA_051985755.1 Reyranella sp. | reverse complement strand
CGCTCCCAGCGCGGCACCTTCTGCATCGAGAAGGACGAAAGTTGACCCGGCCACTATTTTGTCACGCGGGTTTGTCGCTTGTCGGTTGCTTTCAGCACTGCTGACACTTCCGGTCGTGGTTTCGCGTCCCTGCGGTGCTATGGTGACGACTTGAGTTGAGACACTAGGGGGCGGACCGTTGACCGGTCAGGAGCAACACGCTCCCACGTTCTCCGACAAGGCGGAACGTCGGCAGCTGACGATCATGTTTTGTGATCTCGTGGATTCAGTCCGCCTTTCGGTGCGGCTCGATCCAGAGGATCTGCGCGACCTGATCTCCGCCTACCAGCGCGCCTGCGTTGCCGCGGTCGAGCGCTACGACGGCTACGTCGCGCGCTATGTCGGCGACGGCATCCTGATCTATTTCGGCTTCCCGCGCGCGCACGAGGACAATGCCGAGCGCGCGGTGCGTGCCGGCCTCGACCTGGTCGACGCGGTGGCCAGGCTCGCCGCCAAGGAGTTCGCCCAGCTCGACATCGCCGACATCAATGTCCGCGTGCGCGTCGGCATCGCTACCGGCCTGGTGGTGGTCGGCAGCACCGAGAGCTCGGGCGTCGCCGACCACAACGCCGTGGTCGGCGAGGCGGCCAACCTCGCGGCCCGCCTGCAGGGCATGGCCGAGCCCAACACCATCGTGGTGTCCGAGTCGACGCGCCAGCTCGCCATGGAGACGTTCGACTACCGCGACCTCGGCAAGCACATGCTGAAGGGCTTTGCCGATCCCATCGCGGTCTGGCAGGTGACCGGGCGGCGCGAGATCACGCGGCTCGAGGCGCGCGGACCCTCACTCACCTCGTTCGTCGGCCGCCAGGAGGAGATCGCGCTCCTGGGCGACCGCTGGGCACATGCTGGCGCGCACGAGGGTCAGGTCGTCACCCTGGTCGGTCCTGCCGGCATGGGAAAGTCGCGCATCGTTGCCGAGGCCATCGAGCATATTCGGGCGGAGGATGCCCTGGTCCCGGTCGCGGTCCTGCAATGCTCGGCCTATCACTCAAACACTGCGCTCTATCCCATCGTGCGCTATCTCGCGCGGCTGGCCGGCATCGACGCTGGCGATCCGCCGTCCCTGCGCCTCGACAAGGTGGCCGAGTTGCTCGGCCCCGATCCCGCACGCCGCGCGAGCGTGCCGCTGGTCGCCGAACTGTTGGGTGTCGAGCCCAACCGTGATGATCCGACCGCGGCGCTGGCGCCCTTCGCGCGCCGGCGTCTCACCATCGAGGCGCTTTTGGACTGGTTCGCCACCTTGGGCGGCCGAAGACCCGCCGTCATCGTGTTCGAGGATGCGCAGTGGATCGACCCGACCTCGAAGCTCTTGCTCAGCCGGCTGGGGCAGTGGGCCAGGGAAGCCGCCGTGCTGATCGCCGTCACCGTGCGGGCCGGAAAGAGCGATGACGCCGATGATCTCCTGAAGGATGCCGGCCTCGAAGCGCCGGACGGACGCCACGCCGACCACCTCACAGTGCGCGAGATTCGCGAGCTCAACTCGGCTGAGGGCCGCAAGCTTGCCGCCTCGGTCGCGGCCGGCGAGGGCTCAGCGCTCGCCGCCGCCCAACTGGACGCGATCGTCGCGCGGTCGGGCGGCATTCCTCTCTACCTCGAGCAGCTGGTGAAGGCCGCGGCCAGCGGCTTCGACGTGGCGCGGCGGCGTACCGCCGCCAACGGCGGCCGCGACCAGGCAGGCGCCGTACCGGCTGCCATCGACGATGCCCTGATGGCGCAGCTCGACCAGCTGGGCGCGGCCAAGGAGGTCGCCCAGCACGCGGCCGTCATCGGGCCGGAATTCCAGCTCGGGCTGCTCGCCCGCATCATGGCCCGCAAGCCGGACGAGCTGGTGCCCATGCTGCGCGATCTCGAGCGCTCGCGCATCGTCGAGCATGGCGGCGTCGCGGGGACCGGGGAGGCCGTGCAGCCCGACAGCTATCGCTTCAAGCACTCGCTCATCCACGACATCTCCTACCGTTCGCTGTTGCGCAAGAACCGCCGGCAGCTCCACCTCCTGGTCGCGGGCGAGCTTTCCGGCGATCGCGCCGAAGCGGCGGGCGCCGCCAACGACGACTTCATCGCCCGGCACTATTCGCTGGGCGACGCTCCGCTGCAGGCGATCGAGTTCTGGCGGCGCGGCGCCGGCGAGGCGATCGCCCGCTCGGCCAACGAAGAGGCCATCGCCATGCTGGAGTCGGCGCTCGCAGCACTTGGTGATGTGCGCGACGGCAAATCGCCCGAGATGGAGCTCGATCTGGTGCTTACTCGGGCCTTGGCCCTGCGCTCCGTCCGGGGCTATTCGGCACCGGAAGTGGAGCAGGCGCTCAGCCGCGCCCAGGCGCTGTGCGCCCTCTGCGACGATCCCGGCAGTCGCTTCAGCGTCGAGTGGGGGCTCTTCCAGTGCATGTTCGTCAAGGGCAACGTCAAGCGGGCCCGGGAATGCGCTTCCGTCCTGCTCGAACATGCGGGATCCGAACCGAGCCCGGCCTTGGTCGACGCCCTGCTCGCGAACGGCATGGTCGCTTTCGATGCCGGCGAATTCGAAGCGGCGTTGAGATTTTTCGAGACCGGCGCCCGGCTCTGTCTGCCGAAGGTGGACCAGCCACGGTTTCTCACGCACGGCCAGAATCCAGGCCTGTTCTGCCTTTCCTTCCTGGCGCGCGCGCAATGCAACCTGGGGCACCTCGATCGGGCGCGCGCGACCATCGAGCAGGCGCGCTCGATTGCCGCCCTGCGCGCCCAGGATTCGGGGCACGTCCACAGTTCGCTCAACGTCGCCATCCAGGCCGTCCGCGTCTATCACCTGTGCGGCGATCTGCAGGAAGAGAAGCGCCTCGCCGAAGAGACGGTTGGAGTAGCCCGCCGCAACCATTACGCGTACTATGAAGCTCTGGGGACTTGCCATGTCGGCTGGGTTGCCGGGGTGCAAGACAGGCCGGATGAGGGGATCGCCATCCTGAACGAAGGAATTGCCGCGCTGAAGCGAACCAGTACGTCTCTGGCGCTGCCTGGCTACTACCTGCTCCTGTCGCAGCTTTACGTCCGTGCCGGCCGCCTTGATGACGCAGGCGAGGCGCTGGCCAAGGCCGCCGACGCGAGCGGGCACGTGTGGGACGCCGAGATCGAGCGGGTACGCGGCGACATCGCGGCCGCCGATTGGGTGGCGGCCGAGTCGGCCTACCGCGCGAGCCTGGCGATCGCCCACGACCAGCGGGCAGGGCTGTTCATGTGCAAGGCCGCGCTCAGCCTGGCGCAGCTGCTGAAGTCGCGTGGCCGGCGGCAGGAGGCGCATCAGGTGCTCGAGGATTGCCTGGCGCCGCTGCGCGGCGGCGACGACGTCGCGGCGGTACGCCAGGCGCGGTCGATGATGAACGAGTTGGCAGCTTAGCGAAGAGTGCAGCGCGTAGACACGAACTAGCGACGACGGAGAACGAGATGAGCCCTCATGTTCCTACAACGGTGCCGATCGCCAAGGGCGCGGTATGCCACGCCCTGGACGAGGTTTCGCGCGGCCCGCGGGCGCGCGAGCGGCTGCGGGCGTTGCGCGCCGCGCTGGCCCGGTCGGCGCCCGGCTACAAGGGCCTCGCCGACACGCTCGATCGCCATCTGTTGAGCCACGTTTTCAGAGGCGCCGCCGCCCGCAAGCGGATCGTCGATCACCTGAAGAAAAGCTGGTTCGAGGCCGGCCCGCGCGGCGGCTACTTTCCGCGCACGCCGGTGGCGCGCATCTACGGCGCGGGCATCCGCAAGACCGTCGATCTCGCGCTCAAAGGCCCGCGCGGCAAGGTCGTTCCTATCGATTCGTGGTGGTCCCTCGACCATCGCGAGATGAAGATGGTCAACCTCGCCCATGTTCGGCGCGGCAAGACCGTAAGCAGCCACGTCACCCTGATGATCCACACGCCACGCCCGAGAGGCAGAGGGAAGGCATCCGGCACGGCGATCCTGGGCGACACCGCGCAGGCCCACGTCACCGGTAGTCGCGGCACGCACCGGGTCTAGCAACCGCTTCACCTGCATGCGCGGAGCCCGTGGGCAAGGTGGTGCCGCGCATATTCCGACTTGGCTGGGAACGTGAAGCCAAAGTGATCGCCGTGGTTTGTGCGGCACACTTCACGAGCCGAGTGCACATGATGCTGCTGCCGCCGATCCTGGGCCAGGTGAAGGACGCCTTTGGCGTCAGCTATACCGGCATCGTCGTCGCTCTGACGGTGTTCAGTGTCAGCACGGTTCTGCTGCAGACTCCAACCGGCTTCCTGGTCGATCGGGTCGGCCCACGGCTGGTGCTGATCTCGGGCCTGCTGTGCGGCAGCGCGGCTCTGGTCGCTGCGGCCCTGCTGCCCGGTTACTGGTTCTTCATCCTGGCGTATGCGCTGCTGGGCACCGTCAATACCGCCTACCATCCAGCCGATTACTCCATCCTTTCGGCTGTTGTCGACCCGAAGCGAATCGGCAGGGCCTTCTCGATACACACCTTCTCCGGCTACCTGGGCTTCGCCGTGACACCCGTCACGGTGCTGGCGGTTTCCTCTCTCTGGG
>JBPYDO010000226.1:0-3604 GCA_051985755.1 Reyranella sp. | reverse complement strand
GATGCCGTTGTCGGCGACGGTGAGGGTCTTCTTGGCCTCGTCGGGGCTCAGTCGGATGGCAAGGCGCTCTTCACCGGCCAGCAGGTCGGGCCTTGCGATCGCCTCGTAGCGGATCTTGTCGCAGGCGTCCGAGGCGTTGGAGGTCAGATCGCGCAGGAAGATCTCGGTCTCGGGATAGACCGAGTGCACCATCAGCTCCAGTAGCTCGGCGACCTCGGCCTGGAAATGGTGCGTCTGCGCTTGGGTGTTGGCGTCCGCGGTCATGGCGGCGTTGATATAAGGCAGTCGGCACGCCGCGCAAGCACCCTCCTCCGTCTTCAGGAGGGGCGCGAAAAGAGCCGCCTCTTCATGGCGTCGTCATCGTCGCTTCCCTAGAGTTCCTGCACGCCCATCAGGATCAGGGGATACGATGATGTCGAAGCGCACCCAAAGGCTGCCGCGAATCGCGGCGGCGCTCGCAATCGTGGCAGTGGCGATGGCGGCGCCGGCCGCCGCGCAGTCGCCGGATGCCGCCACGCTGCAGCAGTTGATGCAGCAGATGCAGGCGCTGCAGAAGCGGGTCGACAATGCCGAGGCGAAGGCGCGCGCCGCCCAGCAGCAGGCCGAGCGCGCCGAGGCCAAAGCGGCCGCGGCCCAGGCCAAGGTTGCCGAGCTGGAGGTGAGCCGCCGGACGCCCGGCGCCGCAAAGCCCGCAGCCGCGTCCGGAACGGCCCTCTCCGCAACGCCCCCTGTGAGGACGGCCGCCGCCGCGCCGGCGTCGGGTGCTGCCGCACCCTTGCCCGACCCTGGCGCGCCGGCCGCCACGGCACCGGCCGCCGCCGCGCCTCCGGTGAACAAGGCAGACGCCGACAAGGCGAGCGGCAGCTTCACCGTGGGCAATGCCAAGGTGACGCTGGGCGGCTTTGTCGACCTCTCCGGCTACTTCCGCAGCGTCAACGAGAACCGCGGGCTGAGCACAGGCTACGCCAGCATCCCCTTCACCGGCCCGACGCCGCAGGGCGACACCGGCGAGTTCGGCATGAGCGCCCAGTCGACGCGCCTTTCGGCCAAGGTCGAGGGCAGGCTCGACGATGCGAAGCTGCTGGCCTACGGCGAGATGGATTTCAACAACGGCGCCGGCGGCGCCAATTCCGTGCAGTCGAACAGCTACACGCCACGCCTGCGCCAGGCCTTCGGCCAGTACAGCTACGAGCCGTGGAACTCCTTCCTGGTGGCGGGCCAGGCATGGAGCCTCGCGACGCCGTTCCGCAAGGGGCTCGATCCGTTCAACGCCTGGCAGCCGCCGACGATCGACACCGCCTACCTGGTCGGCTACTCGTATCTGCGCACGCCGCTTCTGCGCGCGGTCGCGGGCTTCGACGACGTCTGGCTGGGCATCGAGGCCGACACGCCGCAGACCGTGTTCGGCGGCAACAGCTTCCTGCCGGCCGGCCAGACCCAGTTCACGACCTTCCCCGGCGGCGGCGGGCTGAACCCGCAGGCCAACTACAGCACCAACATCGCGCCCGACCTGATCCTGAAGGGAGCGGTCGATACGCGCTTCGGCCATTTCGAGGCGTTCGGCCTTGGCCGCTGGTTCCAGGACCAGGTCGCCCTCCCCGGCACCAGCGCCACCTACACGACCTTCGGGGCCGGCGTCGGCGCCAGCGCCTTCATCCCGATCGGCAAGTGGGCCGACGTGGCGGCAAGCGTGCTGTACGGCAACGGCATCGGTCGCTACGGCGCGGGCGGCATGCCCGACGTGACCTTCTCCGCCGACGGCCGGCTGATCGCGCTGCCCGAGGGCATGGGCCTGGCCGGCGTGGTCGGCCATGTCGTGCCCAATGTGCTCGACGTCTACGCCTTCTACGGCTGGGACTGGATCGGCTCCAGCTACTTCCCGGGCGGCGGCTACGGCAACCCGAGCTTCAACAACATGGGCTGCTTCGATCCCAATGCGAGCTCGCTCGGCGCGGCGGGAACCTGCACCGGCAACACCCAGCAGCTCACCGAGTTCACCGCCGGCCTGTGGTGGAACGTGGCGCGCGGCCGCTACGGCACCTTCCGGACCGGGCTGCAATACGGCCACATCGAGCGCACTGCCTATGCCGGCCTGGGCGGCGCGCCCTTCGCCGCCGAGGACCTGTTCATGTTCAGCCTGCGCTACGTCCCGTTCGACTGACGCGCTCTAGAATGGAAAGCCGATCTTCGCCTGCCCGTAGCTGCCGCGCTCCGATCCGCCGCCACTGGCGGAGCCCTTTGCGCCGCAGCCCGGGCAGGTCAACAGGCCGATCGTCAACAAGAGATAGGCGAGCAATCGCATGGCACTTCCCTCGTCCATGTCTGATAGCAAAAAACCCGCACCCTGAGGAGGCCGCGCAGCGGCCGTCTCGAAGGGTGGCGTCAGGCACGGTGCGCGTTTCATCCTTCGAGACGCGCGCCTTCGGCGCGCTCCTCAGGATGAGGTAGGGTGTGGATCTAACCATAGAGGTTGCCGTGACATTGCCGTTGGACGGGATACGCGTGATCGAAGTCGGCCAGGCGCTGGCCGGGCCGTTGGCTGGCGTGCTGCTGGCCGACATGGGCGCCGACGTGATCAAGATCGAGAAGCCCGACGGCGGCGACGATGCGCGCATCTGGGGCCCGCCGTACGGGCCGGACGGCCACACCTCGCTTTATTTCTACGGCCAGAACCGCAACAAGCGCTCGGTCACGCTCGACCTCAAGAAAGAGGAGGACCGCGAGGCGCTGCACCGGCTGTGCGAGACCTCGGACATTCTGATCCAGAACCTGCGCCCCGGAGTCGTCGACGAGATCGGCATCGGCCCCGAGGCGATGCTGAAGCGCCATCCGCGGCTGATCTACTGCTCGATCTGGGCGTTCGGCTACCAGGGCCCGCTCAAGATGAAGCCGGGCTTCGATCCGCTCCTGCAGGCCTACGGCGGCATGATGAGCGTCACCGGCGGGCCAGAGGATCCGCCGACCTTCTGCGGCGCCTCGATCAACGACAAGGCGACTGGCATGTTCTGCACCATCGGCGCTCTCGCCGCGCTCCGGCAGCGGGACAAGACCGGCAAGGGCTGCCTGGTCGACACCTCGCTGTTCGATTCGGCGGTGCACTGGGTCGAGGGCCAGCTGAACTCCTACCTCGCCACCGGCAACCTGCCGCAGCGGCACAGGACCGGCGGCAGCGTGATCGTGCCCTACCAGACCTTCGACTGCGCGTGCGGCAAGGCGCTCTGCCTGGCGCCGGGCAACGACCGGCTGTGGGCGCGCTGCGCCCATGTGCTGGGCCATCCCGAATGGGCGACCGATCCCAAATATTCCAAGAGCGCCCAGCGCGTCGCGCACAAGACCGAGCTCCTACCGATGATCGCCGCGGCCATGCGCACGAAGACCCGTGCCGACTGGATCGACGCGATGGAAAAAGCCGGCGTGCCGTGCGCCGCCGTCAACGACATCGGCGAGCTGGCGGCAACGCCGCAGCTCGCCGCCGTCGACCTGGTCTATCGCCTGCCAGTGCGCGAGGGTGAACAGGCGGCGCCCGAGATCGTCGGCCTGCCCATCTCCTTCGACCGCCGGCGCCCGCGTTCGCCGCGCTCGGCGCCGAAGCTCGGCGAGCACA
>JBPYDO010000225.1:0-4509 GCA_051985755.1 Reyranella sp. | reverse complement strand
TGGCAGTGCGACGATGCGGTGCGCGCCGCGCTGGCCATGCGAGCGGCGATGCGCGAGTACAATGCCGAACTCGAGCGCGAGGGGCTGCCGCCAATCTCAATCGGCATCGGCATCGACCGCGGTCCGGGACTCGCGGGACTTATGGGTTCCCACGAGCGGCGGGAGTACACGTTCATCGGGCGCCCCGTCAATCTCGCGGCGCGCCTGCAGGCCCTCACGCGCATTCACCAGGTGGACATCCTGGTTAGCGAGGCGCTACGCGCCGAGCTCGCACCTGACTTCATTCTCGCACCAATGCCTGCGGAGCCGGTCAAAGGGTTCGCCGATCCGGTGGTGAGTTATGCTGTGCGGGGCCTTTTAGCCGATTGCGAGCCACCTGTGAGCTGACCACGCGACTGTCGCTACGACGGTCAATCACGAACCGTCCGCTTTGGGTCAAATGGCGACCTTGCGGGCTCGTCGTCGGATGTCCGCTTAGCCCTCGAAAGCGGACATCGACGCAGAACAAAGGCACATCCGCTATGGGCCATTAGCGGACATCGCGAAGCTACTTATTCATCGCATCCGTGCGCTCAAGGCAAGATTCCTATAGCCCGTAGAACCGCGCGGCAGTGCCGCCAAAGATGGCTTGGTGCGTCTCTGCCGGCAGCAAGGTCGCCGCGGCGTCGTGCCAGCGCCGGTAGTTGCTCGCCAGCGTGACGACGGGCCAGTCGCTGCCCCACATCAGCCGGTCCGGTCCGAACGTCGCGAGCAGGTGATCGACATAGGGGCGCAGATCGTCGATCCGCCAGTCCGCCCGGGCTTCGGTGACGAGGCCCGACAGCTTGCAGCACCACGGCGTTTCCCTGGCCAGCCGAGCCATCTGATTCGCCCAAGGTTGGAAGCCGCCATTGGCGATGTCCGGCTTGGCGGCGTGGTCGATCACGACGAGCAAGCCGGGATGGCGGCGGGCAAGTTCACCGATAAGCGGAAGGTGGCGCGGCTTGAGCAAGGCATCGAAACGCAAACCGTGCTGCGCCATCGCCGCCAGCGCCGGCTGCACGGCGGGCAACAGGATCCAGGCGGTATCCTCGATGTCCTGCAGCATTGGGCGGACGCCCTTGATCAGGGGATCTCGCGCGAGCTCGACGACGCGCGTCGCGGCGCGCGGCGAAGCAAGGTCCGTCCAGCCGACCACGCCGCGCACCAGGCCTCGCGATGCGCGGGCAACGTCCAACATGAAGGCCGTTTCCGCCTCGCTGTCCGCCGCCTGCACCAACACCGTGGCAGTGATGTCGCCCAACAGCGGGCGAAGGTCGTCGAGCCCGTAGTCCCGCGCGATCGGCAGTTCCGGCGCCATCCAGCGATAATCGCCGCGTGCCATGGTCCATACGTGATGGTGGGCGTCGACTTGGATCATTGGCCCGGTGTCGGTGCGCTCTCCGGCAACAGGCCAGCCCGGCGCAACTCCGACCACAGAGCGCCGGGAATCTTGGCCTGCATGAGGGCGGCATTCTGCTGCACTTCAGCGGCCGTCCGGGGGCCGGGGATGACGGCGGCCACAACCGGGTGAGCCGCGCAAAACTGCAGGGCCGCCGCCTTGAT
Organism: Reyranella sp.; assembly: GCA_051985755.1. Classification (GTDB taxonomy): domain Bacteria; phylum Pseudomonadota; class Alphaproteobacteria; order Reyranellales; family Reyranellaceae; genus Reyranella. The sequence goes on along the minus strand of JBPYDO010000225.1, from coordinate 2,925 downwards.
GTCGGTGCCGTGGCGCTGGCAGATGGCGCGGATCGCGTCGGCTCGGGCCACCATGTCGGGTTTGGCGGGCTCGTAGTTGAAGGTCGTGCCGCCTGCCAGCAGCCCGGAATTGTAGGGCCCACCCAATACCACCCTCACGCCCTTGACCGCGCAGGCGGGAAACAGCTGCTCGAGGGCTGTATGGTCGAGCAGGGTGTAGCGACCGGCGATCAGGAAAATGTCCGGCCGGGCCGTCTCGAGGCAGGCGAGGGCGGGCTGCACCAGATTGAGTCCCATCCCCCAGGCGCGAATCTCGCCACGCTCGCGCATCTCAGTGAGGACCTGCGCCGCGCCGCTCATCGCTTCGCTGAAGCGTTCTTTCCAGGCGGAGCCGTGCCAGTCCTCCGCACAGTCGTGGATGTAGACGATGTCGAATCGGTCGAGCCCCATGCGCTGCTGGCTGTCTTCCAGCGAGCGGATGGTGCCGGCGGCGGTGTAGTCGAAAGTCCGCCGGAAAGGCAGGGCATGCAGAAAGCCCTGGCTCATTTCGCGTGTGTCCGGCGCGGCATGCAGCAGCCGGCCAACCTTGGTCGAGAGCGTATAAGAGTCGCGCGGTCGGCCGCGCAGCGCATTGCCGAGCCGATGCTCTGCCAATCCGGCGCCGTAGTGCGGCGCGGTATCGTAGTGACGGATCCCCACATCCCAGGCCGCTCGCAGGCAGGCGATCGAGGCCTCCTCCGGCACGACTGTTCCGAGATTGCCCAAGGGCGCGGTGCCGGCGCCGAGGGGACCATGAGGGCGGTAGGCGCTCACGTCCGTCCGCCCCGAACGCCGGCCGTCAGCTGGCACATCGGTCCGGTCCCCTGACTGTTCTTCCTCGTCGTCGCCATCTTCGCCTAGAATAGCGCGACTGCTCGCTGGTGGATGTGCTGATATTCGGCCTCCTGGGCAACACAATGCTGAAGACCAGCGACCCGCTGCTCAATGCCGACGTCCTCTACGCCCTGCGGGCGATGGGGCACGGCGATCACCTGGTTGTCTGCGACGCCAATTTCCCGGCCGATTCGATCGCCCGCCAGACCGCGTTCGGCAAGCTGCTGCGCATCGACAACGTCAGCGCAGCACGCGCTGTCCGCGCCGTCCTGTCGCTGCTGCCGCTCGATACCTTCGTCGACGACGCCGCCATCCGCATGGAGATCGTCGGCAGCCCGCACGAAATGCCGCCGGTTCAGAAGGAAGTCCAGGCCGAGATCGATCGCGCCGAAGGCCGCGCCGTGCCCATGGTCGGCGTCGAGCGACATGCCTTCTATGACAAGGCAAGGACCGCGTACTGCGTGATCGCGACCGGCGAGCGGCGCTTCTACGGATGTTTCCTCTTTGCCAAGGGCGTCATTGCGCCGGATGACGGGAAGCCGACATGAGCGGAAAAGGCATCGCCGGTCCGCACGGTAGTGCGAGGTTCGTTCTGGCCCTTGAAGCTGAGGTGCAGCCCAACTAGCATTTCACAGCATGCCGCCACGATGGAGGCATTGCCCAGATCCGATTGGTATTTTCGCGTTCTCTATTTCTTTGATGCGAGCGCTCATGAAACTGAACGTTCGCGATCCTCGGTCTATCAGGAACAGCATGAGGTCCGATTGGCAGCGGCTGTCGTCCGCCTAAGGTCCATCAACGAGGAGACGAGACTGCACGGCTGACTTCGCGAACTTCTTGCCCTTGAACGGCGTCGCACAGGTTTTGATGAAAATCATGACAGGAGACTCCGCAATGACACAGCAAGAGGACAAGCGGCTTCGCGGGCTGCAAACGAATCGACGCGATGTGCTCAAGGCAGCCGCCGCCGGCACCGTCGCCGTGGGCTCTGCCAGCCTGTTCGGCCTTCCCGTCAAGGAAGCGTTCGCGAAAGACGATCTGCGAGCGCAGATCCTGAAGATTCCCGGCGTCGGCAAGAGAGCTCCAACCGATGCCGACTGGCAGAAGGTCGGCGAGCTCTGCCTCGGCCCGACCAAGGCAAACGTGAAGCAGGGGGAATTCAAGGGCGTCGAGCTCACGTTCATGGGGCTCAACAACCAGAATCTGCATGACCTGCTTTTCCGGGGTTTCCTCAAGCCATGGGAGGCCTATACCGGCGCGAAGATCTCGTGGATCGACCTCGCACAAGCCGACTACAACCCGCGCCTGCAACAGGCGATCGCGACCAAGACGGTCGATTTCGACATCCTCGAGATGGGCGCGCCGTTCGAGGGCGATGTGTGCGGCAAGGGCCTGACGTCGGAGATGCCCGACTGGGTCAAGAAGCAAATCGATATCGACGACTATGTCGATTATCTGAAGCCTCCGGTCGGAACCTGGAACGGAAAGACCTACCGCGTCACGATCGATGGCGACTGCCACAACTTCAACTACCGCACCGACTATTTCGCCGATGCAGCTTTCGCCAAAGCCTGGAAGGAGGCGGGCAACAAGACCGAATGGGCCGTGCCGAGGACCTGGCAGCAGGTCCAGGCGGTGACCAAGTTCCTCAAGGGCAAGAAGATCAAGGGCCAGGATGCCTACGGCTATCTCGATCCCACCAAGCCCTGGGGTGGCTTCGCTTTCTATTTCCTGGCCAGCCGCGCCACCGCTTACGCGAAGCATCCGAACGACAAGGCCTGGCTCTTCGATGTCGATACGATGAAGCCGCGTGTCAACAACCCGGCCTGGGTTCGGGCGATCCAGGACGTGCTCGATGCCTTACCGTCGCAGCCCCCCGATCAGCTCAATGCCGACCCCAACACGACCGGTTTCCAGCAATTCCTGGCCGGCATCGGCTCGATGATCGCGTGGTGGGGAGATATCGGCGAAGTGGCCATTACCAGCGACACCTCCGTCATCGGCAATGTTCTTGCGTTCGACATCCTGCCGGGATCGGACGACGTCTACAATTCCAAGACAAAGGCCTGGGAG
>JBPYDO010000224.1:0-3668 GCA_051985755.1 Reyranella sp. | reverse complement strand
CTTCGTGCTGGGTATGCGTGGTGCGCGCCCACAGCACGAAATTGGGCCAGTACCAGAGATAGATGCCGCTCACGGCGCGCAGCGCCAGCTCGATCACCAGCAGGCCGACCACGATCGAGGCCAGCAGTAGGCCGATATTGCCGAGCCAGCCGCGCTGGCGGCGTCGGGAGAACAGGCGGGCGGGCACGAAGGACCTTAGGCGAGACGCCCCGATGGCGGCGCCGGACGTTGCGCGGATCGTATAATCATCGTAGCGGCTTTTGTGGGGCGTTCTCGAGAGGGCAGGACAGTGACACCGGGCGCGCGGGTGGCCGCCACCATAGAGCTTCTGGGCGAGATCGTCAGCCGTTCCGACCGTCCGGCCGACATGGTCGCGAACGCCTTCTTCCGCGCGCGGCGCTTCATCGGCGGCGGCGATCGCCGCACGGTGAGTGAACGCGTCTGGGGCATCCTGCGGCGTTACGGCCAGCTCTTCTGGTGGCTCGAGCGCGCGCGCCATCCGGGCAGGACCTCGCGTGCCATCGTTTCGGCCGATTTGCTGCTCAACGAGGCCATGAACCTCGACGCCGTCGCCAACCTGTTCGATGGCGGCCGCTACCGGCCGGCGCCGCTCGACGAGGCCGAGCTCCGGGCGCTGCGCCAGCTCGAGGGCCATTCGCTGAAGCATCCCGAGCAGCCCGACTGGGTGCGGCTCAATGTCCAGGAATGGATCGTGCCGCATCTCAAGGACGCCTATGGCGAGGCCTGGGGCCGCGAGATCGCCGCCCTCGAGCTGCCGGCGCCGGTCGACCTGCGCGTCAATCGCCTGAAGGCGACGCTCGCCGAGGCGCGCGCCGCGCTGAAGCGCGAGGGCATCGAGACCGAGCCGACGCGCTATGCGCCGAACGGGCTCAGGCTCAAGCGCCGCCTGTCGGTCGTGGCCGGCGAGGCCTTCCAGCAGGGCCTGGTCGAAGTGCAGGACGAGGGCTCGCAGCTGGTGGCGGCGCTGGTCGATGCCAGGCCCGGCATGCAGGTCGCCGACTATTGCGCCGGCGCCGGCGGCAAGACGCTCGCGATCGCCGCCGGCATGAACAACAAGGGCCGCGTCGTGGCGATGGACGTACTCGAGACGCGGCTTGACCGCTCGGCCCAGCGCCTGCGCCGCGCCGGAGCGCACAATGTCGAGCGCCGCGCTCTCATGACGAAAGGCGGCGACCAGGACAACCGCAAATGGCTGAAGCGCCATGCCGCGGCCTTCGATCGCGTGCTGGTCGACGTGCCCTGCACTGGCACCGGCACTTGGCGGCGCAATCCCGACGCCCGCTGGACGCTGGCGCCACAGGACCTCGAGGAGCTGGTCCCCAAGCAGGCGGCGATCCTCGATGCCGCATCGCGCCTGGTGAAGCCGGGCGGCGGGCTGCTCTACGCCACCTGCTCGGTGCTGGTGCCTGAGAACGAGCGCCAGGTCGAGGTCTTCCTCGCGAGCCACGCCGACTTCGAGGTGGTGCCGGTCGACAAGCTCTGGCCGGAGACGGTCGGCAGCGAACCACCTGCCCAAATTGCGCAAAGTCCCTATCTCAAGCTCTCACCCTTGAGGCACGGCACCGACGGCTTCTTCGCCGCGTGCCTGGTGAGGAAGCCATGACGACCCGCATCCGCCGCGCCCGGCGCGCCGACGCCCAAGCGATCGGCCGCATCTATGTCGAGACCTGGCAGTCGGCCTATCCCGGCCTGCTGCCCGACCGCATGCTGGCCTCGATGTCGGACATCCGCCAGGCGGCGTGGTGGGCGAGGGCGCTGAGCGATCCTGCCGAGGCACGCGGCATCTTCGTCGCCGACGACGAGGCGATGGGCGTGGTGGGCTTCGGCTCGTGCGGCCCGCTGCGCAGCGTGCCCGAGACGCTGCGCAGCAAGCTCGGCTCGCGCCGCACCGGCGAGGTCTACACCCTCTATGTCGAGCCCGACTTCCAGAACCGGGGCTATGGCCGCGCGCTGCTCGACGCCCTGTTCAAGCAGCTGAAGAGCGAGGGCTGCACCACCGTCGTGCTGTGGATGCTGGCCGACAACCCGGCACGCTTCTTCTACGAAGCGCTGGGCGGTCGCGAGGTCGCCCGCCGCGCCGATCACTTGGGCAACCAGGGCGTCGGCGAGGTCGCCTACGCGTGGACCGAGATAGGCACGCCGCTGGTGAGCCGAAGGCTGGCGTCCGAGGAATAGCGCTCAGCGAGGCTCGACGCGATGTCGTCCGTCGGGCTCGATGTAGACCACGGCGATCTTGAGCTCGCGAGCGGCGGCGAGATCGGTTTCTTTCAGGCCAGCGCGCCGAGCCTCGGCGGCGAGCCCAAGCGGCGGTGGTTGCGGCGACGCCCGGGCGCGGCGTCGCCGCACCAGAGTGACCGCGCTGTCGAGCAGCAACACGACGACCAGGGCCAGGGTCACCAGAGCGTAGGGCTCGAGCAACTCGAAATGTTTCTCCCACAGTGGATCGGTGCGGAAGGTGCCCAGCCCCAGGCGCACGAGGTTGCGCTGCACGATCAGCTCGAACTCGGATTCCAGCATGGCGAGGAAGAGCCCCCACATCATGAGAGTGAGCACGAAGTCTCGCACCTTCACCCAACGTGGCACATCTCGGGCGACGATCAGCGGCGGCCAGGAATGGGGCGACGGGTGATCGTTCATCGGAGCCCCCTGTCCGGACTGATCCAGGTCGTACGCTCCTTGCGCGGCCGTAAGAGCGCCCGCGGCAGCGCCGCCACCGTCGTCGCCGTGCCGATGATCCAGAAGGCGATCGGATACCAGATCATCCAGAACATCGAGCGCAGCATGTGCTGCTCGTAGCGCTGCTCGATAAGGTGGCTGGTGAGCGCCTGGGCGAGGTAGGTGATCGTGAGCGTCAGCCCCCACCACTCCGGCACGATCTGGAAACCCGGCAAAATGTTCGGCGGTACGAGGCCCACGAGGTCGAGCAGGCCGATGCCCAGGCAGAAGGCCATCACGTAGGACCAGACCACGCTCACCAGGTAATTGAGGTAGGTCGGCCACATCGTCGGCGTGCGCAGCGTGACCATCGGCCAGAAGAAATCGACCATCATCTGCACGCCGCCCTCGGCCCAGCGCAGGCGCTGCTTCCACAGGCCCTTAAGCGTCTCGGGCATCAGGATCCAGACCAGCGCGTTCGGCTGGAAGATCACGCGCCAGCCCGCGACCTGCACGCGCCAGGTGACGTCGATGTCGTCGGTGATGGTGCGCGGCGACCACCAGCCGGCATCCTCCAGCGCTCGCTTGCGGAAGGCGCAGATCACACCCGAAACAGTGAACATCCGCCCGTGGGCTGTCTGGGCGCGGCGGATCAGGCCGACGATGGACGAGAACTCGCCGACCTGCAGGCGGCCGAGCAGCGAGGTGCGATTGCGGATGCGCGGGTTGCCGCCGACGCCGCCGACTGGGCCTGCGCGGAAGGTGTGGGCGATCCAGCGCAGCGTGTGCGGATCGAGCAGCGCGTCGCCGTCGATGCAGACCAGCAGCTCGTGCTTGGCAAGCAGCGCGCCGGTGTTCATCGCCGTCGCCTTGCCCTGGTTCTTCGCCAGGTGGAGGACCCGCAGTCGCGGGATGCGCGTCGCCAGCCGGTCCAGCACCTCGGCGGTGTTGTCGCGGCTGCCGTCGTTGATGGCGATGACCTCGAACTCGGG
>JBPYDO010000223.1:0-13175 GCA_051985755.1 Reyranella sp. | reverse complement strand
TCAGCCGGAAGCCTTCGCGGTTGGCATCGATTGCGAGCGCATTGTCGGCAAACTCGCGGCCCATGATGGCGGCCAGCCGTTCGAGCCGGGCGGCACCTGGATCGGCGAGCAGGGACGGATTGGCCGCAGCGAGGTCGAGCAAGGTGCGCTCTTCGCTTTCCAGGCGGAAGGCGACCCCGGGATGCGCCATGGCGAGCCGCCGCACGGTGTCGGCGACGTGGCCCGACTCCGAGCGCGGCTCTTTCAGGAACTTGAGCCGGGCCGGCGTCGCAAAGAAGAGATCGCGGACCTCGACGCGCGTACCCGGCGGGTGAGCCGCAGGCTTGGTCCGGCCCTTGGCGCCGCCCTCGATGTCGAGGCTCCAGGCAGTGTCGGCGCCGGAGGCTTTCGCATGGGGCCGCGAGGTGATGGTGAAGCGGCTGACCGACGCGATCGAAGGCAGCGCCTCGCCGCGGAAGCCCAGGGTGCGGATGGCACCAAGGTCGTCGTCAGGCAGCTTGGAGGTGCAGTGGCGCTCGACCGCGAGCTCGAGCTCCTCGCGCGACATGCCAGAGCCGTCATCAACCACTGAGATGAAAGTCCGGCCGCCTTCCTTCAGGGCGACCGCGATGCGATGGGCGCCGGCATCGATGGCGTTTTCGACCAGTTCCTTGACCGCGCTCGCCGGGCGCTCGACCACCTCGCCGGCGGCGATCTGGTTCACCAGGTTCGAGGGCAGGCGGCGCAACGGGCCCAAGGGCGGTGAGGGGGGCGCGCTCATGGCGCGCGGAGTTTACGACTTCCGCCGCTGGGAAAGATACTGGCGGGTAAGGACCTTGGCGTCCTCGACCGCAGGCTGGTCGAAGGCGTCGATGCCCCACAGCTCGGCGGCAAAGATGGTCTCCAAAGTGAAATGCATCATGAGCGCGCCCATTACCCGCTCATCGAGCGTGGGAATGCGGATGACGCGCGTCGGCCGGCCGTTCTTGACGAAGGTCGCCGCCGTCGCATCGGCCTCGGCCAGCAGCAGGTCGCCCATCGACTGGCCGAGCAGATACTCGAGCGCCTTGTCGCCGCCCAGCGTGGCCGGCGTCAGCTTGACGCCTTTGCCGGCGGTGTCCTGGATCACCAGAGTGAACAGCTTGTCGTTCGGGCCGCCGAGATACAGCTGCATCTGACTGTGCTGGTCGACGGTGCCGAGCGCGCGGATCGGCGTCGAGCCCCTGCCCTTCTTGCCGAGACTCTCGGCCCAGATCTGGCGATACCAGAAGGCGAAGACGTCGAGCCGGTCGACGTAGGGCATCATCACGGTCATGTTGATGCCGCGCTCGCGTGCCAGCCCGACGGACAGCGCCGCGCCAATGGCGGGAGCGAGACCCCGGGCTTCGTTGGGCGCCAGAACCGGATCGAGCACGCTTGCGGCGCCCTCGCGCAGGGCGGCGCAGTCGACCCCGGCAATCATGGCCGGCAGCAGGCCGACCTGACTCAGCGCCGAATAGCGCCCGCCGATCTTGGGGTCGTGGTCGAAAACCGTGGCGCCGAGCCGGCGCGCCAGTCGGCGCAGCGGATTGTCGGTCTCTTCGGTAATGGCGATGACGCGCCCGCCGAAGGCCGCCTTGCCAAGCTTCTCCTTCAGCGCCTGCAGCACGGCGTAGAACTGCACCAGCGTCTCGGGCGTGCTGCCCGACTTGGAGATCGGAATGAAGCCCGTGCGGTCGAGCGGCAGGCGCGCTACCAGTTCGGCGTAGGTCGCGGGATCGACATTGTCCATGAACCAGAGCTTGGGCCGGCCCTTGGCGGGGCCGAAGCCGAGGTCCTTCAGCGCGACCAGCGCCTTGCCGCCGAGGCTCGAGCCGCCCATGCCCATGACCACGACATGCTCGAATTTGGCGAAGCGCTCGGCATGCGGCCTGAGCGCCTCGAGATCGTCGCGCCGCTCGGGCAGCCGCAGAATCGGCAAGGTGCCGTCGGTCTTCCAGGCGCGCAGCTTGTCGAGCGCCTGCGTCAAGCGCCCGAGGTCGCGATCGAGGACATCGCGCGCCAGACCCTTGGCCCCCACCCGCCCCTCGAGCGCGTCATCGATCACCTGCGCATAAAGCATGATCCCGCCGGGATTAGACCGCGGCGCCGGGCGCGTTCAAGCCACCGCCCTGCTCAGGCGCTGACAAAGCCGCGGGTCGCGCCTCAGAAAATGCCTTCGAGCAGGCCGCGCTCGCGACGCTGGATGGTCGGTGTCGGAGCCGTCGAGGGCTTGCCGGACGCCTCGGCATCGCGCAGCCGCTGCTGCTCCTTGGTCGGATCGAGGATCACGCCCGGTGGCCGCTTATCGTGCCAGAAGATGAGGCTGTCGATGAAGCTGTTGTCCTTGTCGGCCAGGGTGCGCGTGTCGCGATTGACCTGGCCGCGGATATTGGGATCGACGCCGCCGCGCGTTGCCTTGGCGACCAGCGCCTGCTCCGACGCATCGCCGGCGCGCGGCGGGCCGGCGGCCGTCTTCTCCTGCACGCGGCCGGCAAGGGTCGGCGAAAGCGCCTCCTTGGCCTGGTCGGCGGGCGACGTCTCCTGCGGTCGCGGCTCGCCGGGCCGCGGCGGACGCAGCTCTGCATTGGGCGGCATGGTAAGCGGCGAGTGCGACACGATCTTGAATTCGTCGGGCGACACCTTCTTGGCGCCGCCCCAATTCTCGAAGGCGCCGCAGCCGCCAAGCGTGCCCGAGCCGGCGGCCAGCGCGCCTATTGCCATCAGATTTGCAAATAGCTTCACGGAGGTCGCAGTCGTGCGTCGCATGTCTTGTCCTTGGGGACTGTGCTTGGGTCCGTCGATCATGGCCCGTCAGGGCGTGCTCTTCTTCTCACCGATCAGCGAATCGATCAGCATCAGGCCGACACCCACGACGATCGCCGAATCGGCGATATTGAACGCCGGCCAGTGCCATTGGCCCACGTGGAAATCGGCGAAATCGAAAACCGCTCCCCAGCGCGCGCGGTCGATAACATTACCGATGGCGCCCCCCATGACAAGGCCGATGCCCCATCCGATGAGGGATCGGTCGGTTCGTCGCAGCCAGATGAACAAGCCGATGCAGACGGCCACGGCGACGCCTGACAGGACCCAGGGCGGCAGCGCGCGGTCGCCGCTCATCAACCCGAAACTGACTCCCCGGTTCCACACGATGACCAGCCGGAACAGGCCCTCGACGATGGGCACGATGGCGCCCGCAGCCTGCAGATAGTGCAACAGCACCTGCTTCGCGATCTGGTCGACTACGATCGTTGCGGCAACCAGCAGCATGGCCTGTCGATCGATCCGTCTCATGGTGTGACGCCGTTGGTCATCCGCCCACAGCCGCTTCGCAGCGTCGGCAGATCAGGGGATGTTTGGGCGATTTGCCGACCTCCTCGAGGACCTGCCAACAGCGGGCGCATTTCTCGCCATGCGCCAGGGTCGGCACCACCGCGACGCCGGCGACTTCCGGCAGGCTGAAAGCGCCGGCCGGCGCCGGCCCGCCGACCAGTTGGCCGCCCGAAGTGATGCAGATCTCGCCGAGATCGAGGCCATTGAGGGCCGCGATGTACTCCGGCGTCGCATGGACCGCAGGCGCCGCCTGCAGGCTGGAACCGATGCGCTTTTCGGCGCGCTCGAGCTCGAGCGCGCCGGTGACGACGCGGCGCAGAGCGCGCACCGTCTTCCACTTCTCGCCCAGCGCCGGGTCGAGCCAGCTGGCCGGGATCGCCGGATAGAGCCTGAGATGCACGCTTTCGGTCTGGCCGTCAGGCACGCCCTCGGGCCGCGCCAGCCAGGCCTCTTCGGCGGTGAAGCAGGTGATGGGGGCGAGCCAGGCCGTCAGGAAGGAGAAGAGTTCCGCCATCACCGTGCGCGCCGCGCGCCGGCGCGGCGCCGCCGCTGCGTCGCAGTAGATCGCGTCCTTGCGGACATCGAAATAGAAGGCCGAGAGATCGGAGGTGCAGAAAGCGTGCAGCTCGGTCGCGATCCGATGGAAATCGAAGTCGTCGACGGCCGGCCGGAACAGAGCGTCGAGCTCGGCGAGCCGATGCAGCACCCAGCGCTCCAGCTCGGGCAACTGGGCATGGTCCACCTTCTCGGCGGACGAGAAGCCGTCGAGGCTGCCCAGCAGGTAGCGCAAGGTGTTGCGCAGGCGGCGATAGGCCTCGGCCTGGTGCTTCAGGATCTCCGGGCCGATGCGCTGGTCCTCGGTGTAGTCGGTGCCGACCACCCAGAGGCGGAGGATATCGGCGCCGTACTGGTCGCAGACTTCCTGTGGCGCAGTCACGTTGCCCAGCGACTTCGACATCTTGCGGCCCTGCTCGTCGAGCGTGAAGCCGTGCGTCAGCACCGCATTATAGGGTGCGTGGCCGCGCGTGCCGCAGCTCTCGAGCAGCGATGAATGGAACCAGCCACGATGCTGGTCGGAGCCTTCGAGATAGAGGTCGGCCGGCCATTTCAGCTGCGGATTGCCTTCCAGGGTGAAGGCGTGCGTCGAGCCTGAGTCGAACCACACGTCGAGGATGTCCTTCACCTGGTCGAAGTCGCCGGCCTTGTACTTGTTGCCAAGGAAGCGCTCGGGCGGGCTCTCGAACCACACGTCGGCGCCCTCCGCCTTGAATGCCTCGACGACGCGCGTCATCACCTCGGGATCGCGCAACGGCTCGCCGGTCTGCTTGTTGACGAACACCGTGATCGGCACGCCCCAGGCGCGCTGGCGCGACACGCACCAGTCGGGCCGCGCCTCGATCATGCTGCGCAGCCGGTTGTATCCGGCCAGCGGCACGAAGCGGGTGGCGTCGATCGCCGCCAGCGCCTTCTCGCGCAAGGTGCCGCCGATTTCGGCGATCGGCTTGTCCATGGCGATGAACCATTGCGGCGCGTTGCGGAAGATCACCGGCGCCTTCGACCGCCAGGAATGCGGGTAGCTGTGCGTGATGCGCCCGCTGGCGAGCAGCGCGCCCGCCTTGTCGAGCGCCTCGGTGACGGCGCGATTGGCCGAGCCTCGCTTGCCGGCCGGCGTGTAGACGGCCAGGCCGGCGAACAGCGGCACATGCGGGTAGTAGCTGCCGTCCTCGGCCACGGTATCGGGTACTTCCACGCCATGGGCGACGCCCAGCTCATAGTCGTCGGCGCCGTGGCCCGGCGCGATGTGCACGAAGCCCGAGCCCGCGTCCGCCGTGACGAAGCTGCCGGGCAGCAGGCGGACATCGAAGTCGTAGCCCTGGCCGCGCAGCGGGTGGGTGGCGATCAGGCCGTCGAACTCCGCGACGTCGACGTCGCGCAGCAGCCGCGGCGTGAACTTCGCCGCCTCGGCCACCGCCCCCACCAGCTCCTTCGCGAGCACCAGCTTCTCGCCCACTTTGGCGCGGCTGCCTTCGCCCAGCGCCGCGACCTCGACCAGCGCGTAGGCGATCGAGGGTCCGAAGGCCAACGCGCGGTTGCCGGGGATGGTCCAGGGCGTCGTCGTCCAGATCACGATCGAGGCGCCGTCGAGCCCGCCGCCCTTGGAGCGCAGGACCGGAAAGCGGGCATGGATCGTGTCGGAGGTGTGGTCGTGATACTCGATCTCGGCCTCGGCCAGCGCCGTCTTCTCGACCACGCTCCACAGCACCGCCTTGGAGCCCTTGTAGAGCCCACCGTTCATCAGGAACTTGCCGAGCTCGGCCGCGATCACCGCCTCGGATTCGAACTTCATCGTCGAGTAGTAGTTGTCCCAGTCGCCGACCACGCCCAGGCGCTTGAACTCCTCGCGCTGCACCTCGATCCAGTGCTCGGCGAAGGCGCGGCACTCGCGGCGGAACTCGCCGACCGGGACCTGGTCCTTGTCCTTCTTCCTGGCGCGGTACTCCTCCTCGATCTTCCATTCGATCGGCAGCCCGTGGCAGTCCCAGCCCGGCACATAGTGCGAGTTCTTGCCGAGCATCTGCTGGCTGCGACTCACCAGGTCCTTCAGGATCTTGTTCAGCGCCGTGCCGATATGGAGGTTGCCGTTGGCGTAGGGCGGGCCGTCATGCAGCACGAACTTCGGCCGAGCGGCGCTGTCGGCGCACAGCCGCTCGAACAGTTTCATGTCGGCCCAGTGCCGCAGCAGCTCGGGCTCCTTCTTGGGAAGGCCGCCGCGCATGGGGAAGTCGGTCTTGGGCAGGAAGACGCTGGATTTATAGTCGGTTGTCACGAGGAACTCGCTGGATTCGGGCAGAGGGCACGGCGGCGGACGATGGGCCGGCGCGCATAACGGGAGTCACAAGACCCGGCCGCTTTCAGCGGACCGGGCGGCTAATTCGCTCCCGAAGGGCCCTTATCACCATGGGGCCGGCAATCTAGGGATGGGGCTGGGATGGGTCAAGGCGAGGGGATTCGCGGTCTTTTAGCCGCACGACCTCGAAGATTACCGGCCAATGGTCGGATCCGAGCCGTGGACCGAGGCGCCGCGAGGCCACCTGCCAGGCGCCGCGAGCCAGCGCCAGATCGATTGGCAGGCCCATCCAGTTCGGCAGCCAATCGGGAAAGCTGCCACGCCAGCTGCCGGGTCCAAAGGCGAGGCCGGTACGCTCGACCAGCCGGCGCATCGGGGCGCTCCACGGCGTTGCATTGAAGTCGCCGACCACGATCAAGTCGCCCGCGCGTCCCTCAATCAACTCGGTCAGCTGGGCCACCAGGTTGTAGCCACCCCGCCCCGGATCTTCGCGCCACGGCACCATGGTGTGCAGGGCGATCACCTCGAGCGGACCGTGTTCGCTCTCGATCTCCAGCACGAGCGCGTTGCCATTCCAGCCCTTGAGCGCATGCCGGGTTCGCACCGACGGCCAGCGCGAGAAGATCACAATGTCGCCCAGAGCCGCGCCCATGGCGAAGGGATAGCGGTCGGAGAGCGCCGCCAATTCGCGAGGCCAGGGATCGTAGGCTTCGCAGGCGACAAAGAGGTCAGGCTTCTCGGCTCGCACCCAGTCGATCGTGCGGCGATGCTGCTTGTTGTCGAGAAAGAGATTGGTGAAGGCGATGCGCAGCCTGGGGGCTGCGTCGGGAATCCTGCGCCGCGCGCGCGGCATTGCGTGCCTGAGCGCGCAGAAGTTCAGCGCCGCGACGGTCAGCAGGACAAGCGCCAGCGCCCGGCAATAAGGCACCCTCAGTGCCAATGCGAGGATCGCCACTGCGAGCGCCGCTGCCCCGAGATGCGGCCGGAAATGCGCGAACAGCCCCAGCCGCCAATTGCCTGTATAGGAAGCCGCGGTGGCCGCGATCACGGCGAGAGCCGCGAGATCCAGCAGCCAGGCGATCACGCGCTGCGTGCCAGGATCGCTCGCGCCGTCGCCGCGTCCGCCGCGATCTGCGCCTTGAGCGGCTCGAGGCCCGCAAACTTCATCTCCGGCCGGATGAAATCGACCAGCGCCACGCGCAAGGTCTTGCCGTAGAGGTCGCCGTCGAAGTCGAACAGGTGGACTTCGAAATTCTCCTGCAGTTTGCCGACGGTCGGACGGCGGCCGAGATTGGCGACCGCCTCGCGCCATCCCTTGCTTTCCTCGCCCACCACCAGCACGCGCACGGCATAGACGCCAAAGCGCGGCCTGAGATGCTCGCCCAGGGCCACGTTGGCGGTGGGAAAGCCGATGGTGCGGCCGCGCCTGTCGCCTTGCTCGACCGTGCCCTCGATCTCCCAGGGATAGCCCAAGAGCTCGGCCGCTTCGGTGGGCCAGCCTGCCCGCAACGCCTCGCGGATGCGGGTCGAGGAATAGATCTCGCCCTCACGCATCACCGGATCGAGCACGGTGACGCCCATCCCGCGCGCCTCACCCATCTGGCGCAGCCGCTCGACATTGCCGCTGCGGCGCGCGCCGAAGGTGAAGTCATAGCCGCAGACGACGTGGCGGGCGCCCAGCCCCGCCAGCAACACCTCGTCGACGAAGGCGTCGGCCGACAGCGCAGCGAAGGCCTGGTCGAAGCGCTGTGCCAGCACGGCCCGCACGCCCGTCTCGCCCAGCAGCCGCACCTTGGCGGGCGGCAAAGTGAGGCGGAAGGGCGCGGTGTCGGGCACGAAGAAGCGCCGCGGATGCGGCTCGAAGGTCAGCACGGCGAGCGGTCCGCCGAGCGCGCGCGCATGCTGGGCGGTGAGCTCGAGCAGCGCCTTGTGGCCGCAATGCACGCCGTCGAAATTGCCCAGCGCCACCGCCCCGCCCTTGGCGCCGGGCGGCGTCTTCAGCCAATGGTCGAAGACCGCGATCATGCCGCGACGCGGCGCGGCACCAGCACGACGGCCTCGCCGTCGATCACCACCCTGTCGCCATTCAGGCACTGCGTCTTCAGCGTGACCCTGCGGCGCTTCTCGTCGATCGCCGTCACGGTGGCGACGGCGGTGACGGTGTCGCCGATGATCACCGGCGCCATGAAGTTCATGGTCTGCGAGACGTAGACCGCGCCCGGACCGGGCAACTTGGTGCCGATCACGGTCGAAATGTAGCTGCCGCTCAGCATGCCGTGGGCGATACGCTGGCCGAAGCGCGTGCTACGGGCGAAGCCGTCATGCAGGTGGATGGGGTTGGTGTCGCCCGAGACGCCGGCGAAGGCCACGATATCGGCGTCGGACACAGTACGACCGAACATGGCCGATTGGCCGACTTCCAGATCTTCCAAATAGAGACCGTTCATGGCCTCGAACCTCTCGCTCACGTTGCTCTTTCTCCCCTTGTGATCGCGCATCGCCCCCGTTCGGGCGCGGCCCTCTTACCACGCTCCGACGCCTATGCCACAGTCCGCTGAATGACCGTTCACACGGCGGCCGAAAGCGATCTGGTGGCGGCGGGATTGGCCCGCGCGGCCGGCCGGCATTTCGGCGGCGCCGTCACGATCGAGGGGCTCGGCCAACAATCGGGCGGCGCCTCGCGCCAGACCTGGAGCTTCGACGCCATGGTCGCGGGGCAGCGCCACGAGCTGATCCTGCGCCGCGATCCGCCCATTGCCGCCAAAGGCGAGCGCGAAAAATCCGCATCGCTCGACCGCGCCACCGAGTTCCGCGTGATGCGGGCGGCCTTCCAGGCCGGGGTGCGGGCGCCGGAAGTGCTGTTCGAGCTCTTGCCCGAGGACGGGCTGGGCGAGGCCTATGTCATGCGCCGGATCGCCGGCACGGCGATCGCGCGCAAGCTGTTGCGCGATCCGCCCTATGCGGTGGCACGCCAGAAAATCGCGGCCCAGCTGGGCGAGATCCTGGCCCGCATCCACGCCGTCGACCGCGCGAGCCTGCCGCCGCTCGCCCATCGCCAGGCGGCGGACCATATCGCCGGGCTGCGCCAGGTGCTGGACGCACTGGGCGAGCCGCAGCCGGTATTCGAACTGGCGCTGAGCTGGCTCGACCGGCGCAGGCCCGCCCCGGCCAGCGAACCGGTGCTGGTGCATGGCGACTACCGCACCGGAAATTATCTTGCCGACGAAAGCGGTGTGACGGCCATCCTCGACTGGGAAGGCGCACACCTCGGCGATCCGGTCGAGGATCTCGGCTGGCTATGCGTCAAGAGCTGGCGGTTCGGCGCAATCGACAAGCCGGCCGGCGGCTTCGGCCGGCGCGAGGAGATGTGGCTGGCCTACGAGCGCGCCGGCGGCCGCAAGGTGGACCCGGTGCGGGCGCACTGGTGGGAGGTGTTCGGCACGGCGCGTTGGGGCATTATCTGCCATACGCAGGCCCACAAGCACCTGTCGGGAGCGCAGAAGTCGGTGGAGCTCGCCTCGATCGGCCGGCGCGCCGTCGAGACCGAAGTCGATCTGCTGCAACTCCTGAAGAGCGGAGGCTGACATCGCCCAGGATCGCCCAACCGCCGCCGAACTCCTGAGTGCCATCGCCGACTTCCTGCGCGAGGAAGCGACGCCGGCGCTCGATCGCAGCGATCCGCGCCTTGCTTTCCAGATGCGGGTGGCGGCCAACTCGCTTGCCATCCTCGAGCGCGAGGCGCGACTTGGATCGGCCGCCGACGCCCGCGAGCTGGCGCGACTGCAGGAGCTGCTCGGCCATTCCGGCGGGCTGAAGGACCTGAACCGCGAGCTGGCGCACCAGTTGCGCGCCGGCCAGCGCGACGAGAGCGACTCCCAGCTGATGGCGCATCTCGAGGCGACGGTCGCCGACAAGATCGCCATCGCCAATCCGAAATGGCGGTGACCATGACCAACCCGCCCTTCGCCGATCGCACGGCTGCCGGCAAACTCCTGGCCGAAGAGCTGGCCTCGTTGGCCGACCATCATCCTGTCGTGTTCGGCCTGCCGCGCTGCGGCGTGCCGGTGGCCTACGAAGTGGCGCAGCATCTCGGCGCCCCGCTCGACGTCGCCCTGGTGCGCACCGTGCGGAAGGCCGGCGAGCCCGGGCGCCTCCTGGCGACTGTGCTCGAAGGCAAGCCGCCGACCATCCGCATGGAAAGCGACGTGACGGTGTCGCGCGACTGGCTCGATGCCGCGCTGGAAGAGGCGGTCGACGAAATCGCCAAGCGCCTCGCGCTCTATCGCGGCCGCGGCCGGCCCTTCTCGCCGGCCGGACGCACCGCGATCGTGGTCGACCAGACGATCACCTCGGGCCACGCCGCCGCCGGCGCCGTCCGGCTGCTGCGCGATGCCGGCGCCCGCAGCGTCGTGGTCGCGGCGCCCGTGGCGTCGGAACCGGGACTCGCCCGCCTGGCGCCATTCGCCGACCGGATCGTGACCCTGCGCCGCGTGCCCGAGGTCGGGCCGCTCGCCCAGCACTACGGCGAATGGCGCCAGATCAGCCACGCCGAGGCGCTCTCCTGCCTGGAGCGCGCCCGGGAATAATTCGGCTACGGCCGAACTATTGGACCTAGCGGGCGCAACGGCCGACCCCTAGATTCGGCCGCATGATCACCGTTAATGCCCTTTCCGAAGTGGCCGCCCTGATGGGCGATCCGGCGCGCGCCTCCATGCTGCAGCTTTTGATGGATGGCCGCGCCCACACCGCCTCCGACCTCGCCCACACGGCCGGCGTCACGGCGCAGACCGCGTCGGGCCATCTTGCCCGCATGGTCGAGGCCAATCTGCTGGTCGCCCGCGCGCAGGGCCGCAACCGCTTCTATCGTCTCGCCTCGGGCGACGTGGCACATGCCATGGAATCGCTGATGGCGCTGGCCGGCGAGCGCGCCGAGCCCGCGTCGAAGAGCGCCGCCTGGCGGCGCGACCCCGACCTGCGCTTCTGCCGTACCTGCTACGACCATCTCGCGGGCCAGATCGGCATGGCGGTCACCGATTCCCTCACCCAACACGGCCATCTCGAGCCCAAGGGCCAGCGCGACTGGACGCTGACGCCCTCGGGCGAACTGTTCTGCGAGCGGCTCGGCGTCGACATCGCCGGCGCCCGCAAGGGCGGACGGCACTTCGCCCGCCAGTGCCTCGACTGGAGCGAGCGGCGGCCGCACATCTCGGGTGCGCTGGGGGCAGCCATCGCCGATACCTTCTTCAAGCGCGGCTGGACCGAGCGCCTGCGCCGCGGCCGCACCGTGCGGCTCACCGACCAAGGCCGCCGCGCGCTCACCCGCGACTTCGGCACGACACTTTAGCGCACGTTAGGCGTCCGCTGGCGGCTGAGCAGCGCGAAGGTGCCAAGGCCCGCCAGCACCTCGTGGCGCGGGCCGTAGAGCCGGCCCCGCACCTGCGCCACGTGCTCGTCGTGCCCCATCACCTCGCCTTCGGCCTGCAGCCAGTCGCCGACGCGGGCCGGCCCGAGATAATCGATGGAAAGCCGCAAGGTCACCGAGCGGCGCTGGAGCCCGTGCCACACCGCCGTGCCCATGGCCGAATCGAGGAAGGCCGCCAGCATGCCGCCATGCACGATGCCCAGCGCATTGGCGTGCTGCGGTCCCGGACGAAAGCCGCGGATGGCGCGGCCGGCCTCGCGCTTCTCGAACCACGGCCCGTTGGCCGCGGCGAAGCCGACCGCTTCCTTGAGCTCATGAAAGCCCGCCGGCACTTCGTACTGCTTGGCCACGCATCATCTTAGGCGATGCCCGTCAGCAGAACCAAGCCGTAGCCCACGTAGTAGCTGGCGAGCGTGGTGATCAGCCGGTTCGACCAAGTGCGGAACTGCCGATCGCTCAGCCGCTCCAGCAGGAACTTGCCGAGCGAGGTGCCGATCACCGACGCGGCGACGGCCACGCCCAGGAACCAGCCCTCGATCTCGCCCGCACCCGCGATCAGCGCGCCGAAATAGAAGAGTTTGAAGCCGTGGCCGAACACCTGGCAGGCCGCCTTGGTGGCGATGATCTGCTTCCGCTCGAGCGGCGAGCGCAGGAACATCGTGTCCAGCAGCGGTCCGGTGACGCCGGTCAGCAGCATCAGCATCATCGAGACCAACCCGGTCGCCGCCACCTGCGCCGGCCCGAAGCTGCGCGGCAGGATCGTCTCGGGGATGGCGCGTATGACGAAGGGCGACAGGCCGAGCATCAGGAGCGCCACCGCCTTGTCGGGCACATAGAGGGTGAGCGACCACAGCCCGACCGAGACCAGGCAGCCTGCCACGTAAACGCCGACGTTGCGCCACACGACGTGCCGCCACCACAGGGCGGTCCGCCAACCGTTGGAGGCCATCTGCGTCACCGCATGCAGCACCATGGCCTGCGGCAGCGGAAAGGTGACCAGCAGCACGCCGATCAGGATCAAGCCGCCCGCCATGCCGAAGACGCCGGAGAGGAGCGCCGTGCCAATCATGAGCAGGGCCAGGCCTGCCAACGTCAATGCCGTCATGCCGGCAAGCTAGGGGCCGTGTATCCAGTGTTCAAATATATGCTAAGTGCCAACGTGATACTCTTTCGGTATGTTGCAACGAAAGGCAATCACGGACCGAACCTCCCATGGAACTGCGCCATCTCCGCTATTTCGTCGCCGTCGCCCACGAGGGCCACGTGACCCGGGCGGCCGAGAAGCTGCACATCCAGCAGCCGCCGCTTTCCCAGCAGATCCGTGCGCTCGAGCGCGAGCTGGGCGTCGCCCTGTTCGAGCGCCATCCGCGCGGTGTCCGCCTGACCGACGCCGGGCGCTCCTTCCTGGCCGACGCCGAGACGAGCCTGGCCCGCGTCGCGCACGCGGCGGTGCGCGCCGGGCGCACGGCGCGCGGCGAGATCGGCCGCATCGCCGTCGGCTTCACCACCTCGGCGCCCTTCCACCCGCTGGTGGCGCGCGCCATGCGCGAATTCCGCCGCCAGCGGCCCGAC
>JBPYDO010000222.1:0-4290 GCA_051985755.1 Reyranella sp. | reverse complement strand
GGCTGAACTGCATCGCGCATATCCTGGCGCGGATTCCCTACAAGAAAATCGATCGCGAGGATGTTGGCCTGCCCAAGCGCTCCGACAAGAAGGCCTACGACGACAGCGCCGCGCTCAAGGGCCGCCGTTACGTCGAGGAGAAGTACTGACCCGCGACCCGCCGTGAAGAGGGAGGGCAACATGACCAAGCTGCTGAGCGTCAAGGAACTGCAGGCCAAGATCGCCGCCGCCGAGGGCGAGAAGGCGACTGCCGCCAAACGCGCCCACGACGCGGCCGAGGCGGAGAAAAAGGCGCTGATGGACCGGCTCAGCAAGCCATCAGGGCTCAGCGACGATGAAGTGATCGAAAAGGCCACGTCCATCATCAATCGCGCCGTCGAGAACGGGCTCACCGCGGTGCAGGTGCTGCGTTTCCCCAATCACATCTGCACGGACAACGGTCGCGCCATCAACCAGCACGAGGAGGGTTGGGAGGGGACGCTGACCGGCATTCCTAAGGAGCTCTTCGAGTTCTGGCAGCGGCGATTGAAGCCGGAGGGCTATCACATCCACTACCAGATCCTCGAGTTTCCCGGCGGCATGCCGGGCGACGTCGTGGTGACTCTGAGCTGGGGGTGAGTCCCTGCCCCGTCTTCGGGGAGGTGCCCTCGCCCTGCGAGGGCGGAAGGGGCGTCAAAACTGTGTAACCCTAATGAGGTGAAATTCGACACCACTGGGCTGGCGACGCGACATATGGAGGACCCGATGTCTGCTTCGAACAATCCCGACTTCATCAGCGAATACTGGACCGACGCGTGGCAGCGCTGGTTGCTGTCGCTCGATGTGCTGCGCGAGCGCGGCAACATCTACCTCGAGCACAGCGCGCAAAATGCGCCCCACGTGCTCAGTTTCAAAGGCGAACTGGTGATGGACGGCCGAACCCTGCAACGGCCCGTCAACTACGTCCTCGTCCGCATCTTCCCGCCCGTCGCCGCGACCGACGACCCGACCCGGCGACCGTTCATCGTCGTCGACCCGCGCGCCGGGCACGGCCCGGGCATCGGCGGCATGAAGCAGGACAGCGAGATCGGCGTGGCGCTTGCCGCCGGCCATCCCTGCTATTTCATCGGCTTCCTGCCCAACCCGGTGCCGGGACAGACGGTCGAGGACGTCTGCATCGCCGAAGCGCAGTTCGTTGAAAAGGTCGTCTCGCTGCATCCCCAAGCCGAAGGAAGGCCAGCGATCATTGCCAACTGCCAGGCCGGCTGGCAGATCATGATGATGGCGGCGCTCCGACCCGATCTCGTCGGGCCTTTGGTGCTGGCGGGGTCACCGCTCTCCTACTGGGCGGGCGTACGCGGCAAGAATCCCCTGCGCTATCTCGGTGGCGTGCTGGGCGGCACCTGGCTCACCGCCCTGGCGGGCGACACTGGCAAAGGCATCTTCGATGGCGCCAACCTGGTGGCCAACTTCGAATCGCTCAACCCGGCCAACACCTATTTCGAGAAGATTTACGGCGTCTATTCCAAAGTCGACACCGAGGCCAAGCGCTTCCTCGACTTCGAGACCTGGTGGGGCAGCCCGGTGCTGCTGAATGCCGGCGAAATGCAGTGGATCGCCGACAATCTCTTTGTCGGCAACAAGCTCGCCAGCGGTGGCATCCGCACCAGCGACGGCTTGCGCATCGACCTGCGAAACATCAAGTCGCCGATCGTGGTCTTCTGCTCGTGGGGCGACAACATCACGCCGCCGCAGCAGGCGCTGGACTGGATCCTCGATCTCTATGACCACGAGGACCAGATCGTCGCCAACGGCCAGACCATCGTCTACTGCACGCACCAGACGATCGGCCATCTCGGCATCTTCGTCTCGGGCAAGGTGGCCACCCGCGAGCACGCCGAGTTCACGGACTGCATGGACATGATCGACCTCATGCCGCCCGGCCTCTACGAGGCGGTGATCACCGAGGTCGACGCCAACACGGAGAACGTCCAGCTGATCCACGGCCGCTATCTCTTCAAGCTGCAGGCGCGCACGCTGGCCGACATTCGCGCCTTCGGCGGCAACGACGCGGCGGACGAGCGGCGGTTCGCCACGGCGGCGCGCGTGTCGGACGTCAATCTCGGCCTCTATCGCACCCTCGCCCAGCCCTGGGTGCAGTCGCTTGCCAACGACCAGGCGGCCGAGGCCTCGCGCGACATGCATCCCAATCGCATGCGGTTCGCAATGTTCTCCGACCGCAACCCGCTGATGACGCCGGTCAAGGACATGGCCGAGGCCGTGCGCGCCGAACGCAAGCCCGTGTCAAAGGACAATCCCCTGCTGGCCATGGAGCAGGCAGCCTCCACCTGGATCTCGACCTGGCTGGACGGCTACCGGCTGGCGCGCGATGCCATGACCGAGGCGATGTTCGTCACCACCTACGGCTCGCCTCTCCTCCAGGCGGCCGTCGGTCTTGGCCCCGGGACATCCTTGCCCAACCACCATATCGAACGCGATCTGGCGCGCGAGGCGACGGCCGCCCGGGCGCGCGCCGATCTCGAGGGCGTCTTCGAGAGCGGCGGCGTCTGCGAAGCGGCGATCCGCTCGATCATATACGTGCGCATTCCGGAGGGCGGCGCCGACGAGCGCGGCTTTGGCATGCTGGAAGCCATTCGCGCCCTCTGCTCGCCGTCCGAGAGACTGCATCTCGCTGACCTCAAGAAGACGTTCCGCGAGCAGTACCTGGTGGTTCGTCACGACGAGGAACGCGCCATCCGGGCACTGCCGGGCCTGCTGCCCAAGGATGCCGGCGAAAGGCAGGCGGCCCTTGGCGTCGTGCGCAGCGTGCTGGGCGCGAGCGGAGCGCCGAGCGCGGAACAGCGGGCCAGACTGAGCCGCATCGAGGCACTGTTCGATGTCGGCTCACTGAAGCGGGAGGCGGCCGTTGCCTGAGCACGTCATCGTCCGCGAGCGCCGCCACGACAAATACGAGCGGCTGATCGCCCGGGCGCAGCAGCTGCCGGCCGTGCCGACCGCCGTTGCCCATCCTTGCGACGATGTCTTCTTGCAGAGCGCCGTCGAGGGTGCCCGCCAGAAGCTGATCGCGCCGATCCTCGTCGGACCGGCCGAGCGCGTTCGCCAGACCGCGGCGAAGGCCAACCTCGACATCAGCGCCCTGGAAATCGTCGGCTCCGCGCACAGCCACGACTCGGCGGCCAAGGCCGTGGAGCTGGTGCGCGCCGGCCGCGCCGAGGCGTTGATGAAGGGCAGCCTGCACACCGACGAGCTGATGGGCGCAGTCGTCGCGCGCGACACCGGTATCCGCACGGCGCGGCGCATCAGCCATTGCTTCGTGATGGACGTGCCGGGCCATGCCGATGCGCTGATCATCACCGATGCCGCCGTGAACATCGCGCCATCGCTCGAGGACAAGATCGACATCGTGCAGAACGCGATCGATCTCGCCCACGCCCTGGGTGCGCCGGAAGTGCGCGTCGCAATCCTGAGCGCCATGGAGACCGTCAACCCCAAGGTGCCGTCGACCGTCGAGGCGGCGGCGCTCTGCAAGATGGCCGATCGCGGCCAGATCACCGGCGCCCAACTTGACGGCCCGCTGGCGCTGGACAATGCGATCAGCCCCGACGCGGCATCGATCAAGCATATCGTCTCGCCAGTCGCCGGACGCGCCAACGTGCTGGTCGTGCCCGATCTCGAGGCCGGCAACATGCTGGCCAAGAGCCTGTCGTTCCTGGCCGGCGCCGATGCGGCGGGCATCGTGCTGGGCGCACGCGTTCCCGTTATCCTGACCAGCCGCGCCGATTCGCTGCTGACGCGGCTCGCCTCCTGCGCCGTCGCGGTCGCCATGGCGGCGGCGCGGCGCGGCGACGCGTCGGCCGTCATCCGGTAGCCGCGATGTCCGGATGCATCGGCGTCCTCAATGCGGGCTCGTCGAGCATCAAGTTCGCGCTCTATGCCGCGGAGCCGCGAGCCTTGATGTTCCGCGGCATGGTCGAGCGCATCGCCTGGGCACCCAGGCTTTCGGTGAGCAACGCCGACGGCCGAAAGGTCGTCGAGCGCGCCTGGACGGCGGGCCAGCTCGATCACAAGGCCGCCACCTCGGAGATCATCGGCGTGGCGCGCGAGCTCGCCGGCAACTCGCCGGTGCAAGCGGTCGGGCACCGCGTGGTACATGGCGGCACCCGCTACGCCCAGCCGACCCTGGTCGACCCGTCGGTCCTGAGCTTTCTCGAAGGCCTGGTCCCGCTGGCGCCGCTGCACCAGCCGCACAATCTCGCGCCGATCAAGGTCATCGCCGAAGCAGTGCCCGAG
>JBPYDO010000221.1:0-4848 GCA_051985755.1 Reyranella sp. | reverse complement strand
CTCCTGCCCAAGCCCCTGCAGCGCCCGCATCCGCCGGTCTGGATGGCCGCGACGTCAGAACCGGCGATCGACTGGGCGGCGGGCCGCGGCTTTTCCATTCTCATGGACCCGCACGCCTCGATGCGGGAACTGGGCGACAAACGCCGGCACTACAAGGCCAAGCTCTCCGAGGCGGGCTTTTCCGATCAGGGCCGCGACATCCCGATGGCGCGGCTGGTGGCGCTGGCGTCCACGACATCGGAAGCCGAGGCGATCGCCCGCCGTGGCGCGCAATGGATCGTCGATTCCTACTCCGGCCCCCAGCATGCCCATCGCAAGGCGATGCCGCCCAGAACCTACGACGGCAAGGAGCCGGCGCAGCACTATGTCGACAGCGTCATCCTGCACGGCACGCCCCAGTCGGTGGTCGAGCAGGTGGTGCGGCTCAAGGAGGAGATCGGGCTCAACTACCTGATGTGCGCCCCCTTGAGCCGCGAAAGCTTCAGGCTGCTTGCTGATAAAGTGGTGCCGCAGCTGTAATATCGCCTGCTTCGGGATGGCTCATGACCCGGCAGCACGCCGGCGCTCCCGTGAACATCGCCTCGGCAATGGTCGCCATGTCGCGGTCGCTGATTTCGATCAGGCCGCTGCGCAGGCGATAGCCCCAGTTCTTTTCGCGGCCGAGCTCCAGCTGCCCCAGGACGGTTGCGATCGGCACGGCCTCGGCCTCATGCCAGTCGACGTCGCGGCGATAGGGCTGGAAGAGCGCGTCCGTATCCACGCGATAGGGCGCGCCCGCCTTCACGGTGCCGATCGCGGTGAAGGACTGCAGCCGGTCCTTTTCGCGAACCGCATGGCTCGGCGAATAGTTGCTGTTGGGCGAGTAGTAGACGATGCGGTCGCCGGGCTGCACGCGCCGGAGCGGCGCGGCCTTGCCGTGGCAAACCTGCATGAAGCCGGCCTTGCGGCCCATGGCGACGTGCTCGGCGGACGCGACCGCCAGCCAATTGCGGCTTACCTGGCTCATTGGGTTCTCCTCGTTTAGGGAACCCAATGTAATCCCGCCTGCTGTCAGATTCTGTCAGCAGCGAATTAGGCGTCGGTCCGCGTGCCTTCGCGCTCCCGCCACTCCTTCAGCATCGCCTGGCGCCGGCGCGGATAGCGCCGGTCGGTCACGGTCAGGGTGGCGATGCGGTCGGTGCGGAAATGGCGGTAGTCCTGGCGCAGCTCGCACCACGCCATGACGACGCGCGTCCGTTCGAAGAAGCCGACGCCGAATGGCCACACGGTGCGCCGGGTCGCGGCGCCATCCTTGTCGCGGTAGGAGATGCCGATCTTGCGCTCCTTGCGGATGGCCTCGCGGATCCTGGGCAATTGCGCGTCGCCCGCCGCAGGCGGCTCGCTCTCGCCCACCAGCAGGCCCGAATCGTCCAGCGTGTCGCGCAGGTCCTTGGGCAGCACCGCGCCGATCTTGGCCATGACGTTGGCCGCAGCATCGGCCAGCGACCGGTCGGCGCGCTGATGGACCCAGCGCGAGCCGAGAACGATCGCCTCGATCTCCTCCTCGCTGAACATCAAGGGCGGCAGCATGAAGCCCGGGCGCAGCACGAAACCGACGCCGGCCTCGCCGTCGATATGCGCGCCCTCGGCCTTGAGGGTCTCGATGTCGCGATAGAGCGTGCGCAGCGACACGCCGGTCGCCTCGGCCAGCACCGCGCCGCTCACCGGAAGGCGGTGGCGGCGCAGAACCTGGATCAGGTCCAAAAGCCGTTGCGCGCGCGACACGCTTGCTCCTTCATGGCTCACGAACCAGTCTAGCATTACCTGCTGACAGTTTCTGTCAGCATATGGAACAACCTCGGGGGAGCCGCTGAAAGCCGCCGTCATCGTCAATCCTGCGGCCCACAAGGGCGGAGCCAGCCGCCGCTGGAATTCGATCCGGGCCGAGCTTGCCCGGCGGCTCGGCCCCTTCGAGCCGCGCTTCACCAAGGCGCCGGGACACGCCACCGAATTGGCGCGGCAAGCCCTCGCCGAAGGCCTGCGGCGCATCGTGGCGGTGGGCGGCGACGGCACGGTGAACGAGACGCTGAACGGCCTGCTCGATGGCAAAGGCCGGCTTCTGCACGCCGATGCCGTGTTGTGTCCGGTGCCGGCCGGAACGGCGAACGAACTCTGCCGCGCGCTGGGCTATCTCAAGGACCCGACCCAAGCCTACGACGCGGCCGCCGGCACAGCCGCGCGGCCGCTCGATCTTTTATGCGTGCGCTGCTTCGGCCTCGACGGCAAGCCGGTCGAGCGCTTCGGCTATCTCATCGTGTCGCTGGGCGGCGCCGCCACCATCAGCTACCGCACCTCGCGCTCGCGCTGGCTGAAGAAGCTGGGCGGCATCGCCTATCTCCTGATGACGCCGCCGGTGACCCTGGGCTACCGCCATCGGCCTGTCGCCATCACGATCGACGGCGTGAGCCAGGGCACGCGTCCGATCTTCACCGCCATGGTCGGCAATACCGAGAATGGCGGCGGCGGGATGAGGCTGGTGCCCGGCGCGCAATTCGACGACGGCGTGCTCGATCTGATCGAAATGGGCGACGTCAGCGCCGTCAACATGCTCACCACCGTGCTGCCCAAGGTCTATAGCGGCGATCACATCCATCATCCCAAGGTCCGCATGAGCCGCGGCACCTCGTTCCGCTTCGAGTCGGCGGTCGAGACCCTGGTCGATGTCGACGGCGAGACGGTGGGCCGCCTGCCGCTCGAGGTGTCGATCCTGCCGCGCGCCTTCAATGTGGGTGTCGCGTCATGAAGCAGCGCATTGCCCTGGTGACGATTGTCGTCGCCGATTATGACGAGGCGATCGCCTGGTACACGCAAAAGCTCGGCTTCACGCTGGTCGAGGACTCTCAGGATACGCGGCAGGGTCCGGGCAGGCGATGGGTCGTGGTGGCGCCGCCGGGCGGCGGTGGCACTGCGCTCTTGCTCGCCAAGGCCTCCAACGAGCGCCAGCAGCAGGCGGTCGGCAACCAGACCGGCGGGCGCGTGTTCCTGTTCCTGCACACCGACGATTTCCAGCGCGACTATCGCGACTACGGCAGCCGCGGGGTGACCTTCGTCAGGGGGCCCGATCACGCGCCCTATGGCACGGTCGCGGTGTTCGAGGATCTCTACGGCAACCGCTGGGACCTGATCGAGCCGAAGAGGTAGAGGCCGCGGGCAACTACTCATGAGGTAATGGAAATGACCGCCGCCGCGGGCGCACTTAGGCGCGCACGGAGGCGGCAATGGCGGCAACGAGTGAATGGCTGGGCGTGCTGATCGCGATCGTGTCGGCCGCGTTGGGTGGCACGGCCGCGGCGGTGACGCGCTACCTGGTGGTGGGCACGGTCGATCCCCTGACCTTGGCCATCCTGCGCTGGGCCATCGGCTTTCTCTGCGTTCTGCCGGTGGCGCTGGCCCTGCGCGTGCGTTGGCCGCAGCGCGCCGACTGGCCGGCCGTGGCGCTGCTCGGCCTCGCGTTCTACGGGCTGTTCTTCATTTTCTACAATATCGCCGTCGGCTACACGACGGCGGCGCGCGCCAGCCTCGCCCTCTGCACCCTGCCATTGCAGACCATGATCGTGGGCGCGGCATTGGGTGTCGAGCCGCTCACCGCACGCAAGGCGAGCGGTGTCGCGATCGCCATCCTGGGCGTCGCAGCCGCACTTGCCTCCGGCCTCTCGACCGCGCCGGCCGGTGCCTGGCGCGGCGAGCTGATCATGACCGCCGCCGTGCTCTGCATGGCGTTCTACACCGTGCTATCGCGGCCCTACATCCAACGCTCGAGCGCGCTCGGCTTCCTCAGCGTCAGCATGGGGAGCGGCGCGCTCGCGCTGGTGATCGTGGGCCTGCTGACCGGCCGGCTCGCCGTGCTCGCGGGCTTCGACCAGGCGCACTGGCTGGCTGGCGTCTATCTCGGGATCGCGGGTGGCGCGCTTGCCTTCATCCTGTGGGCCATGGCCCTGCTGCGCGCCTCGCCGACGCGGGTCGCCAACACCATGACGGTCAATCCCATCGCCGCGGCGCTGCTCGCCCAGCAATTGGTCGGTGAGCCGATCACCCTCAATCTCGTCATTGGTCTCATCGCGGTGTTCATCGGCATCTGGCTCGCCACGACGGAGCGGACAAAAGCCGCGACGAGTGCGCCATGACCGTCGCCCTCGTCACCGGCGGCGGGCGGGGCCTCGGCCGCGCCTTTGCCCAGGCCCTGGCGGCAAAGGACCACGGCGTCGCCATCCTGGCGCGCTCGAGGAGCGAACTGGAAGAAACGGCGGCGTTGCTCGCCGCGAAGGGAAGCCGCCGCCACGCTGTTGTCGCCGACGTGGTCGATGCTGCCTCGGTCGACCGCGCGGTCCTTGATATCGAGCGCGCCCTGGGGCCGATCGATCTCTTGGTCAACAACGCCGGCACGCCGGGGCCCTTGCGTCCATTCGCTATCAGCACAGTGCCCGACTGGTGGCGCACGCTCGAGGTCAATCTCCTGGGCCAGATCATCTGTGCCCATCGCGTGCTGCCGGGAATGATCGCCCGCAAGCGCGGTCGCATCGTCAATATCGCGAGCGGCGGCGGCGCCGCCATGCTTCCCAACTTCTCGGCCTACGTGACCAGCAAGACCGCGCTCATCCGGTTTTCCGAGTGCCTGGCCCACGAGGTGAAGGAGCATGGCATAGCGGTGTTCGCCATGGGGCCCGGCACGGTGCGCACGGCGATGAGCGAATATTCGCTGAACTCCGAGGACGGCCGCACCTGGCTGCCGTGGTTCGCCGACATCTTCAAGGAAGGCCGCGACCTGCCGCCGGAGCGGCCGGCCGAGCTCCTGCTGGCGCTGGCGTCCGG
>JBPYDO010000220.1:0-6522 GCA_051985755.1 Reyranella sp. | reverse complement strand
CCAAGCTCGACGCCATCACGATCAGCGTCGGCCAGCTCAATTCGCTGGCGAGCCAGGTGACGACGCAGGCCTCGGTCGCGGGCCACCTGGTCGACAACGTGCGGGCGACTTACGCGTCGCATCGTCGAGGCGCCGCCGACGCCGCGCTCGACCCAGCTCGGCGCGGCGCAGCGCTGAGCGGAGCGCAGCGCGCCGGCTATCGCTCCTGAGGGTGTCGGCGTAAGCTTCGCCGATGCCGCTCAGACTTCCGCTTTTGCTGTCGCTGCTGCTCGGTCTCGCCGCGTCGACGCTCGCGCCATCAGTTCGTGCACAATCGTTGTCGGCGGACGATCGCGCGGCGATCCGCGATGTCATCCAGGCCCAGGTCGATGCCTTTCGCCGCGACGACGGCGACGCGGCCTTCGCGCTCGCCTCTCCCGGCATCCAGCGGATGTTCGGATCGGCCCGGATCTTCATGGACATGGTGCGGCAGGGCTATCAGCCGGTCTACCGCCCGCGCCGCTTCGACTTCGGCGAGGTCGTGACCTTGCAAGGCCAGCCGGCACAGAAAGTCGATGTCGTGGGCCCCGATGGGCGGCCGGTCATCGCCGTCTATCCCATGACGCGCCTGCCCGACGGCAGCTGGCGCATCGACGGCTGCTTCCTCAAGGCACCGCAAGAGCACCAGGCCTGACAGCGCCTGGACAAATCCGACCTCCGGCCAACGACCATGACCCGCGTGTCGCCCAAGGTGCTGGCGCTGTTGGTCGTGCTCACCTTCGTTTGGGGGCTCAACTGGCCGCTGTTCCGCATCGCCTTGAACGAGATCCCGCCCTGGACCTTCCGCACGTTCGTGCTGGCGATCGGCGGCGCGGTGCTCGCGCTGATCGTCTGGGCGCGCGGCGAGAGCTTTGCCGTGCCGCCGGGACGCTGGCCGCCTCTGATCGCGTCGGCGGCGATGAACCTCGGCATCTGGAATATCGCGACGTCGCTCGCCGTGCTCTACATCCCGTCGGGCCACGCCTCGGTGCTGGCCTACACCATGCCGCTCTGGGTGGCGTTGCTCGGCTTCACCGTGTTCGGCGAACGCCTCACCGGCCGGCTG
This sequence comes from Reyranella sp., assembly GCA_051985755.1. Taxonomy (GTDB): domain Bacteria; phylum Pseudomonadota; class Alphaproteobacteria; order Reyranellales; family Reyranellaceae; genus Reyranella. The sequence goes on along the minus strand of JBPYDO010000220.1, from coordinate 5,438 downwards.
CTGGCCGCGGTTCTGATCGGTGCCGCCGCAGTCGTCGCCCTGATGGCGCCCAACTTCAAGAGCTACGCCTCGGCGCCGCTCGGCCTGTTCTGGGGGCTGTTCGCAGGGCTGTGCTGGGCGATCGGCACCTTCATCGTCAAGCGCACGACATGGCCCGGCATGGGGCTCTCCTTCACGTTGTGGCAGATCGTGATCTGCCTGCCGCCGATGCTCGCCGGGGCGCTGCTGCTGGAACCCCTGCCGACGCATTGGCCATCGCCGCTCGCAACCGGAGTGACGCTCTATATCGGTTCAATTGCCATGGCCTTCGGCATGGCCATATGGTTCTTCCTGGTGAAGCTCCTGCCGGCGCAGGTCGCCGCCCTGGCCTCGATCGCCGTGCCGATCGTCGCCGTGGTAAGCGGCATCATCATCCTGCACGAGCCGCTTAGCCCCCTGCAGGGCATGGCGATCGCCTCGACCGTGGTTTCGCTGTGGCTTGCTCTGGTGCCCAAAAGGAGCGTTGGATAGGATTGGCACAACGCCCGCCAAAAGGCGGCAGGGAGGAACCGATGATGCAGAGACGGACCCTGATCAAGGGATCGGGCGCGCTTGCGGCCGCGATGTCGCCGGTGGCGGCGCTTGCCGACAGCATGAACCAGCCCTTCGGCAACGGCGTGCGGCCGCTCGTCAAGTATCCGCAGAAGCGGGTGATGATCGGCCTGACGGCTCGCCCGCCGCAGCTCGAGACGCCATTTTCGGTGTTCAACGACGGCGTCATCACGCCGAACGACGCCTTCTTCGTGCGCTATCACCTGGCCGGCATTCCGCTCGAGATCGATCCCGACACCTTCACGGTCGAAGTGAAAGGCCTGGTCGAGAAGCCGCTGAAGCTGAAGATCGCCGACCTCAAGCGCATGCGGTCGGTCGAGCTCGTCGCCGTCAACCAGTGCTCGGGCAACAGTCGCGCCTTCTTTGAGCCGCGCGTCGCGGGCGGCCAGTCGGGCAATGGCGCAATGGGCAACGCCCGCTGGCGCGGCGTGCCGCTCAAGGCCGTGCTGGCGCTGGCCGACGTCAAGAAGGGCGCCAAGCAGGTGAGCTTCAACGGGCTCGACGGACCCGTGATCGACAAGACGCCGGATTTCGTCAAGGCGCTCGACTTCGACCACGCCAATGACGGCGAGGTGATGCTGGCCTATGAGATGAACGGCCGCGACCTGCCGATGCTGAACGGCTTCCCGCTGCGCCTGATCGTGCCCGGCTACTACGGCACCTACTGGGTAAAGCACGTGAACGAGATCACCGTGCTCGACCACGTATTCGATGGCTTCTGGATGAAGACCGCCTACCGCATTCCCGACAACGACTGCGCCTGCGTCGAGCCGGGCACGGCGCCCAAGGCGACCCGGCCGATCGGCCGCTTCACCGTGCGCTCCTTCATCACCAGCGTCGCCGACGGCGGCAAGGTGGCGGCGGGCGCGGTGAACTTGCGCGGCATCGCCTTCGACGGCGGCAGCGGCATCAGGGATGTCGCGGTCTCGACCGACGACGGCAAAAGCTGGAAACAAGCCAAGCTCGGCCAGGATCTCGGCAAGTACTCGTTCCGCGAATGGACCTTGCGGGTCAACTTGCCGGCCGGCGCCTATGTCCTGAAATCGCGTGCCACCGCCAACGACGGCAAGGTGCAGCCGGCCGTGGCCACCTGGAACCCTGCGGGCTACATGCGCAACGTCATCGAAGCCGTCCGCGTAACGGCGGCCTGAGGAGAACGACCATGAAATGCCTCGCTCTCCTCAGCCTCGCCTTCGCCGCCGGCACCGCGCTCGCGCTTCCCGTCAACGCCAAGCCGCTCACCATCGAGCTGCCGCAAGAGACCGCGACCTTCAAGCCCGGCCCCAACCTCGACGCGGCGCAGGGCAATTGTGCCGCCTGCCATTCGGCCGACTACATACTGACCCAACCGCCGCAGAGCCCAGACAAGAAGGCGGCCTTCTGGAAGACCGAGGTCACCAAGATGATCAAGCTCTACGGAGCTCCGATCAACGAGGCCGACATCCCGAAGATCGTCGATTATCTGTCGAAGACGTACTAAAGGAGCCCTACGGCAGGGTTCGCCCGGCTCCTTCGACCTACTCTGCCGCTTTGGCGGGCGCCGCGAAGAAGCGGTTGTCGGGCCGCGGCAGGCCGAGATTCTCTCGCAAGGTCTTGCCCTCGTAGCGGTCGCGGAAGATGCCGCGGCGCTGCAGCTCGGGCACGACAAGGTTGACGAAATCGTCCAGCCCGCCCGGCAGGTAGGGGAACATGACGTTGAAGCCGTCGCTCGCCCCGGTCTCCAGCCACTCCTGCATCTGGTCGGCGATCATGGTGGGCGTGCCCAGCATGCCGAGGCCGCCATAGCCGCCCAGGCGGCCGGCGATCTGACGAACCGTCAGCTTCTCGCGCTTGGAGAGCGCGATCACCCGTTCGCGGCCGCTCTTGCTCTGGTTGGTCTCGGGAATCTCCGGCAGCGGGCCGTCGGGATCGAACTTGCGCGCATCCTGGCCGATGGCGATGGAGAGCGCGCCAATGCCGCTCTCATAGCTCACCAGGCTGTCGAGCCGGGCGCGCTTTTCCTTGGCCTCGTCGAGCGAGGAGCCGATCACCACGAACGCGCCGGGCAGGATCTTGATGTGGTCGGGATTGCGGCCGATCTTGGCCGCGCGGCTCTTCACGTCATTGTAGTACTCGCGCGCCCCGGCGATCGGGCCGCCCGCGGCGAACACCATCTCGGCGGTCTCGGCGGCGAGTTGGCGGCCGGCATCGGAGGCGCCGGCCTGCACGATCACCGGCCAGCCCTGCACCGGTCGGGCGACGTTGAGCGGCCCCTTCACCTTCAGGTACTTGCCCTTGTGATTGAGCACATGGAGCTTGGCGGGATCGAAATAGATGCCGCTCTCGACATTACGGATGAAGGCATCGTCGGCCCACGAATCCCACAGGCCGGTCACGACATCGTAGAACTCGCGCGCCCGCGCGTAGCGCTCGTCGTGGTCCATCTGGTCGTCCATGCCGAAATTCTGCGCCGCGTCGGGATTGGACGTCGTCACGATATTCCAGCCGGCGCGGCCTTCGGAAATGTGGTCGAGCGAGGCGAAGCGGCGGGCGATGGTGTAGGCCGGCTCGAACGTGGTCGAAGCGGTGGCGATCAGGCCGAGATGCCTGGTGTGCTGCGCCAGAGCCGGCAGGAGCGTCAGCGGATCGAACGAGGTCACCGTGGCCGAGCGCTTCAGCGCCTCCATCGGCATGTTCAGCACCGCCAGGTGATCGGCCATGAAAAAGGCGTCGAACCTGCCGCGCTCCAGGGTCTGGGCGTAGGCGATTAGCGCCTTGAGATTGAAGTTGGCATCCGGCGTGCCGCCGGGATAGCGCCAGGCCGCCGTATGGATGCTGACCGGCCGCATGAAGGCGCCGAGGCGCAGCTGCTTCTTGCTCATGGCTTCAAATGTTGCCCGCGCCGAGACGCTCGGCAAGGTGCGCTGCGCAAGAACTCCTCATGTCATCCTGAGCGAAGCGAAGGATCTCATGGTGCTTCCACACGCCGTACTTGTTGATATGCCATGAGGTCCTTCGCTTCGCTCAGGACGACAAGGAATTTAGCGTTCCCATGCCGGCTTTGGCAGGCGCATACCATGCGCGCCTTTGTAGGCGGCGACTTCGGGCGGCTTCCAGTCCTTCAGCAGCGACGGATCGAGCGCGTAGACCTCGACGCCCAGCGGCCGGCAAACCGAGATCGGGTCCTGCGCGTCAGGACCCCACAGCGGCACTGAGAGGTCGCCGCCGGGGCAGGTCGAGAGCGCGCACAGAAGGTCGATCTCGGCGAAGAATTCCAAGTGGTCGCCCTGCTTGGCCGGGCTGGCACGCATGAAGTACTTGTCGGCGCGGTTCAGCCCCGTGCACTGGAAGACGTTCAGCACGTCGTGTACGTCGAGCTCGGTGAGGCCATAGGGCGCCACGGCGCGCACCAGGTTGGAATGGCAGTGGAAGTCGAAATCCTCGCCGGTCAGCATGCGATTGACGTAGGGGTCGCAGCGCGTCCCCAGGAGATCGTGGATGCGGCCGCCGAACTCGTCGATGCCGTAGTCCTTCAGGCTGTCCGAGGTGATGGTCGCGATCGGTCGCAGATAGGGGAGCGTCGACCACAGGCGATCGAACACGCTGACATGCGCCGCCTGCAGCTGGCGCGTCCGCGAAGCCCACAGCCGCTCGCGCGGATTGTGCCGGTTCCAGAGGTTGAGATCGCCGACCTGCGGCCCTTCGATCGTGACGATGCGGAAGACGTGGCCCTGCGGCACCGTCCAGGCGCGGCCGCTGCGGATCGGGATCGTGAAGGCCTCGACCAACCTGCGATCGGCTGCCTCGGCGATGCGCTTGTAGAACGCCTTGTCCACCTCCAACGCCGAGCCCGCGCTCGACTGATAGGCCGGCGGATGGTCTTTCACGCGTTGCCTCACACGATCGGCGGGTGCTTGGCGTCGGTGCCGGTGGCACGCTCCCAGGCGCGGGCGACGCGGAACAGCGTCGCCTCGTCGTAGTAGCGTCCGACGAACTGCACCGAGAGCGGCAGGCCGCCGACCGAGAGGCCTGCCATCATCGCCAGGGCCGGATGGCCGGTGACGTTGAACGGCGTGCGTGCCTGGCGCGGATAGGTGCGGTCGATGTCGGCCGGACGGTCGATGCGGCAGGCCGGGTCCATCGAGCTGGCGCACAACAGCACGTCGACTTCAGCAAGCGCCGCATTGACTGCGGCGATCATCTCGAGCCGCCGCTTGTTGGCGAGCATGTAGTCGCCGGCCGACATGAAAGCGCCCGACAGCAGGCGGCGGCGCGCCAGCTTGCCGTAGTCGCCCGGACGCTCGCGCAGCCAGGGCGCGTGGATCGACCAGGCTTCGCTTTGCAGGATGACTCGGTTCACCGCGGCGAACTCGCCGAGCGCCGGCAGCCGCACGTCGCGCACGTCGGCGCCGGCAAGCTGCAGGGTGCGCATGGCGTGCTCCAGCGCCCTCGTCACCTCAGGCTCGGCCGGCATGTCGGTCTCGTGGAAATGCCGCACGAAGCCGATGCGCAGACCGCGCGCGCCGCGCTCGAGGCCGGCGCCATAGTGGCCGGCGGGCGCGGCGATGCTGCCCGGATCGTGCGCATCGTGGCCGGCGATCGCCGACAGCATCAGCGCATTGTCCTCGACGGTGCGCGTCATCGGCCCGATGTGATCGAGTGTGAAGGAAAGCGGAAAGACGCCGCGGCGCGACACCAGGCCGTATGTCGGCTTCAAACCGACGATGCCGCAGCAGCTCGCGGGATTGCGCACGCTGCCGCCGGTATCGGTACCCAGTGCCATCGGGAACAGCCCCGCCGACACGCCCGAACCCGAGCCGGAGGACGAGCCGCCGGGGTGGTGCTCGGTGTTCCACGGATTGCGCGCC
>JBPYDO010000219.1:0-50241 GCA_051985755.1 Reyranella sp. | reverse complement strand
CAAGCCCTTCTCGCCGACCGAACTGGTGGCCCGCATCCGCGCCGTGTTGCGCCGCATCCGCCCGGCGCTTGCCGACGAGGCGCTGAGCTACGCCGACATCGTCATGGACCTGGTGGCGCATCGCGTCATCCGCGGCGGCAAGCCGGTCCACCTGGGACCCACCGAGTTCCGCCTGTTGCGGCATTTCATGGAGCATCCCGGCCGCGTGTTCTCACGCGAACAGCTCCTGGACGCCGTGTGGGGCAAGGACGTCTATGTCGAGGCCCGGACCGTCGACGTGCATATCCGCCGCCTGCGCATCGCGCTGAATGGCGAGCAAAACGCCGATTTGATCCGCACCGTGCGCGCCGCGGGCTACGCGCTGGACGCGCAGGGCTGAGGACTTCTACACCCGATTCTGGCCGGGTTTTCCACACAACCAGTAACGGTATTGTAGCCTTGCCCGGCTAATTGACACTTGCCCGTTCCCGGCCGGCATTTCCCACGCCCCGCTCCGGAATGGGTAGGTTCCCCCGGCGCGGACGACACCCCGTCGCCGATGTTACTGCCCCTCCTTCCTTCGTGAAGGAGGGGTTTCTTTTTCGGCCATGCCCCAGATCCAGAGCAGCAGCAACAGGCCCGGTATGGCCAGCAGGGTCGTGAGGACCCAGAAGATGGTCCAGCCGGTATGCGCGGCGAGCCATCCGCCGCCCGAAGAAAGCGCGGTGCGGCCGAAGGCCATCAAAGACGTGAGAAGCGCGTATTGCGTGCCGGCCATCCCGGCGGTGCACAGGCTGGAAAGGTAGCCGATGAAGGCAACGCCGCCCAGCGCCCCGGTGAAGTTGTCGGCCGTGATGGCGATCGTCAGCACGATGATGTCGTGGCCGGCCACGGCTTGCCACGAGAAGAGCAGGTTGGTGACCGCCTGCAGAATGCCGGCGATGAACAGCGACTTGAACAGGCCGTAGCGCGCCACCAGCACGCCGCCGGCCAGCCCGCCGAGGATGGTCGCGGCCACGCCGAAGCTCTTGGTGACGCCGAAGATCTCGGGGCCGCTGAAGCCCAGCTCGTTGTAGAAGGGTCGGGACATGGTGCCGCCCAGCGCATCGCCGTACTTGTAGAGCAGCGCGAACAGCAGGATCACGACCCAGCCGCGATAGGCGAAAAACTCGGCGAACGGCCGGACCACGGCTTCGCCGAGCCAGTCGCCGACCGAGTGGGCGACACGGTGAGAGGCCTTGGGTTCCTCCGCGTAGAGCGTCGTGGCCACGCCGACCAGGATCAGCAGCGCGATCACCGTCAGCACGGCGGGCCAGGGCAGGATCGTCGGCAGCAGCAGCACCATGGCATCGACGATCCAGAGCGCGATGCGATAGCCGAGCTGGGTTGTCGCCGAGCCCGCGCCCTGCTCGTCGTCGCGCAAGATCTCGATGCGATAGGCATCGACGGCGATGTCCTGCGTGGCGGAGAAGAAGGCGACGGCGAACGCGGCAGCGGCCGTCGCCCACGGCGTGTGCACGGGATCGCTCCAGCCGAGCAGCACGGTCGACAGGAGGATGCAGACCTGCATCAGCAGCATCCAGCTGCGCCGGCGACCGAGCAGCCGATCGAGCACCGGCAGCGGCATCTGATCGACCAACGGTGCCCAGATGAACTTCAGCGCATAGGGAAGGCCGACCAGGGCGAACAGGCCGATGGTCGTGAGGTCGACGCCGACCGTGCTCATCCAGTAGGTGAGCGTCGAGCCCGAGAGCAGGAACGGCATGCCGCTCGAGAAGCCCATCAGCAGGATCGTGAGCTGGCGGCGGTCGCGATAGACCGACGCCGCCCTCAGCCAACGAGCCCAGATCGATTGGACGGCGGGTGCCAGGCTCACATCAGGTCCTTGAGCGTCTTCTCTGGCCGGGCGCCGACATGGGAGATGATTTCGGCGGCCGCGATGCCGCCCAGCCGGGCGCATTCGGCGAGCGGCCTGCCGTGCGTGTAGCCAAACAGGAAGCCCGCCGCGTAGAGATCGCCCGCGCCGGTCGTATCGACCAGCCTGGTGACCGGGGCGGCGGGCACCTGATGCGTCTCCTTGCCGGCGACGACGATCGAGCCCTTTTCGCTGCGCGTCAGGGCCGCGATCTTGGCGTCCTTGCGCACCGCGGCGACAGCCTCCTCGAACTTCGCGACCTGGTAAAGCGATTTGATCTCCGCCTCGTTGGCGAACAGGATGTCCACCTTGTCGCGGATCAGGCCGTGGAACTCCTCGCGGTAGCGATCGACGCAGAAGGCGTCCGACAGTGTGATCGAGACTTTGCGCTGATGGGCATGGGCGGCGTCGAACGCCTTGATCACCGCCTTCTTCGCCTCCGGCGGATCCCACAGATAGCCTTCGACATAGGTCACCTGGGCGGCCGCGACCTGCGCAAGATCGATGTCGTCGGGGCCAAGCCGCGTGCAGGCGCCCAGATAGGTGTTCATGGTGCGCTGGGCGTCGGGCGTCACCAGGATCAGACTGCGCGCCGTGGCCGGCCCGTCCGTCGCCGGCGCGGTGTCGAAGGCTACGCCGGTGGTGCGCAGATCATGGGCGAAGACCTGGCCCAGCTGGTCGTTGCGCACCTTGCCGACATAGGCGCCGCGCCCGCCGAACGAGGCGACGCCGGCCACGGTGTTGCCGCATGAGCCGCCGGAAATCTCCACGCCCGGGCCCATCGCCGCATAAAGCGCCTCGGCGCGCGCTTCGTCGATCAGGGCCATGCTGCCCTTCACCAGGCCGTGCTTGGCGAGGAACGCATCGTCGGCATGGCTGATCACGTCGACGATGGCGTTGCCGATTCCAAGCACGTCGAAGGCGGTCGTCATGAAGTGGAACTCTCTCCGGGGGTTACAGCGTCAACAGGTGCATGCCGGGCTTGGTTTCCTCCAGCAAGGTCACGATGCCCGCGACCGTGAACGGCACGTCGGTGCGCAGCTCGGCACGCGTCATGCCGAGCGAGCGCAGGCCCATTTCGCACACGATGAAGCGCGCGCCAAGCTCGACGCAGGCCTGCAGCAGGGTCTCGAAATCGCCGACGCCGCGCTCGCGGTTCAGCGCATCGCGGCCCCAGTCCTCGAGGCCAGGCGGCGGACCTATGAGGGCGCGGATGCCGCCCATGGTGAAGAACAGGATCGCCGGCTTGTTGACGGCGACGGCGGCGCTCGCCAGCGCCAGCGCATAGTGCGCGCTCTCGTAGGCGCCCGAGCGCACGATTAGCGACACGCCGCCCTCGGGACTCTTCATGCCTTGCCTGTGCCGCAGACCGGGCAGTCGGGCTGCTTGTCCACGACGATCGTCTCGAACGTGCCGCTGAGCGCGTCGTAGAGCAGCAGCCGGCCCGACAAGGATTGGCCGACGCCCAGGATCTCCTTGACCACCTCGGTCGCCTGCAGGGCGCCGAGGGTGCCGGCGAGCGATCCCAGCACGCCCGCCTGCGCGCAGCTCGGCACGGCATCTTCCGAGGGCGCCGAGGGGAAGATGCAGGCCAGGCAGGGATGGCCGGCGCCTTGCCAGGCTTTGTAGGTCGAGATCTGGCCGTCGAAACGAAGTATCGCGGCGGAAACCAGGGTCTTCTTCAATCGATAGCAGATCGCGTTGACGAGGTAGCGGGTGGCGAAGTTGTCCGAGCCGTCGGCCACGATGTCGTAGCCGTTGATGATCTGCGAAGCGTTGGTCTCGTCGAGGCGCCTGGGATGCATGACCACGCGCACCTCGGGGTTGATGTCGGAAAGGGCGCGGCGCGCGCTTTCGACCTTGGCGACGCCGATATCGGCGGTGCGATGGATCACCTGACGCTGCAGGTTCGAGAGATCGACCTTGTCGTCGTCGATGATGCCCAGGGTCCCGATGCCGGCCGCGGCGAGGTATTGCAGCAGCGGCGCTCCCAGCCCGCCCGCGCCGACCACCAGCACCTTGGCCCCGATCAGCTGGGCCTGCCCGATGCCGCCGACCTCGGCGAGCACGATATGCCGTGCGTACCGCCGGATCTGCATTTCCGTCATGTCGGGCAGGGAGGCCATGGCCCGCTTATAGCATGCCGGGAATCGGCTATAGACGACCCCGCGAATGACCGTTGCTTCCGCGCGACCGACCGTTGCCGCGCGACCGACGCTTAAGCCCGCCCTGCTGGTGCTGCTGGCGCTCCTCTCCTCCTTCACGCCGCTCTCGATCGACATGTACCTGCCGGCCATGCCGGTGCACGGCGTCCTCGCTGATTGGCGTCCTGCAGTTCGGCGTCGGCGCCCTGTTTGGCACGGTGGTGGGCCAGGCCTTCGACGGCACCATCGTGCCCATGACGATGGCCATGGGCATTGCGGGCGCGCTGTGCTTCCTGTCGAATCGCCTGCTGGTTGGCAGGGAGGGCCAGCGATGAAGAGTTACAAGATCGCCACGATTCCGGGAGACGGCATCGGCACGGAGGTCGTTTCGGCGGGTGTCGAGGTCCTGGCCGCCTTGGCCGATCGTGCCGGCGGCTTCCGCTTCGAATTCGACCATTTCGACTGGGGCGGCGAGTACTACAAGAAGCATGGCCGCATGATGCCGGAGAACGGCCGCGCCTTGATCGCCAGGCACGACGCGATCCTGTTCGGCTCGGCCGGCCATCCGGACATTCCTGACCACATCACGCTCTGGGGCCTGCGGCTCGCCATCTGCCAGTCGTTCGACCAGTACGCCAACGTCCGTCCGACGCGCGTCCTGCCGGGTATCGTCTCGCCCTTGCGCCACGTGAAGGACAAGGAACTCGACTGGGTGATCGTGCGCGAGAATTCGGAGGGCGAGTATGCCGGCGTCGGCGGTCGCGTGCATCTCGGCCTGCCGCTGGAAACCGCGACGGATGTCGCCATGTTCACGCGGCCGGGTGTCGAGCGGATCATGCGCTTCGCCTTCAGGCTGGCGCAGTCGCGGCCGAGAAAGCTGCTGACCGTCGTCACCAAGTCGAATGCGCAGCGCCACGCCATGGTGATGTGGGACGAGATCGCGGCCGAAATCGCGGCGGAGTTCAAGGACGTGACCTGGGACAAGATGCTGGTCGACGCCATGACCATGCGCATGGTCATGCGGCCGCAAAGCCTGGACACCATCGTGGCGACCAACCTCCACGCCGCCATCCTGTCCGATCTGGCGGCTGCGCTGGCCGGCTCGCTCGGCATCGCGCCAACGGCAAATCTCAATCCCGAACGGACCTTCCCCTCGATGTTCGAGCCGATCCACGGCTCGGCCTTCGACATCATGGGCAAGGGCATTGCCAATCCCATCGGCACGTTCTGGTCGGCGGTCATGCTGCTCGAGCACCTGGGCGAGAAGCCGGCCGGCCGGCGCCTCATGGCGGCGATCGAGCGCGTGACCGCCGACAAGCGCTTCCACACGCCCGACCTCGGCGGCACCGCGCGCACCGCCGACGTCACCGCGGCGGTGATCGACGCTGTCCGCGGCACTAATGTCTGAATCAGTGAATCAATGTAGGAGGCGCGCACTCCCAGCAAAGACCAGCCGCCAAGTCGTGGTAAAGTATTCGTTGAGCGGGGGCTCAAACTAGGGAGGTACGCGTGAACGTTCGACTCGGCCTCTTGGCCTGGACCGCGGCGGCGGCATTGGCGGCCATTCCAGCGACTGCATTCGCGGCAGTGGACACCTTCATCTGGTTCGAGGGCCAGCACGGCAACTCGACGGACGACCGCCACAAGGATTGGTTCGAGATCAAGGAGTTCTCGCTCGGTACGGACAACCCGGCCTCTGTCAGTGGCCACGCCAGCGGCGCCGGCGCCGGCAAGGCCAAAGTCAAGGAGTTCACCGTCAAAAGAGTGACGGATAGCGCCAGCCCGACCTTCTTCCGGCAGGCGATGAGCTCGGGCCGGCACTTCAAGGTAGTGAAGATCGAGATGCGCAAGGCCGGCGGCGATCCGAACCAGTTGGTGAACTACGTTTTTACTGACGTTGTCATCTCGAAGTTCAACGCGAGCGGCGCCGGCGATCGGGGCCCCGAGGAGTCCATGACTTTTGTCTACGGCAGCATGGCGGTTCACTACAGCAAGCAGGCCGCCGGCGGCCCCACTACCCCCACGCAGATCAAGGGCCCGCCGCCACCCGCTCGCGCTCAACCGCCGCGCTGAGCTATCGCCTGAGATCGATCACCAGAAGATCGCCGCGCTCATTGCCGGCGGCGATCTTGTAGCCGTCGGGCGACCAGGCGAGACAGGTGATGGGGGATTGGTCGGCAAGCTTCAGCACGACCGACCGCTTCTGCTTGATGTCGCCGAGCTGCAGCTCGCCCGAATCGTAGCCGCCGGCCACGAATTCGGCCGTCGGGTGCGCCGCCACCACCGAGATCAGGCCGGCGCCCTCCTCGCCGAATTGCAAGGGCGGCTTGCCCTCGGGGCCCTTGCCGGCGAAGGGCCAGGCGGTGAAGACCGGCTGCGAGGAGGTGTAGAGAAAGCGTGCGTCGGCGGTCCAGGAGAGCGACTTCACCTTGGCGGGATAGCCCTGCATGCGCATGTCGGTGGCCTGCGCCAGGCGCCAGACATGGATGTCGTTCTCCTGCGTGCCGGTCGCGATGAACTTGCCGTCGGTGCTCCAGGCGAGCGCGACGTGGCTGCCGGCCCAGGCGAAGCGGCGCGGCGGAACGGCCCCGCCAGCCGGCGCCTGACCGAGGCTCCAGATTGTGACGCCGCCATAGTGGGCGCAGGCGATGCGCCCGCCATCCTTGCTGAAATCGACGCCGGCGACCGTGCTTTGGTGCGGTCCGAACTCGCGCAACTGGCCGTCCTTGAGAACGACGGCGTTCTTGGCTACGACCGCCGCGATCGCGCCGCCAGCGCGATGCGCCACGAGATGCTCGATCCACTTGCCTCTGTAGCTCGCGACCTCGCTCGCCGTGCCGTCGAGCGCGATGCGCAGCAGCCGGCCGTCATCGCCGCCGCTCACGAACCCGTCGCCCGCCGGATCGCCGATCAGGGAAAGCGCCACGCCGCCATGCACGGGTTCGGTGGGCTCGGGTGCCGGTGCCGCGACGTCGGCCGGCAGAATCCGCACCGCGCCGTCGCCCAAGGCGAAGGCGACATGGCTGCCGGCACGATTGAAGGCGCAGGCGGCGACCGGTGCGTCGGTGGCGAGCGTGCGCGACGGCGGCAGGGCCTCGCGCCACGCCGGGTTGCCGAGATCGGGCTTCGCTGCCACTCGGCTTACTTCAGGCAGTCTTCGAAGCCGCGCTTCAGGTTCTCGCCGTCGAGATTGCGACCGATGAAGACGAGCTTGCTGGAGCGCTTCTCGCCGTCCTTCCAGGGCGTGCCCCAGTCGGCATCCATCATCATGTGCACGCCCTGGTAGACGTAGCGCCGCGGCGCGCCGCCGATCGCCAGGATGCCCTTGCTGCGGAAGATGTCGGGGCCGCGCAACTGCAGGAGCGCACCCATCCATTTCTGGAACTTGTCGGGATCGACCGGCCGCTCGGCGGTGACGCTGACACTCTTCACCTCCTCCTCATGGTCGTGATCGTGCCCGTGCTCCAGGAAGTCCGGCTCGAACTCCAGGATGCGCTTCAGGTCGAAGGCGCCCTTGTCGAGGATGGCGTCGAGCCCGACCTTGCTCTTCTCGGTCCTGTGGATGCGGGCGTAGGGATTGATCGCCTTGATCTTGCCCTCGACCTTCGCGAGCTCCTGGGCGCTCACCATGTCGGTCTTGTTGAGCAGGATCACGTCGGCGAATGCCACCTGTTCTTCCGCCTCGTCGCCCTGCTCGAGCTGGTCGAGGAAGTGCTTGGCGTCGACGACCGTGACGATGGCGTCGAGCCGAGTCTTGGCCTTCACATCGTCGTCGGTGAAGAAGGTCTGCGCCACCGGCCCGGGGTCGGCGAGCCCCGTGGTCTCGACCAGGATGCCGTCGAAACGCTGTTTGCGCTTCATCAGGCCCTCGATGATGCGGATCAGATCGCCGCGCACCGTGCAGCAGATGCAGCCGTTGTTCATCTCGAACACTTCTTCGTCCGCATTGACCACGAGGTCGTTGTCGACGCCGAGCTCGCCGAACTCGTTGACGATGACGGCGTACTTCTTGCCGTGCTGCTCGCTCAGGATGCGGTTGAGAAGCGTCGTCTTGCCGGCGCCGAGATAGCCGGTCAGCACGGTAACGGGTACTTGAGCCTGGGCCATGGATTCCCTCGAAATTGGCCCCTGAGATAGGGTGGCAGGGCACAGGAGTCCAGTCGGCCGGTTACGGCCGTTCGCCGCGTATAAGCTTGGGAAGATCGCCAACCAGGCCCATGGCGTGTCGGACGAAGAAGCGCCGCAGCGGCGGGATGCGCTGCACGGCGCCCAACCCGAGATCGCGGGCCAGTCGCAGCGGCTTCGCGTCGTTGGAGAACAGGCGGTTCAGAAGGTCGGTCGCGGCGACCATGGTGAGGTTGTCGGCACGCCGCCAGCGGGCGTAGCGCTCGAGCGTGTCGGCGGCGCCGAGGTCGAGGCCAAGCCGCTTGGCGTCGATCAGCACCTCGACCAGGGCGGCGATGTCGCGGACGCCGAGATTGTAACCTTGGCCGGCGATGGGATGGATGCCGTGCGCGGCATCGCCCACCAGCACCAGCCGCTCCTCGATGTAGCGCTCGGCATGGACCAGGCCCAGAGGATGCCACCAGCGCGGCCCCACGATCTCGACCTTGCCGAGATGGTCGCCGAAGCGGCGCGCGAACTCGGCCTGGAAACGCGTGGCGTCGAGCTCGAGCAGGCGCTTGGCGAGTGGAGCGCGTTCGCTCCAGACGATCGACGAGCGGTGCTCGCCCCCCGGTCCATCGCGCATCGGCAGCATGGCGAAGGGACCGCCGGGCATGAATTTCTCCTGCGCCACGCCGCGATGCGGCCGCTCGTGCCGTGCCACCAGCACGATGGCGATCTGGTGGTACGACCAGGCGCGGGCGCCGATGCCGGCATCCTCGCGCAAGGTGCCGAAGCGTCCCTCGGCCGAGGCGACCAGGCGCGCGATGACCCTGCGTCCGCTTTTCAGCAGGATTTCGCCGCGATGCCGATCGCGCGTCGTGTCGACCACTTCGTCGGGTGCGATCAGCTCGACCGACCGGCAGTCGGCCAGCTGCCGCAACAGCGCCGCGCGCAACAGGCGGTTCTCGACGATCCAGCCCATCGGTGGCGCCGAACGTTCGTCGGGCGCTGCCTCGCGGTGATCGAAATGGAGGAACAGCGGGCTCGCCCGGCCGTCGTGGCCGGCATCGGAGATGCGGATCTCGAGGATCGGTTCGGCGTCGGCCGCCAGCTCGCTCCACAGACCGAGCGCCTGGAACAGGCGCTGGCTGGTAAAGGTGATCGCCGTAGTGCGGCCGTCGAAGCCGGCAGTGGTCAGGGCGCTGAGCGGCATGCGGTCGATCAGGGCGGTACTGAGCCCCGCCTCGCCGGCGGCCAGCGCCAGCAGACTGCCATTCAGGCCGGCGCCCACGACCGCCAGATCGAGCCGCTGATCTTCCATTTGTCCACCATGGCAGCGCCGCTCGGGCAGTGCCAGTGCCCGATATTTGTGCACAGGCGGCGGCGACCAAACTTCGAAAATCTGTGGCACTTTCCGAACTGGCACGCGGCTTGCGTGTCCAGACACAAAAGCACGGCGAAGCCGTCAGCGGGAGAGACAGGGAAATGAAGCTGGTGATGGCGATCTTCAAGCCGTTCAAGCTCGACGAGGTGCGCGACGCACTGACCGGGCTTGGGATCCAGGGCCTGACGGTCAGCGAAGTGAAGGGCTTCGGCCGCCAGAAGGGCCAGACGGAAATCTACCGGGGCGCGGAATATGCCGTGAGCTTCCTGCCCAAGGTGAAGGTCGAGGTCGTGATCGACGACAGCCTGGTCGAGCGCACCGTCGATGCCATCCGCAAAGCGGCCGGCACCGGCAAGATCGGCGACGGCAAGATCTTCGTCACGCCCATCGAACAGGCCTTCCGCATCCGCACCGGCGAGTCCGGCGCTGACGCGCTGTGATCCCCAACCAGGAAAAAGACAGATGACACGAATCCTCCGCTCCACGCTCCTTGCCTCGGGTGTCGCCGTGGCGTCGTTGCTGCCTGCCGTAGCCTGGGCGGCCGACCCGCCGCCCAAGATCGACTCCGGCGACACGGCCTGGATGCTGACCTCGACGGCGCTGGTGCTGATGATGACCATTCCCGGCCTGGCGCTGTTCTACGGCGGCATGGTGCGCAAGAAGAACGTGCTGGCGACGGTGATGCAGAGCTTCGCCGTGGTCTGCCTGGTGACCGTGCTCTGGATGGTGCTGGGCTACAGCCTGGCCTTCACCAGCGGCAGCACGGTGATCGGCGGCACCAGCCGCATCTTCATGGCCGGCCTCGGCATCGACTCGATCGCCGTCGACCTCGCCAAGACCATCCCCGAATCGGTCTATATGTGCTTCCAGCTCACCTTCGGCATCATCACCCCGGCGCTGATCGCCGGCGCCTTCGCCGAGCGCATGAAGTTCTCTGCCATGCTGTGGTTCATGGGCCTGTGGTCGCTGATCGTATATGCGCCGATCGCGCACTGGGTGTGGGGCGGCGGCTTCCTGGGCGAGTGGGGCGTGCTCGATTTCGCCGGCGGCACCGTGGTGCACATCAACGCCGGCGTGGCCGGCCTGGTCTGCGCCCTGGTGCTGGGCAAGCGCCGGGGTTTCGGCGTCGACAACATGGCGCCGCACAACCTCGTGCTGTCGGTGATCGGTGCGTCGCTGCTGTGGGTCGGCTGGTTCGGCTTCAACGCCGGCTCGGCCGGCGCGGCAAACGGCAATGCCGGCATGGCCATGGCGGTCACGCAGTTCGCTACTGCATCGGCGGCACTCGCCTGGATGTTTGCGGAGTGGATGACGCGCGGCAAGCCGTCGGTGCTGGGCGCGATCTCCGGCGCCGTTGCCGGCCTCGTCGCCATCACGCCGGCCTCGGGCTTCGTCAATCCGGCGGGCTCGCTGCTGATCGGCATCGCGGCCGGCATCCTCTGCTTCTGGGGCTCGACCGGGCTCAAGCACGCCATGGGCTACGACGATTCGCTCGATGCCTTCGGCGTGCATGGCGTCGGCGGCTTCGTCGGCGCCATCCTGACCGGCGTGTTTGCGGTCGAGGCGGTCGGCGGCGCCGGCAAGAAGGGCCTGATCGACGGCAATGCCGGCCAGGTCCTGACCCAGCTCTGGGGCTGCCTGATCTGCATGGCGTGGTGCGCCGTGGCCACCTTCGTGATCCTCAAGGTGGTCGACGCCATGATCGGGCTGCGCGTCACCTCGGAAGAGGAAATCGAAGGCCTCGACATCAACCTGCATGGGGAGACTGTGCACTAGCCGCCATTCTATTGGGGAACCCCACTCCTCCCAGGTTCCCTCTACCGCCCAGTTTTCCGGTCACGGGCGGCCCCTGACGGCCCGGCAGACCGCTGCCGGGCCTTTTTCTTGGCCTCAATTGGGCGCTACTCTGTCGCCCAAGCCGTAAAGGCTGGAGGAAGGCATGAAACTCGTGTCCGCCATCATCAAGCCGTTCAAGCTGGACGAGGTGCGTGATGCGCTCACCAGTGTCGGCGTTTCGGGCCTCACGGTGAGCGAGGTCAAGGGCTTCGGCCGGCAGAAAGGCCAGACCGAGATTTACCGCGGCGCTGAATATCTGGTGAGCTTTTTGCCCAAGGTGAAGATCGAGATCGTGGTCGACGATGCCCAGGTCGAACGCGCCGTCGAGGCCATCCAGAAGGCCGCTCACACCGGCAAGATCGGCGATGGCAAGATATTCGTGAGCGGCGTCGAACTGGCTGTCCGCATCCGCACGGGAGAGTCCGGCGCCAACGCGCTGTAGCGCGCCGTCCTTTCCCAGGACCCTGGGGAGGAATGACTAAGCGCTTGAACAACGGCCCCTATTGCCTTGTTGTTAAAGACTAATTTGTTTCATACAATACGCGTCTAACGAAGCCCGGCCGGACCCCTCCAGCCGGGAGTGTCGCGTTGCCCGGCCGGCTCCGGCCCATTGGATGGTCGAATGTTCCCTCCGCGCCTGACGGAAACTCTGGCGGATCGCTAGCCCATGGCGATCATCGGCGCTTCCTCCGTGGTCCCGCACAAGACGACGATCCTGCCGCAAGGCGGGCGCGACTTCCTGCGCCGGCGCATGATGGAGGTCGTCGGCGTCGCCATCGCCACGGCGGGCGTGTTGTTGTTGATGGCGATCTTCACCTTCAACACGGCCGATCCCTCGCTGAACCACGCCACCGGCATGTCGCCCGCCAACCTGATGGGCCTGCCGGGCGCGTACATTTCGGACCTCCTGCTGCAGACCTTTGGCCTCGCCATCGTCCTGGTGCCGATCGCGCTGATCACCTGGGGCGTGCGGCTGGTGCGGACCCACCATCTGGGCTTCTTCGGGCTCCGCCTGTCGCTGCTGCTGCTGGCGCTCCTGATGATGAGCGCGGCCTGCATCGGCCTCGGCGACGTCGGCGGTGCGGCGACCCATGCCGGCCCCGGCGGCTTGGTCGGCCTCGCCCTGGTTGGCCGCTTCCGCGACTTCGTGCTGAGCCATTCGAGCGGCGGCAGCCTGGCGCTGATCGAGCCGGGCTGCGCCGCGCTCGCCTTCATCGCCATGGCCCCGGCGCTGGGCATGAACCGCACCGACCTGCCGCTGATCTTCCGCATCCTGCGCGCACCCTTCCTGTGGGCCGGCTGGCTGGTGCGCGCCGGCGTCGGCTTGTGGCGCGGCCGGCCCGACCCGCTCGACGAGGCGAGCGAGCCGCCGGCTCCCGAGATCGGCTACGCCGAGATACCGGGCGAGATCGACGCCAGCCAATACGATCCGGCACGCTTCCAGGGCGGCCTGGCGTATATCCCGGACGAAGGCACGCCGCTGCCGCCGCGCGAGTCGCTGATGGTCGATGCGCCCTATTCGCCCCTCGAACGGCCGACACCCGAGATACCGGCGCCGCCGCACGGGCTGCACCCGGTCGCACCCGAAGCACCCTCGCCCGAGGCCGCTTCGCTGCACGAGCGCACGTTGTTCGATCGCCTGGCCGGCCTGCGGATCGAGCCGATCCTCGGCCGCCTGCGGCCAACGGCGGCAACGCGGGCGGCCGCTCCGCTTCCCGAAGAGAATGCCGGGCTGCAGGCCGAGGCACCGCCGCCTGTCGCCGCCGACGAAGTGGCCGACGACAATCCTTTCACGCCCGATGCGTTGCAGGCCGATCAGCCGCTTGCCGTGCCGGCGGCGGGCGGTGTCAGGATCATTCCGCGCAAGGCGGCGCTCGCGCAGGGCAAGCGGGCGGCGCGGGCGGGCCAGCACGAGCTCGATCTCGGCGGCGGTGAGTATCGCCTGCCGCCGCTCGACATCCTGTCGCTGCCCTCGCGCATCGCCACCGAGACCAAGATCGACGAGGAGGCACTGGAGCAGAACGCCCGCCTGCTCGAGACCGTACTCGAGGATTTCGGCGTCAAGGGCCAGATCGTGAAGGTTCGGCCCGGTCCTGTCGTGACGCTCTACGAGCTCGAGCCCGCGCCCGGCACCAAGTCGAGCCGCGTCATTGGCCTTGCCGACGACATCGCGCGCTCGATGAGTGCCGTGTCGACCCGCGTCGCTACCGTGCCCGGGCGGAACGTCATCGGCATCGAGCTGCCCAATGCCAGGCGCGAGACGGTGTTCCTGCGCGAGCTGCTCTCGACCCGCCACTATGAGGACAGCCGGCTCAACCTGCCGCTGGCGCTGGGCAAGGATATCGGCGGCGACCCGGTGATCGCCGATCTCGCCCGCATGCCGCATCTCTTGATCGGCGGCACCACCGGCTCGGGCAAGTCGGTGGCGATCAACACCATGATCCTGTCGCTGCTCTACCGGCTGCCGCCCGATCGCTGCCGCTTCATCATGATCGATCCCAAGATGCTGGAGCTCAGCGTCTACCAGGACATCCCGCACCTTCTAACGCCGGTCGTCACCGAGCCGCGCAAGGCGATCGTGGCGCTGAAGTGGGTGGTGCGCGAGATGGAGGACCGTTACCGCGCCATGAGCGCCTTGGGCGTGCGCAACATCGCGGGCTACAACGAGCGGCTCACCGAGGCCCGGCGCAAGGGCCAGGCCCTGACGCGCAAGGTCCAGACCGGCATCGATCCCGAGACGCGGCGGCCGATTTTCGAGGATGAGGAGATCGACCTCACGCCGCTGCCCTTCGTCGTGGTGATCATCGACGAGATGGCCGACCTGATGCTGGTCGCCGGCAAGGAGATCGAGGCGGCGGTGCAGCGGCTGGCACAGATGGCGCGGGCCGCCGGCATCCACGTCATCATGGCGACGCAACGGCCGTCGGTCGACGTCATCACCGGCACCATCAAGGCCAACTTCCCGACCCGCATCTCCTTCCAGGTCACCTCCAAGATCGACAGCCGCACCATCCTGGGCGAGCAGGGCGGCGAGCAGCTGCTGGGCCAGGGCGACATGCTCTACATGGCGGGCGGCGGCAAGATCGCGCGCGTACACGGCCCCTTCGTCAGCGACGGCGAGGTCGAGGAGTTGGTGCGCCATCTGCGCGCCCAGGGCATGCCGGCCTATGTCGACTCGGTCACCGACGATCCGGATGGCGAGGACGGCGGGCTCGGCCTGCCGGGCGAGGGCGAGGACAGCGAGAGCGACCAGCTCTACGACCAGGCGATCGCCCTGGTCGCCCGCGAGCGCAAGTGCAGCGTGAGCTTCATCCAGCGCTACCTGCAGATCGGCTACAACCGCGCCGCCCGGATCGTCGAACGCATGGAGCGCGAGGGCGTGGTGAGCCCCGCCAACCACGTCGGCAAGCGAGAAGTGCTGGCCCGCGATATCGACGACAGGACGCGCTAGCCGGATGCCGGCCGTTGCCTCCCCGAAAGAAGGCAACAACCGGATGATCAGGCGGCCGGCAGTTCTTCAGCCCGGCGCCGACCCCTGCGTCGCCACGAACAGCGCATAGAGCGACTGGCTGGCCGCCATGAACAGGCGGTTCCGCTTGGGACCGCCGAAGGTGATGTTGGCGCAGACTTCGGGCAGGCGAATGCGGCCGATCAGCTTGCCTGCCGGATTCCAGATCGTGACGCCGTTGTAGCCGACATTGCGGCCGGCATTGCTGGAACACCACAGATTGCCCTGCACGTCGCAGCGTACGCCGTCAGGCCCGCAATGGATGCCGTCCACCATGAAGTCGGAGAAGCGCTTGCCGTTGCTGACTTTGTTGTCCTTGCCGACGTCGAACACATGGACGTCGCCCTTGCCGCCGGCACCGGTGTCACCCGGTCCCTTGCCGGTACTGACGACATAGAGCTTCTTGTGGTCGGGCGAGAAGCAGATGCCGTTGGGATCGGGGAGCTGCTCCTCGCTGATCACCAGCTCGATCTTGCCGGCGGGATCGACACGGTAGCAATTGGTCGGCAGCTCGCGCTTCAGCATGCCCATGCCCTGTTCCTGGCCCAGGGTCGATTTCACTTTGCCCTGCGGGTTGGTGCGGCCGCCTGGCGCATCGGGCGCGCCCTCATAGAGCTGGCCGCCGTAGGGCGGATCGGTGAACCAGTAGCTGCCGTCGGGATGCGCCGCCACGTCATTGGGCGAGTTGAGGTGCTTGCCCTCATAGCTGTCGGCGAGGATCGAGATCGAGCCGTCGAGCTCGTAGCGCACGACCCGGCGCGCCAGGTGCTCGCACGAGATCTGCCGGCCCTGGAAGTCGAAGCAGTTGCCGTTGCTGTTGTTCGAGGGCATGCGGAACACGCTGACGCGGCCATCGTCCTCGATCCAGCGCATCTGCCGGTTGTTGGGAATGTCGCTCCAGACGAGATAGCGGCCCTGCGCGTTCCAGGCCGGTCCCTCGCCCCACAGCGTGCCCCTGTACAGCCGGATGATCGAAGCATTCGGCTGGGCCAGGCTCTTGAACGAATCGTCAATCGTCAGGACGTCTGGGTCGCTGAAATAGGTCGTCGGCGCGCCGCGCGGGCTGAAGTCGCGCGGCGGACTGGTGATGGTGGTGGGCGGGGCCGCCACCTGCGCCTTCGGCTGCGGCGTCTGGGCCGATGCGAGGCTAGGCGCCAGGGTCAAAGCGCTGATGCCGCCGGCCATCATCAGGCCGCGGCGCGACAATTCGTGTTCTTTCGAGGCATGCGTCATGAGCGTCTCCCTCCGGAGGATTGTCGTGCTGGTGGCGCAGGGGCTGATCGGTCCTTTTCAGCTAGTCAGCGCGACCGACTGTCCACGGCGCAAGCCTACGCCCGACGGTTGAGGGCAGCAATCTGCGGTGCAAAACGCCCGGATCATCACAATCTTTTGTACCTGGCATCGGCAGCGCGATGTTGTCCCCGGGCGTCGCATCTCTGTCACAAAACAGTCGTCCACCTGCAGCCTGCCGCCGCTACGCAGCAATCAGGCGCATCGCGGGGTTTTTGCATGTTGCGGCTGGACGGCGTCGTCAAAACGTTCGGAGACAAGCGGGCGGTCGACGGCATTTCCCTGATCGTGCCGCGCGGCCAGCTGCTGGGCGTGATCGGCCAGTCCGGCTCGGGCAAGTCGACGCTGTTGCGCATGATCAACCGGCTGGCTGATCCCAATGCCGGCAGCATCCGCTTCGGCGACACCGACATCACCCGCTTGCACGGCCGCGAGCTGCGCCAGTGGCGCGCACGCTGCGCCATGATCTTCCAGCAGTTCAATCTGGCCGGCCGGCTGGACGTGCTGACCAACGTGATGATGGGCCGCGCCTTTCACATGCCGACCTGGCGCGCGCTTTTGAAACTCTGGACTGATGCCGAGAAGGCGATGGGCCTCTCGGCGCTCGAGGGCCTCGACATCGCCCGCCTGTCCGGTCAGCGCGCCGATACCCTGTCGGGCGGCCAGCAGCAGCGCGTTGCCATAGCGCGGGCGCTGATCCAGGAGCCCGAGATCATCCTCGCCGACGAGCCGATCGCCTCGCTCGACCCGCGCAACACGCAGGTGGTGATGGACGCCCTGCAGCACATCAACCGCCACTTCGGCATCACCGTCATCTGCAACCTGCACAGCCTCGACCTTGCCCGCAAATACTGCGACCGCCTGGTCGGGTTGGCGGCTGGGCGGTTGGTGTTCGACGGCGCACCGGCGGCTCTCACCGACCACCTCGCCCGCGATCTCTACGGGCTTGAATCGGATGACATGCTGGGCAAGGCCGGCGCGCCCGAACTCGTGCCGGGCGCTGCCCCCGGCCTGGCGCTGGCCGGGCCCTGAACCTCACCCTCGCGACAAAGGAGATGCCACACATGCCGACCCCTCCCACGCTCAAGCGGCGCACGATACTCGCCACCGCCTTCGCCGCCGGCACCACCGCCATCGCGAACAACGCCGCCGCCGACGACTGGAAGAGCAAGTATCCCGAGCTGATCTTCGCCGTCGTTCCGGCGGAGAATGCCTCGGGCGTGTCGGACCGCTTCGCGCCTTTCATGAAGTACCTCTCCAAGGAACTCGGCGTGAAGGTCACCTTGCGGCTGGCCAACGACTATGCCGCGGTGATCGAGGGCCAGCGCAACGGTTCGATCCACATTGCGGGCTACGGTCCTGCGTCGTACTCGCGCGCCGTCATCACCGGCGTGAAGGTCGAGCCGTTCTGTACGACCGTCAATCACGACGGCACGGTCGGCTATTACTCGGTCTTCTATGTGCGCGCCGACAGTCCGTACAAGACGATCGAGGACCTCAAAGGCAAGAACCTGGGCCTGGTCGATCCCAACTCGACCTCGGGCAACAACGTGCCGCGCTTCCTGCTCAACAAGCTCAAGATCGTGCCCGAGAACTACTTCGCGCACGTCACCTACACCGGCAGCCACGAGAACGGCGTCATCGCGCTTCAGCAGAAAACGGTCGACGTTGCGGCAGACTGGTGGAACTCCGACGACGATTCGAACCTCACTCGCATGGTGAAGAAGGGCATGGCGAAGAAGGAGGACTTCCGCATCATCCTGAAGTCCGACCTCATCCCCAACTCGCCCTACGCCTACCTCTCGAGCCTGCCGGCCGACATGAAGGCCGCCATCTGGAAGGCGTTCCAGGAGGCGCCGACCAAGGACAAGGTGGCCTACGACAAGCTGTCGGACGGCAAGGACCGCGAATTCAAGGCAGTCGACGGCAAGTACTACGAAGGCGTGATCGAGCTGATCAAGTTCGTCGACAGCCTGCGCAAGCAGAAGAGTTAACGGCAGCCCGCCAGGGAGGCGGTTGACCCCTCGGCCGCCTCCCTTCTCCTTCGCCCGAGAAAGCATCGTGGCGTCGCCGATCGTCCAACTTCCCGAGGCGCAGCTGCGGCCGCTGCTCGCCCAGTACAACGCGTCGGTGCGCAGCCGGCGCTGGCACACCGTGCTGGTCGTCGCCTGCGTCGCCGTGGCGGTCGGGCTCTCCTCGGTGTCGGCCGAGGTGTCACTGCCGAAGCTCATCGACAATATCGGCAACTTCACCAGCTACTTCGGCCGCTTGGCTCATCTCGACAGCGGCGCCGCGGTGTGGACCAATCCGGTCGAGTGGTACTGGGGCCTCGGGCGCTGGCTGAGGTTGCTCGGCGAGACTCTGCTGATGGCCTATGTCGGCACGGCGCTCGGCGCCGGCGGGGCCTTCCTCCTGTCGTTCCCCGGCGCCGCCAATGTCACGCCGCGGCCTTGGCTCCGCCTGCTGGTGCGCCGCTTCTGCGAGTTCTGCCGCACCGTGCCGGAGCTGGTTTACGCGCTCCTCTTCGTCATCGCCTTCGGTCTCGGTCCGATGGCGGGCGTGCTGGCGGTCGCCATCCATTCGTTTGGAACGCTCGCCAAGCTGTT
The DNA here is from genome assembly GCA_051985755.1 of Reyranella sp. Taxonomy (GTDB): domain Bacteria; phylum Pseudomonadota; class Alphaproteobacteria; order Reyranellales; family Reyranellaceae; genus Reyranella. The sequence continues at coordinate 31,472 of JBPYDO010000219.1, read as the reverse complement.
CGCGGAGGTGATCGAGAACATCGACATGAAGCCCGTCGAGGGCGTGCTGGCCACCGGTGCGCCATGGAGTGCCGCCATGCGCTATGGCGCGCTGCCGCAGGTCTTGTCCAACTTCGTGAGCTACGCGCTCTTGCGCTTCGAGATCAACGTGCGCAGCGCCACCGTGCTGGGCTTCGTCGGCGCCGGCGGCATCGGCATGGATCTGATCGAAGCGATCCGCAAATTCTACTATTCCGACGTGTCGGCGATCCTGGTCCTGATCGTCATCACCGTCGCGCTGATCGACACCGTGACCGGCCGTATCCGGCACCGCCTGCTGGGCTTCGAGGAGCGGCACTGATGGCCGAACGCCCGCCCCTGGACGTCGCCGCCGTCCGCGCCCGCCATCCGCATCACTTCGGCCAGCCGAGCCGCAGGCAGCGGGGGACCTGGATGCTGGCGGCGCTCGCCCTGGTGCCCCTGCTTTTCGGCATGGCGCAGTTCGGCTTTTTTGGCAGCGGCTTCCTGCGCGGCATCCTCAAGCTCGGCGGGGTCGTCGGCCTGATGCTGCCGCCCGATCCCGGCGGCTGGGCGCACGTGCGGCTCTACACGTCGTCGCTCGTCGAGACGGTGGCGATCAGCCTCTTAGGTACCCTGGGGGCGGCATTCCTTGCCGTTCCACTGGCGCTACTGGCCGCCAAAAACGTCACGACGGCGCGGCTGCTGCATTTCCTGGCACGGCGTTCGCTCGACACGATCCGCAGCATCGACGTCCTGATCTGGGCGCTGATCTGGATCAATGTCGTGGGTCTCGGTCCATTCGCCGGCGTGCTTGCCATCATGACCTCGGACCTCGGAAGCTTCGGCAAGCTCTTCTCGGAGGCGATCGAGGCCGCCGACCGCAAGCCGGTGGAGGGGATCGCCTCGACCGGTGGCGGCCGCCTGCTGGGCATCCGCTTCGGCATCCTGCCCGAGGTCTTTCCCGTGCTTGCGAGCCAGGTGCTCTATTTCTTCGAGTCCAACACCCGGTCGGCTACCATTATCGGCATCGTCGGCGCGGGCGGCATCGGGCTGCACCTGGCGGAGGCGATCCGGACGCTCGAATTGCAACAATCTTCGTTCATCATCCTGATGATCCTGATGACAGTGGCTGCCATCGATGTGGTTTCCAGCCAGCTCCGCTTTGCCCTGATCGGCCGCCGGAGCGGCGTCGCTTGAACGAAGCGCTGCCACGCTATGCTCTGTACTACGCGCCGCGTCCGGAGGAGGGCTTGGCCGCGGCGGCGAGCCAATGGCTGGGCTGGAACCCCAATGGCGGCCGCGCGCGGCGGGTGGCGATGTCGTCGGGTCTCGATTCGGAGCGTCTGGCCGAGCTGACGGCCGAACCGCGCCGCTATGGCTTCCACGGCACCCTGAAGCCGCCGATCGCGCTCGTGGACGGCGCCACCGAGGGCGACTTCCTGGCCGCCGTCGGCCATTTCGCGGCGAACCAGCAGCCGATCACGGTGCCCTCGCTGGTGCTGGCTGAAATCTCCAACTTCCTCGCGCTGGTTCCGGGCGCTCGGCAGCCCGAATTGCAGGATCTGGCCGACCGCTGCGTCGTCGAGTTCGACGAGTTCCGCCGCCCGGCCGACGAAGCCGAGCTGGCGCGCCGGCGGACCGCCGGTCTCACGCCGCGGCAGGAAGAGCTGCTGAAGCGCTGGGGCTATCCCTACGTGCTGGAGGAATGGCGCTTCCATCTGACGCTCACCGGCCGAGTGGCCGATGCGGACGAGCGTGCTGCCATCGTGGCGATCCTGCGCCAGCGCTTTTCCGGCTTTCTCGACCGGCCCTTGGCGGTCCGCGACCTGTGCGTCTTTCGCCAGCCCGCGCCCGACCGGCCCTTCACCGTGCTGGCGCGCTTCCGGCTCGGCGGCGGACGCCTGGTGAGCACTGAAGTGTGGCGAGCAAGCTGACGAGGAGCCCCGCCGCATCGTCGAGCGGGCCGTCATTGATGATCGTCACCAGCCGGGGCGTCTGCACGTCGTAGGCCGTGCCGCGCTGCAGGCGCTCGGCGGCCGCGCCGGAGCCTTCGCGTCCGCGCCTGGCCAGGCGCTCGATCAGCTTGGCTGGCGACGCCGTGATCAGGACGGGGTGCATGTCGGGATCGCCATGGCCGAGGCCGAGGAAATGTTCGCGTGAGCCCGAGACCACGACCGTCAGCCCGGCTTCTCGCCAGGCATGGATCTCGGCGCCGATGCCGTAACTGTTGCCGTGCGCCAGCCAGTGAAAGGCGAACAGGCCCTGGTCGCGACGCAGCGCGAATTCGGCCGGGCTGAGGGCGATGTGATTCTCGCCGCCGACCTCTACCGGCCGGGTTATGTAGCGATGGGCGAACACCACCGGCATGCCGGCGGGCAGGAGCGCCCGCGCCCGGTCGAGGACCGAGTCCTTGCCGGCGCCCGACGGCCCCATGACATAGACGAGCGGGCTGGCCATCCGGTCAGACGACGCGTTCGCCTTCGCGCCATACGGCGCGCACGACGGGCTCGCCGCCCAGCATCCTGACCCGCACCAGATCGGCGCGCCGGCCTGGCGCGATCTCGCCGCGATCGCCGAGCCCGACGGCGCGCGCCGGATTGAGCGCGGCGAGCTTGACCGCCTGCGGCAAGGCGATGCCGGCGTCGGACGCGGCCAGCTTGAACACGGCCTCGAGCAGGCTCGCCGGCACGTAGTCCGACGAGAGAATGTCGGCCTGGCCGGCGCGTATCAGGTCCATGGCGGCGATGTTGCCCGAGTGCGAGCCACCCAGGACGAGATTGGGCGCGCCGACCAGGATGGACAGGCCGGCCTCGCGCGAGGCTTGCGCCGCCTCGGTGGTCGTCGGGAACTCGGCGATGGTCATGCCGTCGCGCACCGCCTCCTGCACATGCTCGCGGGTGGCATCGTCATGGCTCGCCATCGGCATGGCGCGCGCCTGCGCCCGGGCCACGATCTCGCGACGGTGCCGCGCGGCATTCTTCGCGTGCAGCGCCATGACGTCGGTCGTGAAGGAGTGGAACTCCTGCTCACTCATGCCGTGCTTCTTCGTGTAGTAGATCTTGAGCTTGTCGGGGTCGAGGAACTGGCGCTGTCCGGGCGTGTGGTCGTTGATCGACAGCAGTCCGACCAGTGGGAGGTCGATCCAGCGATCGACGGCCTCAACGGCATCGTCGGCCACGATCTCGCAACGCAAATGCAGGCGATGCTCGACGCGCGTCATGCGGTTGTCGGCGACGTGGCAGATCGCCTCGACCATGCGGTCGCGGTTGCGCATGCGGTCGGTCCCGCCGCGCACATCGCCCAGGGCAAGCGAATCGAACACCGTCGTGATGCCGGCGGCGGCGACCTGGGCATCATGCACCATCACGGCGGACAGGCTTGGCCAGGCGACGCCGGGTCGGGGCGCGAAATGCTTTTCCATGTTGTCGGTGTGCAGCTCGACCAGACCGGGCATGAGAATATCGCCCTCGAGATCGACGTCGGCCGCACTGCGTGCCGCACCCGGGCTTACCTCGAGGATCCGCCTATCGCGCACCGCCACCGTGCCCGAAAACTCGGCATCGTCGGTGACGATGCGGCCATTGCTGAAGATGGTCTCGGAACTCATCGCTTACTCCGGTACACGACTGGCAATAGGGGCGACGTCGTATTGGCGCGTGGCGAGCGCTTCGCGCACGGCGATGTCGTGGAAAATGCCGACGATGGCGGCGCCTGCCTCGCGACGGCGGCGAATGAGGTCGACAACGCCGTCGCGGTTGGCGTCGTCCAGCGAGGCGGTCGGCTCGTCGAGCAGCAGCACCGGATAATCGGCGATCAGCGAGCGCGCGATATTGACCCTTTGCTGTTCGCCGCCCGAGAAGGTGGCAGGCGGCAGCGGCCAGAGATGCCGAGGAATGTTCAGCACACTCAGCAGGAACTCGGCGCGTCGGCGAGCTTCCTCCAAGGTCACGCCACGCCGCAGCAGCGGCTCGGCCACGACGTCGACGGCGCCGACTCGCGGGATCACGCGCAGGAACTGGCTGACGAAGCCGATCGTGTGGCGGCGCACATCGAGCGTCACCCGGGGCTCGGCGCCGATCAGCTCGACCCAGCTGCCGCGATGCTGAACGCGGATCGAGCCCGATTGCGGACGGTAGTTGCCATAGAGGGAGCGCAACAGGGTGCTCTTGCCGGCGCCCGACGGTCCGACCAGGGCCAGGCACTCGCCCGGCGACACGGCGAGCGCCGCGTCGCGCAGCACCGGCAGGGCAAGCTCGCCCTGCGCGTGCATGACGAAGGATTTGCAGAGGCCGCTGACCTGGAGGACGGAGAGGGTGGAATTCATGGCGTCACACCGGCAGGATCGATGCCACGAGCATCTGGGTGTAGGCGTGCTGGGGATCGTCCAGCACCTGGTCGGTGAGGCCCTCCTCGACCACCAGCCCGCCCTGCATGACCATCAGCCGGTGGGTGAGCAGCCGCGCGACGCCGAGATCGTGCGTCACCAGCACCGCCGACAGATGAAAGCGGTCGACCAGGCCGCGCAGCAGGTCGAGGATGCGGGCTTGCACCGACACGTCGAGCCCGCCGGTCGGCTCGTCCATGAAGACCAGCCGCGGCTCGCTCACCAGATTTCGCGCGATCTGCAGGCGCTGGCGCATGCCGCCGGAATAGGTCGTCGGCTGGTCGTCGAGGCGGTCGGCCTCGATCTCGACGCGCTCGAGCCATTCGTTGGCGGCCTGGCGGATATTGCCGTAGTGGCGGGCGCCGATCGCCATCAGGCGTTCGCCGATATTGGCGCCGGCGCTCACGCCCATGCGCAGGCCCTCACGGGCATCCTGGTTGACGAAGCCCCATTCGGTACGGGCGAGCAGCCGGCGCCGCGCCTCGGAGAGATCGTGGATGTCGACTGTGCCCATCGAGGCGGTCTGGTAGCCGACCGATCCCGCGTCGGGTGCAAGCCGGCCGGCCAGGCAATTGAGCAGCGTCGTCTTGCCCGAGCCCGATTCGCCCACCACGCCCAGCACTTCGCCCGGCCACAGATCGAAGCTCACGTCGCGGCAGGCGACGCGGCTGCCGAACCGCTTGGTGACGGCCCTTGCGCTCAAGATCGGTGCGTCGCTCACTTGCGCCGCTCCTCGCAGTAGTCGGTGTCGGAGCAGACGTACATGCGCTTGCCGGTGTCGTCGACGATCACCTCGTCGAGGAAGCTCTCGGTCGAGCCGCACAGCGCGCAGCGCTCGTCCCAGCGCTCGATCTCGAACGGATGGTCGTCGAAGTCGAGGCTCTTGACCGGCGTGTAGGGCGGCACGGCATAGATGCGCTTCTCGCGGCCGGCGCCGTAGAGCTGCAGGGCGGGGTTGCGGTCGAGCTTGGGGTTGTCGAACTTCGGGATCGGCGAGGGGCTCATCATATAGCGCCCGTTCACCATTACCGGATAGTTGTAGGCCTTCGAGATGCGGCCGTGGCGGGCGATGCTCTCGTAGAGGCTCACCTGCATGACGCCGTATTCGGAGAGCGCGTGCAGGGTGCGCGTTTCGACTTCGCGCGGCTCGAGCATGCGCAGCGGCTCCGGGATCGGCACCTGGAAGACCAAGATCTGGCCCTCTCTGAGCGGCGTCTCCGGCACGCGGTGGCGCGTCTGGATGATGCTCGCCTCTTCGGTGCGCGTGGTGGTGGCGACTTCGGCGACGCGGGCGAAGAAGCGGCGGATCGACACGGCGTTGGTCGTGTCGTCGGCGCCCTGGTCGATCACCTTCAGGGTGTCGTCGCGGCCGATGATCGCGGCCGTCACCTGGATGCCGCCGGTGCCCCAGCCGTAGGGCAGCGGCATCTCGCGGCCGCCGAACGGCACCTGGTAGCCCGGCACCGCCACCGCCTTCAGGATGGCGCGCCGGATCATGCGCTTGGTCTGTTCGTCGAGATAAGCGTAGTTGTAGGCGCTGTCGGGCGAGGCGCCTTGCCTTTGGTCGTCGGGCATCGGCTACTCCGCGGCCTGGCCGAGCGGCGGGGCATCCGGCTTGGCCTGCCGGCGCCGCGCCTCCACCTCGGCGCGCAGCGTGCGCACCACGACCAGCTCGGACTGGAAGTCGACATAGTGCGGCAGCTTCAGGTGCTGCACGAAGCCCGACGCTTCCACGCTGTCGCTGTGCGACAGCACGAACTCTTCATCCTGGGCCGGTGACGTCACGGCTTCGCCGAGCTCGTCGACGCGTAGCGCCCGATCGACCAGCGCCATGGCCATCGCCTTGCGTTCGGCATGGCCGAAGGCCAGCCCATAGCCGCGCGTGAATTGCGGCGGCACGTCGTGCGAGCCCGCGAACTGGTTGACCATGTCGCACTCGGTGACGTCGATCTCGGCGATCTCGATGGGAAAGCCGAGCTCTTCCGGCACGAAGGACACCGGCACGGCGCCGTAGCGGATTTCACCGACGAACGGATGGTTATTGCCGTAGCCGCGCTGGGTCGAGTAGCCCAGCGCCAGCAGGAAGCCCTCGTCGCTCCGCGCCAGGTTCTGCAACCGCACCGGCCGCGAGGCCGGCAGGTTGAGCGGCGTCCGGGTGATGTCCTGCACTTCGGCTTGGCTGGCCGGCGGCGGCTCGAGCATGCCCTCGCGTTGCAGGATATCGCCGACCCGCGGCAGCACCGGCGCCATGTCGACCGGAGCGGTCGGCGCGGCCGGGCGTTCGCCGTTGGCCGCGAGCTCGAAGTCGAGCAGCCGATGCGTGTAGTCGAAGGTCGGGCCCAGAACCTGGCCGCCCGGCACGTCCTTGAAGGTCGACGAGATGCGGCGTTCAGCCAGCATCCGGCTCGTGTCGATTGGCTCTGAATCGCCGAAGCGGGGCAGGGTGGTGCGGTAGGCGCGCAGCAGGAACACCGCCTCGACGAGATCGCCGCGCGCCTGCTTGATCGCCAGGGCGGCCAGGCCGCGGTCGTAGCACGAGCCCTCGGTCATCACCCGGTCGACGGCGAGCGACAGCTGCTGGTCGATCTGGTCCAGCGAAACCTCGGCGATGGTGCGTTCGCCGCGACGTCGGTCGGCGAGTAGTTCGAGCGAACGGGCGATCGCCGTTTCTCCGCCTTTTACAGCGACATACATGATCAGGTCTCCACGGCAATGCTGCGGGGAAGGGCGACGAGGTCGAGGCCGGCGGTGAACACCACGTCCACGCCGCAGGGAAAGAGCGCTCGGTTGGCGGCCCATTCGCTCCAGAAAGTTTCGGCGAGACCGGCAATTGCGACCTGGGTGCTGCCGTCGATGCCGGGGCCGCGCCAGGAACGGAGGCGTCCGCCGCCCAGCGACGGTACTTCGACGATCAGGGTCGCGGACCGGTCGGGGTAGGAATCGGCGCCGATGGCGAGGCCCTCCAGCAACGGCGCGGGCCCAGCCGCTGCAACCGCGAAGCGCGCCTCTTCGCGGCGAGCGACGACGGGCGCGCCGGTATGGAAGCACAGGAAGTCGCGCAGCGCCGCCCGGTCGATCGCCGGTGCCAGCCACAGGGGCGTGTCGCGGTCAGCCAGGGTGAGCAGGAACCCCGTCGCCGCCCGGCTGAGCGGCTCCGCAGCGGCCGGAGTCTGCGACAGGCCGATGATGCTGCCCGGATGGGCGAAGGCATCCAGCACGGCGCGGAACAGGCGCTGACTGTCGTGCGGCGGATCGGCGAGGCCTGGGGCGAGGGTGCCGGCGAAATCGTTCATGGTTTGGCCTTCACGATCCGCCCTCGCGCGCCACGGTGAAGAAATCCACCTTGGTGGCGGCGGCCTTGGCGGCGCGCTTGCGACGGCGAGCCTCGGCTTCTTCGGCAAGCGGTGCCACGATGCGGTCCTCGATCGGGTGCTGCCACTGCGGCAGCTGGCCAAGCGCGTCCAGTACCGCCACCAGCTCGGCATGGCGCTGCGCGCGGCCGCCGACATAGCCGATGCCGACCTGCCCGCTATCCAACTGCACCGCCGCGCGCGTCACCGTCATCTCGCCGCAGGCGAAGGGATCGCCGCTGCCGGAAATGCGGCCGCGCAGCATGACCAGGCCGATCTCCGGCCGCTTCAGGACCGTGTAGGCAGGCACCGAACCCAGGGTGGCCCACAGCGCTTCCAGCCGGTCCGCCGGCGCTTTCGCGAGAATCGAAAGCCATCGCTGGCGCCGATCCGGCGCCGCGGCGGGAGACGTCGTTGCGGGCATGGCTACGCTCTAAAGGGGCCGCACAATGCGAAGATCAAGTTACCGATCTTTTTGCGATCGGTGAACTTATCTTGACAGCTCCTGCCCTTTATCCCCCATGGCCCCATTCAGAGCGTCCAGCAGGGACCGATAGTCATAGGGGTTGTTGAGGACCGGCTGGTTGCGGCACTTCTCGGGAATCGACCCGACGGCCCAGCCATTGACAAAAATATGGGGGATATGAGCGGCCTTGAGGGCCTCGGCGATGCCGTCGGGGCCATCCTCCCCCAGCTTCACATCGACGATCGCGCCATGGATCTCGCTGTCGGCAATCTTGCCCAGGGCGGCGGCGAGCGAGCCGACCGGCCCGACGACGCGGTAGCCAGCGCTGCCAAGAAAGCTCTGCAGGTCGAAGGCGATGATCGACTGATCCTCGATCACCAGCACCGAACGCGCGGTGCCGTGCGGAATGCTGTGTTGTTCCATACTTGCCTGCCCCTTGCACCGCGCGAGCCAGCGCGGGCACACGAAACGAATGCCGCGTTCTCCGCAAAAGTTGCGGCAAGATTTGGAACGGACTGCAAGAATTTTTGAATGAGCGTTTATTGTCAGCAAGCGGCCCCGGCCGGTTCACGGCTTCCAGCGCAGGAAATTGCCGATCAAACGCAATCCGGTGGCCTGGCTCTTCTCGGGGTGAAACTGCGTCCCCGCCAAATTGTCGCGCCCGACGACGGCGGTGACGGGACCGCCATAGTCGGTGATGGCCAGCAGCGTGGCAGGCTTTGCAGCCTTGAGTTGAAAGGAATGCACGAAATAGGCGTGGTCGCCCTCGTTCAGCCCGGCAAGCAGGGCGTGCGGCTTGAGCTCCACGAGCTCGTTCCAGCCCATGTGCGGGATTTTCAGGCGCTCTCCCGAACGGCCGTTGGGTGCAAGGCGCACCACGTCGCCCGCGATCCAGTCCAGGCCGGTATGGATGCCGTACTCCACGCCGCGGGTGGCCATCAGCTGCATGCCGACGCAGATGCCGAGAAAAGGCTTGCCGCGCTCGATCACCTCGCGTTGCAGGGCATCGACCATGCCCGGCACCCCATAAAGGCCGGCGCGGCAGTCGGCGAACGCGCCGACCCCGGGCAGGACGACGCGGTCGGCGGCGGCGACGTCCTTCGGCGACGCCGTCACCAGCACGCTTTCGCTCAGGCCGCTTTCGCGCGCGGCGCGTTCGAAGGCCTTGGCGGCAGAGCGCAGGTTCCCCGAGCCGTAGTCGACAATGGCGACGGTCATGCGAAGTGCGTGGCTAGAGCACGCCCTTGGTGCTGGGCACCGCCGCCTGTTGCTTGGGGTCGAGTTCGACCGCGGTCCTGAGCGCCCGCGCCAGGCCCTTGAAGCAGCTTTCGACGATATGGTGGTTGTTCTCGCCGTACTGGTTCCAGACATGCAAGGTGAGGCCGCCCTGTTGGGCGAAGGCCTGGAACCATTCCTTGAACAGCTCGGTGTCCATGGTGCCGAGCTTGGGCTTGGAGAAGTTCACCTTCCAGATCAGGTAGGGCCGGTTCGAGGCATCGAGCGCCACCTCAGTCAGGGTCTCGTCCATGGGAATCTTGGCGCTGCCGTAGCGGCGAATACCGGCGCGGTTGCCCAGCGCCTTGGCCAGGCACTCGCCGAGCACGATGCCGCTGTCTTCGGTCGTATGGTGGTAGTCGATGTGCAGGTCGCCGTCGGCGCGCAGCGTGATGTCGATCAGGCTGTGCCGGCTGAGCTGTTCGAGCATGTGGTCGAGGAAGCCGATGCCCGTCTTGACGTCGTACTTGCCGGTGCCGTCGAGATTGATGGCGGCGGAAATGCGCGTTTCCTTGGTCTGGCGCGAGACCGCGGCCCGCCGCCCGCCGCTGCCCGGTGTGGCAAGGGCGGGCGCAGGCGCTTGCCGCCGGATGGCGGCCTTTTTCGAGGCCTTTCTGGCCATTGGAAGTCCTCTAAAGTTCCCGCCCGTTCATACAGGAACGCAGGCGGCGCAGTCGAGCACGACGGCGCTTCAGGGCGGCGCCGTGGAGGCCTTTTGCGCGCCCCAGAAGCCAAACAGGGCGCCAGCGACGCGGCGAATCTGGATCTCTTCGGAGCCCTCGGTAATGCGGTAGCGGCGGTGGTGGCGGTAGATGTGCTCGAACGGGGTATGACGTGAGTAGCCGACGCCGCCATGGACTTGCATAGCCCGGTCGGCGGCGTCGCAGACCAGCCGGTTGGCCCGGTAATTCGCCATCGCCACCCATTCGCTGACTTGCATGTGGTGCTGGCGGTCGAGGTGCCAGGCCGTCTTGCGCACCAGCCCGCGCGTCATCTCGGCTTCGGTATGCAGCTCGGCCAGCGGGAATTGGATCGCCTGGTTGGCAGCCAGCGGCTTGCCGAACACTTTGCGGTTCTTGGCGTAGGCGACCGCCATGTCGATGCAGTATTGCGCGGCGCCCAGGCTGGAGGCGGCCTGGCGAATGCGGTTTTCGTGCACGAAGGTTTGCGCGACGTCGAGGCCGCGGCCTTCCTCGCCCAGCATGGTCGAGGCCGGCACCTTGACGTTGCTGAGCGACACCTCGGCATGGTCGCTGGGCATGTTGAAGGTCCACCACATGTACTCGACCTTGAAGCCCGGCGTCTTGACCGGCACCAAGAAGGCCGAGATGCCACGCGCGTCGCCTGCCTTGCCCGACGTGCGGGCGAAGACGAGATCGACGGTGGCCGTGTGCATGCCGGTGTTGAAGCGCTTGGCGCCGTTAATCAGCCAGTCGCCGCCTTGGCGGACAGCGGTGGTCTCCATGAAGGTGGCATCCGAGCCATGCTGCGGCTCAGTCAGCCCGAAGGCGATACGCTCGCGCCCGGTGAGCATGCCTTCGAGGTACCGCTCCTTCTGCTCGGCCGTGCCGAAGCGATGCAGCAGCAACGCCACCGGAAAATTGCCGACGATCGAGCTCTCGTTCTGCAGGTCGTTGTGCAGGCCAAGCCCCTTGTGGGCGAGATGCTCGCGGATAATCGCCATGGCGAGGTTCGAGCCGTCTTTGCCGCCCAGCGCCTTGGGCAGGCCAAAACGCAGGTGACCGGCCTTGTCGGCGCGCCGCCGCATCTCCGCCAGCAGGGCTTCCCATTCGTGCCGCGGTTGGCCGTCATTCTCCCAGTCGGTGCGGGCGTGCTCGCGACGATGGTCGAAGAACCGGATATTGTCGTCCTGGCGCTCCAACGGCCGGATCTCGCGCTCGATGAATTCGTCGAGCTCGCGCAGGTAGGCGGCGATCTCCGCGGGTATGTCGAAATCCATGGCGCTGCCTCCGCTGAGCGCCCGCCGTTTGCGAGCGTTCGCGGGCATTTTATTCAGCGGGCAGGTCGATGCGGAAGGGCTGCCGGCATCCTCTGCCGCCACGCAAACGGCAGTATCTTCAGCGTGTATCAGTGGCGCTCACCATGATGGCTTCGGCGTTGATCGGGTTGTCCTTCGACACCTCGTCGAGTGGCGTGCCCTTGAGCGCGGTGATTTCCGCTTTCTCGAGGGCCTGGCGAAAGCGAAGCGGAATCCATAGCCCATTGAAGTGGCCGCGCGACTGTCCGGCAATCCGGAAGGCGACATCCCCCGGGAATTCGGAATATTTTGCGTAGCCAGTCGCGGGGCTCTCCATGGCCTTTTGAAAGTGCCTATCCCAATCGTAGTCGCGGTCGTAGGTGACAGCGTCGATCTCGAAGGACGGCCCGCCGCGGGCAAGCCTCAGGCGGATCTTCACCGCGAAGCGCATCGCCTCTGCTGGTACTGCGATCGCAGCAAGCTCGTCTCTTGCCGCTTGAGCGAGCGGATCGGCAGCGTCAGCAACCCATTGATGTTCGCCTGGTTCATACGGGCGGCACACCTCAAGCATCTTGGTTACCGTTTGGGTCATGCTCGCTACCGCTGCATCAAGGTCGCAATTTCTGCGGAAACGACGAAGACTATTCGGCGGGCAGGTCGACGCGGAAGCGGCTGCCGCCGCCTTCTGCCGCCAAGCAAACCACCTCGCCGCCATGCTTGCGCGCGATCTCTCGGACCAGGGCGAGGCCAAGACCGCTGCCGCGTCCGTCCTCGCGCGTGTCCGTCCGCCGGTAAAACGGCTCGAAGATGCGCTCGCGCTCGCTCTCCGGTACGCCGGGGCCGTGATCGCGCACTTCGATGGTCGCGCGCTCCGCCCGCGGCGCGACCGATATTTCGACCGATCCTCCGGCATAGCGGCGGGCGTTCTCCAGCAGGTTGCGGATCAAGCGACGCAGCAAAAGCCGGTCACCGATGACGCTCACGGGTTGGCCGCTCGCTTCGAGGTCGTAGTGCGCGGCTTCTTCCGCAGCAAGCGCCAGCAAATCGATCGAGTCCTGCCGCTCCAGGCCGGGAATCGCTTCCAGCCGGCTGGACAGCAGGATCTCCTCGATCAGCTGGTCGAGCTCGGCGATGTCGCGCTTCAGTTGCTCGCGCGCCTGGGGATCGACCGATTCCGACAGCAACGACACGGCCATGCCGATGCGGGCGAGCGGCGTTCTGAGTTCGTGGCTGCAGTTGGCGAGCAGCAGCCTGTGTGCCGCCATCAGCTCCTCGATGCGCCGCGCCGATCGGTTGAAGCTCTCGGCAAGGGCCGCGACCTCGTCGTTGCCCTCGACCGGGACCCGCGCCCCGAGATTGCCGGTGCCGAGCTGCTCGACACCCGACTTCAGCCGCTCGATGCGGCGTGTCAGCCCGCGCACCACAGGAAAGACGCCGAGCGCGATGGCGCCCGCCACCAAAGCCAGGACAGCTGCGATCCATACAGTGGGGCTGGTCCGCTCGTGCACCTGGCGCGCCACCAGCCAGCGGCCGTCGGGCAGTTGCAGGGTGAAACTCGGGCCATCACGGCCGCGCCGCCAGCCGATGCGGGCACGGCGGGGGTCGAAGCGTGGCGGCGTGCGGCCCGACACGGCGATGATGCTGCCGTCGGCGCGGTAGAGCGCGAGGTCGAAGCGCAGCTTGCGGTGCAGCGCCTCCAGCGCCTTTTGCTGATCCTCGGCGGGCGCGTCGATATCGGGCAGCAGCGCACCCGTCAGTTCGGCGGCGATGTCTAGGTTCTGCGGCGTGCGCGCCTCGTCCTCCGCGATGCGCCAGACCACCGCCGCAGCGCCGACAAAGACCACCAGCACCAGCACGATGGTGGCGTAGAATTGCAGGTAGAGGCGATGCATGGGCCGGTCCCAGCCGCCCTAGCGGTCCTGGTCGCGGGCGAAGACGTAGCCGGTGCCGCGCAGGGTCAGGATGCGGCGCGGCTTCTTGGGATCGTCCTCGATGGCGGCGCGGATGCGCGAGATGTGCACGTCGACCGAGCGGTCGAAGGCCTCGAGCTTCTCGCCCCGCAGCAGATCCATCAGCGCATCGCGCGACAGCACGCGTCCGGCGCGCTCGGCGAGCGCCAGCAGCAGCGCGAACTGGTAGGAGGTGAGCGGGCGTTCCTCGCCGTCGAGCCGCACCAGGCGGGCGTTCCTGTCGATCTCCAGGCGGCCGAAGTGCAGGATCTCGCCCGCCCCCGGTGCGGCCCGGCGGCGCAGCAGGGCGCGCAGCCTTGCCTGCAGCTCGCGCGGCTCGAAGGGCTTGGCAAGATAGTCGTCGGCGCCGATTTCCAGCCCGACCACGCGGTCCATCGGCTCGCCGCGCGCAGTCAGCATGAGGATCGGCACGTCGCTCTGCGCGCGCAGGCGGCGGCAGAGGTCGAGGCCGTCGGCATCGGGCAGCATGAGGTCGAGGATCACCGCGTCGTAGGCCTCGCGCTTCAATCGGGCTTCGCCTTCGCGCGCCGTGCCGACCGTGGTCAGGCGAAAACCCGCCCCGCCGAGATAGTCGGAGACCATCCCTGCGAGGCGGGCATCGTCATCGATCATCAGGATGCGGTCGGCCATGCGCCCAGTATCAGGCCGCACTGCCCCCGATGTCGACGTCAGCCGCGCTTGCCGCGCGACCCCCGGTTGTTGTTCCAGTTCTTGAAGAAGGCCTGGCGCTGCTCGGCGCTCAGCACGTTGCCGGCGTCGGTCATCGCCTTGGTGAAGAGCTTGGAGCGCTGGTCCGCAACCTTCATCTCGTCGCTGCGGATCGCCTCGACCTTGGCGAGGTCGATGGTCGGCGCCTGCAGGGCGCTCTGCATGGCCTTGCGGTCGGCCAGCCCCTGGTCGCGCAGTGGCCGCAGGTCGTTGAAGCTGGTCGCCAGGATGTCGGCGATCTGCCTCTTCTGGTCAGCCGAGGCGTCGGTGCCCTTGAGCGCGCGGTCGACGCGCTTCTCCAGGCGCTGCTGCAGCTGGGCGGGATCGAATGACCGGCTGCCCGTCTGGGCGTAGGCGAGGCCGCTCGTCATCGCCGCAATGCCGCCGGCCAGGACGGCAATCGTCAGGGCCTTGAGGCTGTTCTTCGCAAAGTGGGTTGCCATTGTCGTCTCCATCGAGTGCGCGGGTGGAATTGCCCGTGCCGGCAACATGCAGCGGGCCGGTTTCCCTCCCATCTCCGCCATGTAAAGTTGTGTAAAGATGACCACCCTACGCACCGATCGGCTGTTGCTGCGTCCCCTGACGGCGGGCGATGCGGATGCCTACGCCGCCATGCGCTATCACCCGCAAGTGGCCGAGTGGCTGCCCGCCGAGGACGCGGGTACGGTGGAGGCGGCGCGGCATACGATTTCACGCTTCGCCGACTTCTGGCGCGAGCGCGTCTATGCGCCCTGGGGCTTGTTCGCCAGCGACCGCTTGATCGGCGATGGTGGACTCAATTTCCTGAGGGTGTTTGGTGCCACGGAAGTTCTGTGGGCGCTGCATCCCGACTTCTGGCATCAGGGCTACGCGACCGAAATGGCCCGGGCGGCGCTGGCCTTCGGCTTCGAAACACTGAATCTGCCGCTGATTTTCGCCATCACCAAGCCCGACAATCTTTCCTCGCAGGCGGTGATGAAGCGGATCGGCCTCGGCCATCGAAAGGACGTCACCTACAAGAACACCGAAGCCGTGTGGTTCGACACGACGCGCGAGGCCTGGATGGCGGCGCGCGGCTAGCCGGACAGAACCTGAGATGCGACGCGATGGAGCGCCGGATCGCCGGCGGCGAGTACCGAACCATCCGAATGCATATCGAGCGGCTTGCCGCGCCAGTCGCTGATCAGTCCGCCGGCGCCGGTGATCACCGGGACGAGGGCGGCGAAGTCGTAGAGCTTGAGCGAATTCTCGACCACGAGATCGACATGGCCGGCGGCGAGCAAGCCGTAGGCGTAGCAATCGCCACCCCAGCGGAAGAGCTTGACCTTGCGGCAGAGCTCGGCGTGCCGCTTCTCGATCTCGCCCGAGAACATGAGCGGCGCTGTCGAATACATGTAGGCGCGATCGAGGCTTGCGCAGGCCCGCACCTTTATCGGCCGGCCGTTCAGGATCGAGGGCTGGCCCGCCGCACCGAGCCAGCGCTCCTTCAGGATCGGCTGGTCAATGACGCCCAGTACCGGCCGTCCGCGATGCAGGAGCGCGATCAGGGTGCCGAAGATCGGAAGCCCGGTGATGAAGGCCTTGGTGCCGTCGATCGGATCCAGCACCCAGACATATTCCGCGTCGGTGCGTTCGGCGCCGTGTTCTTCGCCGAAGACGCCGTGGGCCGGAACGTGGCGCGCCAACAGAGCGCGCATGGCACTTTCGGCTTCGCGATCGGCGATGGTGACGGGTGTCTTGTCGCTCTTGTCGTCGACCGCGACGTTGGAGCGAAAATAGCGGGCGACGATGGGCCGCGCCGCATCCGCCAGGCTGTTGGCCAGGGAGACCAGCTCGGCGGACACCGATCCAGTCACTGGTGCCGCCCGGGCTTACTTCTTGTCAGGCTTGTTCTCCGCCGGTTTGTTTTCCGCGGGCTTGTTCTCCGCCGGCTTGTTCTCGGCAGGCTTGGCCTCGGGCAGCGGCGGCGGGTTGTCATTCATCGTGCGCAGATAGGCGATAACGTCGGCCCGGTCCTGTTCCTTGGGCAAGCCGACGAACGCCATCTTCGTGCCCTTCACGAAGGCCTGAGGCTTGAAGATCATGTGGTTGATGTCTTCATAGGTCCACTCGCCGCCCATCTTCTGCAAGGCCGACGAGTAGCTGAAGCCTGCTTCGCTGGCCTTCTTGCGGCCGACCAGGTTCCACTGGTTGGGACCGACCTTGTTGGGGCCGCCCTTGTCGATGGTGTGGCAGGTGAAGCAGACCTTGTGGAAGATCTCCTTGCCGTGATCGACGTTGGCGCTGGCGAGCTTGGGTCCGATCGGCGGCAGTTCTTCGGCCGGCTTGGCGCCGGTCTCGGTGGGCGCTGCGTCGGAGACGGCGATCGCGGGCTTCTCGAGATGCTCCGGCGCGACGAGGGCGTTCGATACCTTGCCGATCACCATCGCGAAGAGCGCCGAGGCCAGGAAGCAGCCGGCAGCCGTATTGAAATTCGCCATCACCCGTCTCGCGCCCGCAGATCTTGAGCCGGCCTGCTAGTAGCACGCCCCAATTGGCGCCAGTAGTATCTGATGCAGTCCGGCCGCTCGCGCGGCGGAAAGTCGCAAGTTACGGATTTGTCGAGGTTTTTTGCCTTTGGCCCGAGAGTTGACGACAACGATCCGGCGGGCGAAACAGCCGGCCGACCAAGGCGCAGACGAGCGGGGAGAAGTCGGGAATGGCAAGGACGCGGGGCGGTAACGCGGCCAGCAATACGATCGCGTTCCAGGGCGAGCCTGGCGCGAACTCGGACATGGCCTGCCATGCCGCCTACCCCTACATGACGACCCTGCCGTGCGCGACGTTCGACGCGGCGATGGGCGCGGTTCAGGCCGGCAAGGCCGAGCTCGCCATCATCCCGGTGGAGAACTCGATCGCCGGCCGAGTGGCCGACCTGCACAGCCTGCTGCCACACACGCGTCTCAAGATCGTCGCCGAGCATTTTCAGCGCGTGGAGCATTGCCTCGTCGCCTTGCCGGGCGTGTCGCTCAAGGGCGTCAAGACCGTGAAGAGCCACGTCCAGGCGCTGTCACAGTGCCGCAACTTCCTGAAGAAGCATCACTTCGCGCCGCTGGTCCATGCCGACACTGCGGGTGCGGCCCGCGAGATCGCCGAGATCGGCGACAAGCGCGTCGGCGCCATTGCCTCGTCGCTGGCCGCCCGCATCTATGGGCTGAAGGTTCTCGCACGTAACATTGAGGACGCCGATCACAACACGACGCGCATGCTGGTGTTCAGTCGCGACGAGGCCAAGCCCGACTGGCGCACCGTGCGCTGCATGACCGCTTTCCTGTTCCGGGTGAAGAGCGTGCCGGCCGCGCTCTACAAGGCGCTGGGCGGCTTTGCGACCAACGGCATCAATATCGTCAAGCTCGAGAGCTATCTCTCGGGCGCGCATTTCGAGCAGGCGCAATTCTACGCCGAGGTCGAGGGCCATCCCGAGCAGCGCGGGCTCGGTTTCGCCCTCGACGAACTCGGCTTCTTCTCCGAGGAACTCAAGATGCTCGGCAGCTTTCCCTCGCATCCCTTCCGTCGCAAGGGTTGGGAAGCGCCGACACGCCCTGGCACCTGAACGCGAACCGCCATGCCGCAACGACCCGTCCGTATCGCTCCTTCAATCCTGTCGGCCGACTTCGCGAACCTCGGCGCGGAAGTCGAGGCAGTGACGGCGGCCGGCGCCGACTGGATCCATGTCGACGTGATGGACGGCCACTTCGTGCCCAATCTCACGATTGGCCCGATGGTGGTGAAGGGGCTGCGCAAGCACAGCACCAAGCCGTTCGATGTCCATCTCATGATCACACCCGTCGATCCGCTGGTGCCGGCCTTTGCCGAGGCTGGCGCCGACGGGATCTCGTTCCATCCCGAGGCCGGGCCGCACGTCCATCGCACCATCCAGCTGATCAAGGGGCTGGGAAAGAAGGCAGGATGCGTGCTCAACCCTGCGACGCCGCTGGCTGCGATCGAGAACGTGCTGGGCGATCTCGATCTCGTCCTGGTGATGAGCGTCAATCCGGGCTTCGGCGGCCAGGCTTTCATCGAGAGCCAGCTCGCCAAGATCGCGGCCCTGCGCAAGGCGATCGATGCGCTGGGCAAGCCGATCGATCTCGAGGTCGATGGCGGCGTCAATACCGAGACCGCGCGGCGTTGCGTACAAGCCGGCGCCGACGTGCTGGTGGCCGGCACGGCCGTGTTCAGCGGTGGCCGTGAGAAGTACGCCGCGAACATCAAGGCGCTACGCTCGTGAAGTCCGCCAATGCGGACATCGCCGAGCAGGCACTCGCTCTTGCTCGCATCGAGAGCGGTGGCCAGTCGGAAGAGAAGACCCGTCTGTTGGCTTGGGATCGGCTGTACGACCTGCTGTCTACTCTTGATTCCAAGACCTCGGTGCTGCTGCGCTTCAACGCCATCGTCGTCGCAGCCCTTGCCTATGTGACGGTCGTGCGCGGCGTCGATCCACTGATGGGCAACAATGCCATGATGGCCACCGCTGCAGGCTGGATCGGGCACGCGAGCCTCGCGGTTTCCGCGATCAGCTGCGGCCTCGCCTTTCCAGTGATCAACGTCGAGTGGAAATTCATGGGCGGCCGACTGGAGTCGGTGGCGGGTGGGCCCTTGGCACTCGACGACGCCGCGCTTCGTCGACTTGCCGCCCTGGTGGTGCGTCGCACGCTCCTCTACTCGTGGGCCTGGCGACTGGCCGTGGCGGGGGGCGTGGGCTTCGCTGTTCTCGTGGCGCTCGCCATTTTTCACTAGAGCGGCCCACAACACTGTGCGGCTCCGCTAAAGCGACACCGCGCCCTCCATCACCGCCACGCAACTGCCGCCAACGCTAGCGTGGATTCCACCGTTCGCGCGCCGCGCCGTGCAGAGAAGCTTGCTCGGCCGGCCCATTTCGACGCCTTGCACGATTTCGTATCTGCGTTCGCTCTCGCGCCCGAGCGAGAGCAACAGGGCCGCCAATGGCGCCGCGGCACTGCCGGTCGCCGGATCCTCGAGAGTGCCGGACAACGGCGAGAACATGCGGGCGCGCAGGCGCGGGCCGTCGTGGGCATAGAGATAGAGCGGCAGGCGGTTGGGGCCGAGCGACGAAAATGACTTCCAGGCTTGCCGGAATCGTCCGACATCCGGGGTAGCGCGGGCAAGTGCCTCGCCGCTCACCTCACCGACGATGATGCCGTTGCCGACCGAGGCGACCATCGGCCGATGGGCGGTCGCCACGACATCCTTTGGAGCCAGCCCGACGCAACCCGCCAGCAGGTCGACCGGCATTTCAGGTCCGAGCGAGAGGTGCTGCGGGGTGGCGATGGTGACGGTGCCGCCGTCGACTCTCGCTTCGACCAGGCCGGCCATTTCCTCGAAGCGCAGCACGCCCGTGCGCGCCCGGCCGAGCCCCGCCAACACCCACGCGGTCCCGACATTGGGATGGCCGGCAAAGGCCATCTCGTGCCTGCGGGCGAAGATGCGCACACGGGCGGTGTGCGCCGGGTCGGCCGGCGGCAGGACGAAGGTCGTCTCACTGAGATTGAATTCGGCAGCGAGCGCCTGCATCTCACCATCGCCAAGGCCTTGGGCGTCGGGAAAGACTGCCAGTGGGTTGCCGCCGAAACGGCGTTCGGTGAACACGTCCACGGTCACGAAGGAAAAGCGACGCATGCGGAACGCCTAGTGGATCGCCACACCGATCTCGCGCGCGATGCGGCGCAAGGCGGCCACCGATCGCGCCGTGGCATTGCGCCCGTCCTGCGGGCAATGGGTCTCGAGGCTGGCCACCACTTCCTGTGCCAGGACTCCTGACAACAGGCGCTCGAGCTCCTTCGCCCATGGCACATCGCCGTCGCCCAGCGGCACAGAGCGGCGCTTGGCGAGGTCGCGATCCTTCAGATGGATCAGGTCGACCGAGGGGGCGAGGGCGGCGATATCGGCGTCGCCCGGCGGCGCGTCGATCGCCCAGCTGTTGGCGATGTCGATCAGCGGCCGCAGCCGCGCCGGGACGGGCTTGGGCAGCGACGCGAAGAACTGCGCCAGCTCGGCGATCGAGCCGATGTTGCACACCGGCTCGTTCTCCATTTCCAGGATGACGTCGTGGCGCTCAGCGAGCTCCAGCAGGCGGCTGCTGGCGTGGCCGAGGTCGATTGGCCGGTAGCCGGGATAGCGCAGGTAGCTGAACACCCGCATGTGCCGTGCGCCGAGCGCGGCCGCGATGGCAAAGGCATGTGTTAGCGGATCGTCGGCTGGGCACTGCGACGGATCGAAGGCGAAATCGACCCTGCCCTCCGCCGCGGCTCGTCCCGGCGCCGGCCATTTCAGGACCGGCGACACGAAAGTCGGCACGGAGATGCTGGCCTGGTCGAGCTGGCGCTTGATGCCGTGCACTTCTTCGAGCGTCATGCCCAGCAGGTTCTTGCCGGCGACGGTGCGCATGTCGAGGCGGCGCACGTCGTTCTCGGCGCAGAACGAGAGCATTTCAGCGAGCGAGGGACCGATCTCGTCGCCGATGACGGCAAGGGCAAGACGCACCGGGGCCATGGCGCAACCCTACACCGGGCGCGGCGGCCGCCAAAGAAATCGCTAAGACGCCTTGCCGGCTACCCCGCCGTGGTGAAATCGCCCGGGGGAGGCGATTCACCAGGTCGGCGGCCCAAACGGTGGCCCGGGGTCGTGGAGCGCGAACTGGACCTCAGGTCGTGCTGGGCGGCGGCCATTCGAGGATGGCGCGCCGGGCAGAGGAGACCGACTCAGTCCTTGACGATCAACGTGCCGTTCATGTCTTCGTGCCCGTCGCCGCAGAACACGTCGCAGAGGAAGCCGATCTCGCCGGCCTTGTCGGGCGTGATCGTGATGCGCGCATCCTCGCCGGGAATGACGTCGGTGCGGATGCCGAGCTGGGGGATCTTGAAGCCGTGGACGCGGTCGAGTGCGGTTACCACCAGGGTGACCGTCTCGCCGCGCTTGAGGTTGATCGTGTCCGGCGTGAAGTCGAACTTCTGGGCGAGGATGGTGATTTCCTTCGGGGTCGTCTCGGCGGCGAGGCTCAAGCCTCCCCCGACCGCGCTGCCGAACAGCAGCGCGGTGAACAATCGACGCTTCATGGAACTACGCTTTGGTTACAGGCAGCTCGGCGATGGTTACCTGGGCGGCCATGGTGACGTCGCGCGTTCCGAGCCCCTTCATGGCGGGGTCGTACGGCAACGGCGTGCGCTTGGGCTGCGAACCCGGCGCAGGCAGGGGGAAGATCAGCGACTTGGCGGCATGATGGGCGATGTGGCCCGTCATGTGATGGTTCTCCTGATGGATGTGGCCGTAGAACACCACGACGTTCTTGTACGGCATCAGCATGTCGATCGCCTTGGCGCCGTCCGCCGTGGTCCAGTCCCAGTCGGGCTTGAGGTCGAACAGCGGGCGATGGCAGAACACCACGATGCGGTCGTCCGGTTTGCGCTGCTTGAGGTCGGCGGACAGCCAGGCAAGCTGCTCGTCGCCGAGCTTGGCGCCCGGGTCGGAGACATTGTCGAGCACGATGAAATGCACGCCCTTGTGGTCGAACGTGTAGTGGGTGGCACCGAAGAATTCCTTGAAGGCCTCACCCTTGTCGAGCGAGGCGTCGTGCTCGCCCGGCATGAAACGCAGATCCTTCACGTTCAGGCGGCCTGAGATGATCTCCTTGACGCGCTTCATGCGCGCGCGCCGTTCCTTGCCGTCTTCGGTGGTGTGGGTGAGGTCGCCGGTGAAGACGATGAAGTCCGGCTTTTTCGCCAGCCCGTTCACCGTGACGATGGCCTTCTCGAGCGTATGCTCGGCATCCGGGTTCGGCTTGCCCTTGAAGCCCCAATGGATGTCCGACATCTGAACGAAATGAAAGTCGCCGCCGGCCTGCGCCGACGCCCGATAGCCGGGGAACAGCCCGGCGGTGAAAGTTACGCCCGCCACCCCGGCGAGCCTCAGAAATTGGCGACGATCCGCCTGCGGCATGGAGCCCTCCTGTGTTGCATCCGAGGGCCCATACCGAGGGTATCCGGGGTTTATTCCGCCCCTTGCCGGCGCGCAGTAACTTTGGGTTTATTCAGCCGTCGCCGGCGAGGAATAAATTCGACGCTTATCGAGTAATCATGTCCTATGGCGGGCATGACGGAAGCCCCGAAGCCGGACAGCGGAGCGGCCGAGCGGTTTCGCGTCGTCATACTGCCGCACCTCGATGCCGCCTATGGTTTCGCGCGCTGGCTGACGCGCGATCCGGTGGCGGCCCAGGACCTCGCGCAGGAGGCCATGCTGCGCGCGCTGCGCTATTTCCACGCCTTCCGCGGCGAGGAAGCGCGGCCCTGGCTGTTGCGCATCGTGCGCAACACCTGGCTCGACACCCGGGCGCGCCAGGCAGGTGAACAGCCGCTCGAGGTCGTCGAGAACCGCGCCGCCGAGGGGCCGGACCCCGAGGACAACGCGGTGGCGAGCGACCGGCGGCGCCATGTCGCGGCCGCGCTGGCGGCCTTGCCGGCCGAGGCGCGCGAGATCCTGGTGCTGCGGGAGATCGAGGAGTTCTCCTACAAGCACATCGCGACGGTGCTCGATCTGCCGATCGGCACCGTCATGTCCCGCCTCGCAAGGGCGCGGGAGAGATTGGCGGTCGAATTGCGCGGCCGCCTGGGAAGGAGAGAGCATGGACTGCCCGACGTGTGAGGCGTTGGTCGACGCCTACTGCGACGGCGAACTTTCGGCGGGAGAAAGCGCCGATTTCGAACGCGCTCTCGAGGCTTGCCCGGAATGCCGGCGTCGGCTCGAGACGGCGCGTACCATGAGCAGCCTGCTTCACGAACTGCCGGCCGAACGCGCGCCCGACCTGTTGCGGGCCCGCATCGAGCGGGAATTGCGCGGCGTGGCCCGCCCGGCGCAGGCGGCAGTGCCGCGCGAGGGCATGCGCTGGATGGCCATGGCAGCCAGCCTGGTCGTCGCGGTCGGCATCGGCTGGCTGGGCGGCGACCTCACGGGCCGGCATGGCCAGGGCGAGAACGACGAGCTGGTGGCGGGTTTCATCCGGGTGGCCATGAGCGACCATCCGGTCGACGTGGTGTCGTCGGACAAGCATACGGTGAAGCCCTGGTTCGCCGGCCGCATCGACTATTCGCCGCCGGTGCACGACCTTACGGCGGCGGGCTTCCCGCTCGCCGGCGGCCGCCTCGATTTCGTCGATGGCCGCAAAGTGTCGGTGCTGGTCTACCAGCGCAACCAGCACAAGCTGGCGCTCACCCTATGGCCGGCCAGGGCGGCGGGCGACCTCAAGCCCGGCGTGGTCCAGCGCAGCGGGTTCTCACTCTCCGAGTGGCGACACGGGGGCTTCGAGCTGCGGGCGGTGTCCGACGTGACGCCGGACGAGATGGCGGCCTTTACCAAGGCGCTCAACCAGTCGCTCGACGCCGAAAGGTAGCGCGCCAAACTTTTTTCTATTTTTGCGTGCAACTCCGGAACCGCCGATGGCACCTTGCGTTGCCTTGCGGGGAGGAATTTCCATGTCAGAACCCTGCAATGCATTGGTGCTGGCCGCCAAGGTGCGCGAACTGGCGGCGCAGGCACGGCTTGTCGCCAGCTTTCTGGAGTTTCGCGACCGCATTCACCTGCTCGGCTGCGCCGAAGGGCTCGATCAGGAGGCGCTGAGGCTCGAAAGCCAAGGGATAGCGCCCATTCTTTCCGCCGAACCCCGGGAGGGCGCGGGATTCCGGGAGCCGCTGCCGTGAGCTACCTTGCGCGGCGTCTCGCCGTCTATCGGACGGTGAAGGAAGCCATCGAGCAGCGGCAGTCCCTGACCGGCCGCTACGGAAGCTTCGAACGCCTGTTCAGCCCGCACATCCTGGGAAAATCCGACGAAGGCCGGGATTGCCTGGTCGGATTTCAGTATGGCGGCGGCCGGCCGGGCGGCCTGGCCCCTCTGGGGGAATGGTGCTTCTTCGAAATCGATGGCCTGCACGGCGTGCATCCGAACGTCGATCCCTGGCGCATGGGCCAGCTCCATGAGCGGTCCGACTATCTGGTGGCGCAGGTCGATGTCTGCGCGATTCCCAACTTCCCGGCGCTGGCAAGGATCACTTTCCGGCCTTGGATCAAGCCGTACTGACCGAAACGGCGACGATCGCCCGAGACTATGCCAGCCGGTCGAGCTCAGCGACGATGGCGTCACCCATCTCCTGGGTGCCGACCTTCCTCGTCCCTCCGGTCTTGCCGACCAGCAGATCGCCGGTGCGGTAGCCCGCCTTCAGTACGTTCTCGACGGCCCGCTCGACGAGGTCGGCCTCGTTGCCGAGGTCGAAGGAGTAGCGCAGCATCATGGCGTAGGAGAGGGTCTCGGCGATGGGATTGGCCAGGCCCTTGCCGGCGATGTCGGGCGCGCTGCCATGGATCGGCTCGTAGAGCGCCTTGCGCCGGCCGGTCGCGTCGGGCGCACCGAGCGAGGCGGAGGGTAAGAGGCCCAGCGAGCCGGTCAGCATCGAGGCCTCGTCCGAGAGGATGTCGCCGAACAGGTTGTCGGTGACGATCACGTCGAACTGGCCCGGCGAGCGCAGCAGCTGCATGGCGAGCGCGTCGGCGTACATGTGGCTGAGGGCCACGTCCGAATACTTCTCCTTGTGCAGCTTGGCCGCTTCCTCGCGCCACAGCACGCCGGTGTGCATGACATTGGCCTTCTCCGACGAGCAGACCTTGTTGCGGCGCTTGCGGGCAAGCTCGAAAGCGACGGCGCAGACGCGGCGGATCTCACCCGCCGTGTAGCGCTGGGTATCGAACGCCTCGACCTCGCCTTTGGCATTCGTGTGGCGGCCGCGCGGCTCGCTGAAATAGACCCCGCTGGTGAGCTCGCGGATGATCATGATGTCGAGGCCCTTGACGATCTCGGGCTTGAGCGAGCTCGCATCGACCAGCGCGTCGAACACCTTGGCCGGCCGCAGGTTGGCGAAGAGGTCCATCTCCTTGCGTAGGCGCAACAGGCCGCGCTCCGGCTTCTTGTCGAACGCGACGTTGTCCCACTTCGGCCCGCCGACCGAGCCGAACAGCACCGCGTCGGCTTCGAGGGCGGCCGCCATCGCCGCATCCGAAAGCGGCACGCCATGCCGGTCGAGTGCCGCGCCGCCCACCACGTCTTCCTTGATGTCGAAGCCGACGGCGCGTTTTTTGCCCATCCAGGCGATGATCTTGCGCACTTCGTTCATGACTTCGGGGCCGATGCCGTCGCCCGGCAGCACCAGCAGAGTGCGATTTGACGCCATTGTGTCGGTACTCTTCGGCTAGGCGATCACTCCGCGGCGTAGAGCCACGGCTGCGCGTCCTTCTGTTTGCCCTCGAAGTCGTCGATTTCGGTCTTCTTCTCGAGAGTAAGCCCGATGTCGTCGAGGCCCTCCAGCAGGCAGCGCTTGCGGAAGGGATCGATGTCGAAATGGACGGTGCCGCCGTCCGGACCCTTGATCTCCTGCTTCTCGAGGTCGACCTCGATGATGGCGTTCGAGCCGCGGCTCGCATCGTCCATCAGCTTGTCGATGATCTCCTTCGGCACCTTGATCGGCAGGATGCCGTTCTTGAAGCAGTTGTTGTAGAAGATGTCGGCAAAGCTCTCCGAGATCACGCAGCGGATGCCGAAATCGAGCAGGGCCCACGGCGCGTGCTCGCGGCTCGAGCCGCAGCCGAAATTGGGGCCGGCGACGATGATCTTGGCGTTCTGGTAGGCCGGCTGGTCGAGGATGAAGTCCTTCTTCTGGCCATCGGCCGTCCAGCGCATCTCGTAGAACAGCCCTTCCTTCAGGCCGGTGCGCTTGATGGTCTTCAGGAAATTCTTCGGGATGATCATATCGGTGTCGATATTGACCATCGGCATCGGGGCGGCGACGCCGCGCAGCGTCGTGAATTTTTCCATGGGTTCCCTCGGCGAAAGGCGGGAATTTACGGCCTTTGGCGAGGGCGTCAAGTCAGCCGACTTGGACCACCAAGGTACCAGCCATCATGTCGTGCAGGCCGCGTTTCCTGTCGGTGAAAGCCACCATGATGAACCCGATCATGAGGACGATCGCTGAAACGAACTTGGCAAAGTAGCGGCCAGTGGCGCGCGCAAAGGAAAGGCGTTGCCCATCGTCGGTCACGACGCGCAGACTGACCGCCATCTTGCCAAGCGTGGCACCGCGCGCGCTGCTGGTCAGCAGCGCCTCATAAAGCCAGGAGCCCACCAGACTGAGGCCATAGCCGGTTCCGTCAAAGTGTTCGGGATCGGCATTGAAGAAGTCGATGCCCGTGAACGCACCCAGCACGCCGAAGGCCATGCCAAGCACCACGGCATCGATGAGGTAGGCGACTACGCGTATCCAAAATCCGCCGTAGCGGTAGATCGGGGCCGACTGGGCGACGTCCGTCATCAGCCGTTATGGATGACGAGCGTCTCGGCCAGCAGATCGTGCAGGGCGCGCTTGCCCTTGGTGAAGGCCGCCAGGATGTAGCCGATGGCGAACGGCACCATGGGCGTGATCATCACCTTCAGGAAATAGCGACCGCTGGCGCGGCCGAACGAGAGGCGTGCGCCGTCGGCGCGCACGATGCGCAGCCCGAGCGCCCGCTTGCCCAGAGTGGCGCCGCGTTCGGAGCTGGTGAGCAGGGCCTCGTACAGCCAGGCGACGGCGACATAGGCCACGATCATGAGCAGGGCGAGCCCGACGACAGCCGGCGAGAGCTCGTCCTTCGATGTGTCGGATGTTTCGCCCGTCAGGGCGGCGAACGCGGCGACGACCCCGACCATGACCACAAGGGCCACGCCCAGGATGAAAGCGTCGATGAGGTAGGCGACGAAGCGGATCCAGAACCCCGCCGGCCGTCCGATCAGGGCTGGGTCAGGGCGCAGTCCTTGCTGCCACGTGGTTGGCGTTGCTGGCATGCTCATGGCGACTTCTTCTCCCCTAAAAGAAATCGGGCGGTGCCTCGCGGCACCGCCCTTCACGTTAGCATCGGTTGGCTGGCCGCCGCTATTGGAAGTCGCGGACGTCGGCCAGCGTGCCCTTGATGGCGGCGGCCGCCGCCATCGCCGGGCTCACGAGATGGGTCCGCCCGCCGCGGCCCTGGCGGCCCTCGAAGTTGCGGTTCGACGTGGAGGCGCAGCGCTGGCCGGGTTCGAGCCGGTCGGCATTCATGGCGAGGCACATCGAGCAGCCCTGGTCGCGCCATTCGAAGCCCGCCTCGAGGAAGATCTTGTCGAGACCCTCCTTTTCGGCCTCGGCTTTGACCAGGCCCGAGCCGGGCACGACCATGGCCGAGACGTTCGACGCGACCTTGCGGCCGCGCGCGATCTCGGCCGCCGCGCGCAGATCCTCGATGCGGCCGTTGGTGCACGAGCCGATGAACACGCGATCGATCGGCACGTCGACCAGGCGGGTGCCCGGCGTCAGCCCCATATAGGCAAGCGAACGCGCCCATGCCTCGCGGCGGTTCTCGTCGGGCGCATTGGCCGGATCGGGGATCACCTCGGTGATCGGCAGCGCATCCTGCGGGCTGGTGCCCCAGGTCACCATCGGCGGGATGTCGGCGGCAAGCAGGTCGATCTGCGTGTCGAACACCGCCCCTTTGTCGCTGGGCAGGCGCCGCCACTGGCCGAGCGCCAGGTCCCAGGCGCCGCCCCTTGGGGCATGCGGCCGGCCTTCGAGATACTTGAAGGTCGTGTCGTCGGGAGCGATCAGGCCGGCGCGCGCGCCCGCCTCGATCGACATGTTGCAGACGGTCATGCGGCCTTCCATCGTCATCTCGCGGATGGCGCGGCCGGCATATTCGATCACGTGGCCGGTGCCGCCGGCGGTGCCGAGGCGGGCGATGATGGCCAGGATCACGTCCTTGGGCGTGACGCCGATCGGCAGGCTGCCGTCGACCAGCACGCGCATGTTCTTGGCGGGCTTCTGGATCAGCGTCTGCGTGGCCAGCACGTGTTCGACTTCGGAAGTGCCGATGCCGAAGGCGAGCGCCCCGAAGGCACCGTGCGTCGAGGTATGGCTGTCGCCGCACACAATGGTCGTGCCGGGCAACGTCATGCCCTGCTCCGGCCCGGTCACGTGCACGATGCCGCGGCGCGGATCGCTCAGGCCAAAATACGGAATGCCGAACTCCGCGACGTTCTTTTCGAGCGTCTCGACCTGGGTGCGCGATTCGGGATCGGTGATGCCGAGAGCCACGTTCTTGGTCGGCGTGTTGTGGTCGGCGAGGGCGATCGTGGCGTCGGGCCGGCGTACCGGGCGGCCGGCCATGCGCAGGCCCTCGAAGGCCTGCGGGCTCGTCACCTCGTGCACCAGGTGACGGTCGATGTAGATCACGCAGGTGTCGTCCTCCTGGCGGTGCACCACGTGGGCATCCCAGATCTTCTCGAACAGCGTGCGCGGCGGCGGCGGCGGCGGTGGCGGGGTGGCGGATTTCTTGCGGAACGCCATGGCGGGCCTACTTCTTGCTGCTCTTAGCGGCGCGGACTTGGCCCCTGTCGTCGCGCGGCTTCTCCTTCTTGAGCCTCTCGCGCTTGGGCCGCTTGGCCGCTTCTTCGGCCTGCTCGGCAACCAGCTCGCGCTGGGCCTCGGTGTCCTCGGCGATACGGCTTGCCTTACCGCGCAGGTCGCGCAGGTAATAGAGCTTGGCGCGCCGCACCGTGCCCTTGCGCACCACCTCGATCTCCCAGATGCCGGGGCTGTAGAGCGGGAACACGCGCTCCACGCCCTCGCCGAAGCTGATCTTGCGCACGGTGAAGGAGGAATTCACCCCGGCATTCTTGCGGCCGATGCACAGGCCCTCATAGACCTGGATGCGCTCGCGGTTGCCTTCCTGCACCTTGACGTGCACGCGCAGCGTGTCGCCCGGCTCGAAGCGCGGCACCGGCCGCTCGGCCGTCGCCTTGTCCATCGTGGCCTGCGCCAGCGTATCGAGAATGTTCATCGCATCCATCCTTTCGTCACTTCCGTTCGTTGCCCTTCGCGGTCCGCCGCTGCCACAGGTCTGGCCGCCGCTGCCGCGTGATCTCTTCCCGCTGCTTCATCCGCCATTCGTCGACCTTGCCGTGGTGGCCCGAGACCAGAACCTCGGGCACGCGCCGTTCGGTTCCGTCGGGTCCGGCCCAGGTCGCGGGCCGCGTGTAGTGCGGGTACTCAAGCAATCCATCCTCGAAACTCTCTTCGCTGGCCGACGCGGGCTCGCCCATCACTCCGGGCAACAGCCGCACGCAGCAATCCAACACCGCCATGGCCGCGATCTCGCCGCCCGAAAGCACGAAATCGCCGACCGACACCTCCTCCAGCGTGTGCGCCTCGATGACGCGCTCGTCGACGCCCTCGAAGCGACCGCAGACCAGCAGCACACCCGGGCCTGCCGCCAGCTGGCGCGCCCGCCGCTGACCGAACGGCGCGCCGCGCGGCGACAGCAGCAGCTTCGGCACCGATGCCTCCGCCGCGGCCTCGATCGCCGCCGACAGGACGTCGGGCTTCATCACCATTCCGGCCCCGCCGCCAAACGGCGCATCGTCCACCGTGCCATGGCGATCCCTCGCGAACCGCCTGATGTCGATCGCCTGCAGCGACCAGACGCCTTCCTGCAAAGCCTTGCCGGCCAGGCTCAAGCCCAGCGGGCCCGGGAACATCTCCGGGAAGATCGTCAGCGCCGTCGCGCGCCACACTGTGCCTCACGCCTCCTTCGTTTCCCTGTCCGCCAGCAGACCTGCCGGCGGATCGACCACAACCTTGCCGCCCTCGATGTCGATCTCGGGCACTGCCTCGTCGGTGAAGGGCAGCACCACCGAATCGCTCGACGGCCCGCCCGACACTTCCATCGTCAGCCCGGCGCCGAAATCGTGGAAGGCCACGACCTTCCCCCAATCCCGGCCGTCCCGGCCGACGGCGGCGAGGCCGACCAGGTCCGCCTCGTACCACTGCCGCTCGCCCGTCGCCGGCAACCGCTTGCGCTCGACATAGAGCCGCAGTCCGCGCAATGCCTCCGCCGCCGTGCGATCGGCTACGCCCTCGATCCGAGCCAGCACCGCGCCGCGCGCGGCGCTCAGCGTCTCGACCCGGTACGCCTTGCTACCCGTCTCGTCCGACAGCGGGCCGTAGGAGGCCAGCGCCATCGGGTCCTCGGTGAAGCTCTTGATGCGCACCAGACCGCGCACTCCATGTGGCGCCGCGACGACGCCCAGCAGGACGCGGTCCTTGTTCATCAGCTCGCTGCGGCCTCCTTCCCGCCTTCCGCCTCGGCTGGAGCCGCCGCCGAAGCCGCCGCCTCGGCCGGAGCCGCCGGGGCCTCAGCCCCGCCGCCGGCCGCCGCTTTCGTCCGCTCCTGCGCCTTGGCGCGCGGCAGGCTCTTCTTGGTCTGCTCGCGCCGCTCGCGCGGCTTCATCAGCTCGGCTTCGGCGAGGAACTTGGCGACGCGATCCGACGGCCGGGCACCCGCCTTGAGCCAGTGCGCCATGCGCTCCTTGTCCAGGGTCACGCGCTGGGCGTGCTCTCGCGGCAGAAGCGGATTGTAGGTGCCGAGCTTCTCGATGAAGCGGCCGTCGCGCGGGCTGCGCGAATCGGCCACCACGATGTGGAAGAACGGCCGCTTCTTGGCGCCGTGGCGTGACATACGGATGGCTAGCATTCTCTCTCCTTCGAACGGTCGAATGGGGTTGGTTTCACGAGACCTTCAGCGCGGATAGCCGGGCGGCGGCGTCATGCCCCCGAGGCTGCGCATGAATCCTTTCTCTCCGAGCTTGTTGACGCGTTTCATCATCTTCAGCATGTCGGCGTGCTGCTTCAGGAGCTTGTTGACGTCCTGGACCTGCACGCCCGAACCGGCGGCGATGCGCTTCTTGCGCGAGGCGTGGATGATGTCGGGATTGCGCCGCTCCTTGGGCGTCATGGCGAGGATGACGGCTTCCTGGCGACGCAGCTGCTTCTCGTCGATCTTGGCTTTCGACATCGCCGCCTTGGCCTGCAGCGCGCCGGGCAGCATGCCCATCAGGCCCTGCAGCCCGCCCATCTTGCGCAGCTGGCGCAGCTGGGAGAGCAGGTCGTCCATGTCGAACTGGCCCTTGCGCACCTTGGCCGCGAGTTTCTCCGCGTCCTCCTTCTCGATCGTCTCGGCCGCGCGCTCGACCAGGGAGACGATGTCGCCCATGCCGAGGATGCGGCCGGCGATGCGGTCGGGATGGAAGGGCTCGAGCGCATCGTACTTCTCGCCGACGCCGATCAGCTTGACCGGTCGGCCGGTGACGGCGCGCATGGAGAGGGCGGCACCGCCGCGGGCGTCACCGTCGACCCGGGTCAGCACGATGCCGGTGACGGCCAGGCGCTCGTTGAAGGCCTTGGCGACGTTGACCGCGTCCTGG
>JBPYDO010000218.1:0-11336 GCA_051985755.1 Reyranella sp. | reverse complement strand
TGTGCTGGACGGTGACCGGTGCGGTGCCGCGCGCCGTGCCGTCGGCCTGGCGCGGCATGCCGGGCAGGGCCGGCACGGGCACCGGCTGATCGAGCCCGGCCTGGGCCAGCCATTGGATGAGGCCGGTCTCGCGCACCTGCGGCTGCTCCAGGAAATCGGCGTAGCTGTTCACCCGTTCATGCATGATGCGCAGCTCGGTGAGACGCGCGTTCCACACCGCCCACGGCTCGGCGGCAATCGCCGGGCGCATGACGGCATAGAACGCCTCGACATTCGCCGTCCGAGCGGCCAGCGTGGCGAACCGCGGATCGTTGGCCAGCGCCGGCTGGCCCATCGTCTTGCAGAGGTTCTGCCAGTCGCGGTCGGCGACGATGGCCATGGTCATCCAGCCGTCGGCCGTCTTGAAGACGCCGCTTGCGCGGATCGTGCCACCGTCGAGGTGACTGGCCATCAGGCGGATCGACTGCAGCGCCGCCGCCGACTGCATCAGGCTGACCTCGATATAGTGGCCGCGCGCCTCGTCGCGCCGCGCGTAGAGCGCGGCGGAAAGCGCCTGGAAGGCGTAGAGCGCCGTCGACATGTCGACCACGATCACCGGCACGCGGTGCGGAATGTCGTCTTCACCGCGATTCTCGAACATCAGGCCGGTGTAGGCCTGCAGCACCGGATCCATCGCCGGCCGCTCGGCCAGCGGCCCGCTCTGGCCGAAGCCCGAGATCGAGAGATAGACGAGCCGCGGCACACGGGCGGCGACGCTCTCATAGTCGAAGCCCAATCGCTTGATCACGCCCGGCCGGAAGCCTTCGAGGAAAACATCGGCGCCCTCGAGCAGTCGCCACAGCACCTGCTTGCCAGCCTCGCTCTTGAGATCGATGGCGATGCTGCGCTTGCCCAAGTTGCCGATGATGGAGAACGCCGTGTGGCTGCCGTAGCGTGTGCCGATCGTGCGGGCCCAGTCGCCCGCGCCGATGCCCTCGACCTTGATCACCTCGGCGCCGTGCTGCGCCAGCAGCATGGCGCAGTATGGACCGGCGATCCCCTGGCTGAGGTCGATCACCTTCAATCCGGCGAAGGGTGCGTCGTAACTCATGCCTGGGCCGGTTCCTTGATGCGATACCAGGCGACGTACAGCGCCGGCAGGAAGAGCAGGGTCAGCGCCGTGGCGACTATGATGCCACCGATCATGGCGAACGCCATCGGCTTCCAGAACACTTCGGTGGCGATGGGAATCATGCCGAGGCTTGCCGCCGCTGCCGTGAGCAGGATCGGGCGCAGGCGATGCTGCGTGGCCTCGACCACGGCATCCCAGGGCGAAAGGCCCTGGTCGCGGAAGGTGTCGATCTGTGCCATCAGGATCACCGAGTTGCGGATGATGATGCCGGTGAGGGCTAGCACGCCCAGGAGCGCCACGAAGCCCAGCGGCTCGCCGGTGATCAGCAGCGCCGCCGCCACGCCGATCAGGCCGAGCGGCGCCACGCTCACCACCAGGAAGAGCTTCTGGAAGCTCTGGAGCTGCAGCATCAGCACCGTGGCCATCAAGAGCAGCATCAGCGGCACGACGCTTGCGATCGGCTCCTGGCTCTTGGTGCTCTCCTCGACGGTGCCGCCCACGGCGATGCTGTAGCCGGCCGGCAGGTTCGCGGCGAACTTGGCGACGGTGGGCCTGAGCTCGTCGACCACGGTGGTGGGCTCGAGCGGCCCCACGACGCTTGCCTGCAGGGTGATGGTGGGCGCGCGGTTGCGCCGCCACACGATCGGCTGCTCGAGCTCGTAGGCGATGGTCGCGATCGAGGACAGAGGCACCGGCTGGCCGTTGCGGCCGGCGAGCTGCAGTTCCTGGAACGTCTCTATCGCCACCCGTTCGGACCGTTCGGCACGCGCCATGATGTTGATCAGGTAGATGCTGTCGTACATCTGGGTGATCGCCGCCCCTCCGACCACGTTGTTCAGCGTGGTCGCGATGTCCTGCGAGCTGATGCCGAGCTGGCGCGCACGGTTCTGGTCGACGTCGATGCGCAGCACTTTCCCCGGCTCGTTCCAGTCATAGACGATGCTGCCGATGTGCCGGCTGGTCGAGACGAGGGCGGCGAATTGCTGGGCGAGCCGCCGCACGGTCTGGATGTCGGGGCCGCCGATACGGTACTGGACCGGCCGGCCGACCGGCGGGCCGAGCTCGAGCGGATGGACCAGGACGTCGATGCCGACGAACTGGTCGCGCGCGAGCTTCTTCAGCCGTTCGGCGACCCGCAGGCGGGCGTCGTAGTCCTTGGCCACGATCACGATCTGGCCGAAGAAGGGGTTGGCCAGCTGCTCGTCGAGCGGCAGGTAGAAGCGCACGGCGCCACGGCCGACGTAGGAGCTGCGGCGCACGATGTCCGGATCGCCGACCATATGCTTCTCCAGCCGGTCCATCTGCCGCTCGGTCTCGCGGATCGAGCTGTCCTGCGGCAAGGTCATGTCGACCAGCAGCTCCGGCCGATCGGCCGCCGGGAAGAACTCGCTCTGCACCAGGCCGAGCCCGGCCACCGACAGTGCGAACAGCGCAACGGCAATTCCGATGGTGATCCAGCGCGAGCGCATGGCGGGCAGCAGCAGGCGCTTGAAGACGGCCTTCAGCCGCGCCTCGCGGTCGCTGCCGGCCGCGGCGGCGCGCGGCAACAAGGTGACGCCGAGCAGGGGGGTGAACAGCACGGCGACGATCCACGAGATCAGCAGCGCCGCCGCGATCACGGCAAACAGCGTGAAGGTATACTCGCCCGCCGAGCTGGCATTCAGGCCGACCGGCACGAAGCCAGCGACCGTGACCAGGGTGCCGGTCAGCATGGGGAAGGCGGTCGAGCTATAGGCAAAGGTCGCCGCCCTCTCGAGCGTGTCGCCTTCCTCGCGGCGCGCCACCATCATCTCCACCGAAATCATGGCGTCGTCGACCAGCAGTCCGAGGGCGATGATCAGCGCGCCGAGCGAGATGCGCTGCAGGGTGATGCCGGAATACTCCATGAACAGGAAGGTTCCGGCCAGCACCAGCGGGATGGCGATCGCCACCACCAGGCCGGCGCGCAGGCCGAGGCTTAGGAAGCTCACTGCCAGCACGATGATCACGGCCTCAAGCAGCGCCAGCGTAAAGCCGTCGACCGCCTGCTTGACCACCGCCGGCTGGTTGGACACCAGATGCACGCCGACGCCGATCGGCAGCTGCGCCACGATCTGCTGCATGCGCGCGCGCAGATCCTGGCCGAACTGGATCAGGTTGCCGTTGGCCTTCATGCCGATCGCGATGCCGATCGCCGGCTGGCCGTCGTAGCGGAACATGGGCTGCGGCGGGTCGCTGTAGCCGCGCGTGACGGTGGCGACATCGACCAGCCGGAAGAAGCGGTCTTTGACGCGGATGTTGACGGCGCGCAGACTCTTCTCCGAGGCGAATTGGCCGCTGACCCTGAGACTCACGGTCTGCGGGCCCGCCTGCACGACGCCCGACGGCGCCACGGCGTTCTGCTGCTGCAGGCTCTGGATGACCGCCTGCTGGTCGATGCCGAGCCCGGCGATATGCTGGGTCGAGAAGTCGAGATAGACGACCTCGTCCTGCACGCCCAGCAACTCGACCTTGCCGGCGTCGGGGAGCTCCAGGATCTCGGTGCGCGCCTGCTCGGCATAGTCTCGCAGCTGGCGGAAAGAGAGCCCGTCGGAGGTCAGCGCATAGATGTTGCCGAAGACGTCGCCGAACTGGTCGTTGAAGAACGGGCCCTGCACGTTGGCCGGCAAGTCGCTCTTGATGTCGTTGACCTTGTTGCGCACCGTCACCCAGATCGCCTGTATGTCGCGGCCCGGCGTGTCGTCCTTGAGGTTGACGAAGATCGTCGTCTGGCCCGGCGTGGTGTAACTCTTGGTGTAGTCGAGCTGCTCGAGCTCCTGCAGCTTGCGCTCGATCCGGTCGGTGACCTGGTTGGTCATCTCCTCGACGGTGGCGCCCGGCCATGAGGCGCCGACGATCATCGTCTTGATGGTGAAGCTCGGATCCTCCTCGCGGCCGAGCCGTTCGTAGGAGATCACGCCGGCGAGCACCGCAACCAGCATCAGGTACCAGACGAAGGAGCGGTGGCTGAGCGCCCATTCGGAGAGGTTGAAGCGGCTCACTTCGGCTCCCCGGCGACCTTCACGAGCTCGCCCGGCTTGAGGCTGTGCACGCCGACAGTGACCACGCGCTCGCCGCTCACAATGCCGCTCTTCACCGTGATCGAATCCTCGTTGCGGCCAAGCAGGACAACGTCGCGCAGTGCGACTTTGCTGGTGGCCGGGTTGACGATCCACACCTGCGTCTTGCCGTCCTTCTCGAGCAGGGCGGTGGCCGGCAGGTCGACGCGCGGCGTCACCGGTCGCGTCATCGTGACGGAGACAGTGATGCCGAGGCGAAAGGCGTCGGGCGGATCGCGCAAGCTCAGGAAGACGTTGCGCGTGCGCGTCACCGGATCGGCGGTTGGATCGACGGCGCGCACGGCGGCCGCCTTCATCTTCACCGCCTGGTCGAGATCGACCGGCGTGTCGAAGGTCTCGCCGGCGGCCAGCAGGTCGGCCAGGCGGGAGGGCACGGCGATCACCGCCTCCCTGACGTCGGGACGGGCGACGGTGACGATCTTCTGCCCGGCATTGACGACTTGCCCGGGATCGAGATGGACGGCGGTCACGACGCCCGCGAAGTCGGCGCGCAATTGGGTGAAAGAGAGCGCGTCCTGGGCGCGGCGCAGCGCGCTTTCGGCACGCAGCAGGTTGGCCGCGGCGGTCTCGCGGTTCTGCACCACCAGGTCGAACTGCGACTGCGGCGTGATGTTGCGCTCGAACAGCGGGCGCTGGCGCGCTTCCTCGGCCTCGGCATTGGCGAGTTGCGCCTTGGCGCCGGTGACGGCGGCCGCCTCGTTGCGCACCAGGATCGCCTGCACGGTGGGATCGAGGGCGGCAAGCTCGTCGCCCTGCTTGACGATCGAGCCGACATCGACCGGCCGCGCCACCATGCGGCCGAACAGGCGGAATCTCGCATCGGTGCTGTAGCGCGGCTGGATCGAGCCGGCGAACGGCCCGTAGCGCTTGCTGTCGCGCAGCTCGGCTTTGACGCTGAGGACGGGTCGCACGACGGAGGCGATGCCCGCCGTGTCGTCGTCCTGCTTGCAGCCGGCGAGTGGCCCGAGCAGCAGGAGGAGGAGGGCGAGTCGTCTGCAGGCTCTCACCGCTCGGCCTCCGCCACGACCTCGACCTTCTGTCCGGGGTGCAGCATCTGGCCGCCGGCCACCACCACGGTGTCGCCGTCGGCGATGCCGCCGGTCACCGCGATCGCCTCGCGGCTATATCGGTCGATGACCACGGGCTTCAGCGCCACCGTGCCGCCGCGCTTGTCGACCACCCAGACGGCGGGTTTGGCGTCGGCTTCGAACACCGCTTCCCAGGGCAGCAGGAAGACGCGTTGCGGCTTGATCGGCGCTCGGCCGTTGACCAGCGCGCCCGGGATCATGGTGGCCGGCGTTTCGGCAAGGCCGAACCTGACGGCGATGGTCATGGTGCTGGCATCGACCGCCGGCGAGGTCAGCCGCACGGTGCCTCTGGTCGTGACCGACGGGTTGGACACCAGCGACACGGTCAGTCCCTTGTCCAGGACGACATTGGCCAGCGCCCATTCCTGCACATTGAAGACGGCGTCACGCGGCCCGTCCTGCGCCAGGGTATAGACGGGCTGCGCCTGCGCCACGACCTGGCCCGCCTCGGCGCTGCGGGCGACGATGATGCCGTCCACGCCGGCGCGCAGCTCGGTGAAGGCAAGCTGGTCGCGCGCGTTGGCGAGCTGGCTCCTCGCCTGCTCGAGCTGCGCTTCGGCCGAGCGCTGGTTGGCCTCTGCCTGGTCGTACTCGCGGCGCGTCGTGGTACCGGTGTGCAGGAGGTTCTTCGCGCGCTCGAAGGTCGCGGTGGTCTGGCGGCTGAGCGCCTCGGCCGACTGGACGGCGGCGGCGGCCGCCTGGACGTCGGCCTGCTGCTCCTCCGGGTCGAGGCGCGCCAGGACCTGGTCGGCCGTGACGTGATCGCCGATGTCGACCAGGCGGTCGCGGATCTTGCCGGTCACGCGGAAGGAGAGGTCGTTCTGAACTTGCGCGGCGATCTCGCCGGTGAAGGTGACGGTCGGTGCGAAGTCGGTGAGGTGGGCCGTGACGACCCGGACGCGGGTCAGCTGAGGCGGACTCGCAGCTTCCTGCTTGCAGCCGGCAAGCAGGCAGACAGCGACAATCAGGCCGACGATACCAAACGAACGAATCGGGAGCCCCCTGAAGCGCATGCTAGCAGCTTCGGCGATTGAAGCCGAGTCGGCGCACCCCCAGAATGCCGTCATGCCCACCATCAAGCGCCTGACCTTCATCGGTCTCGAATATGCCTTCGCAGCCGGAAAGGCCTACGGCATGTCACGCGGCGGCGGCTATCGTCGGCAGAGCGGCCTGGTCGAGGTCGAGACCGACGCCGGCGTCAAGGGAGTGGGCGAAGCCTTCGGCAATCCGCGGATCACGGCTGAATACTTTCGCCTGGCCGAGCCGTTCTTCGTGGGCCGCAGCATCTTCGACTTCGACCATGTCGAGGCGCGACTGAGGAACTCGCTCTATCACCTGGGTGTCGGCAACCAGCTCACGTCGTGCCTGGCCGCGATCAACGTGGCGCTGTTCGACGCCATCGCCCGCGGCTTCGGCGTACGCGTCTGCGATTTGATCGGGGGCTGCGGGGTGACCCGTATCCCGGCGTATGCCTCCACCGGCTTCTTTTCCGATGATCCCGACCGGCAGCTGCATCACATGCTGGCCGAGGCCGCAGCCCATCCCTATGCCGGCGCCAAGATCAAGATCGGCCGCGGCATCAAGAGCGACCTCGAGCGCGTGCGCGAAGCGCGCAAGGCACTGGGACCGGACAAGCTGCTGCTGGTCGACATCAATGGCGCCTATACCGCCGACGTGGCGCTGGAATGTGCGCGGGCGATCGCGCCGTTCGACGTCCATTGGATCGAAGAGCCGCTGCCGCCGGGCGATCTCCGGGGCTACGCCGAGCTCAGGCTGCGTTCGCCGATCCCGATTGCCGCCGGCGAGGCGCACCACACGATCCGCGATTTTCGCGCCCTGATCGACGGCCGCTGTCTCGACATCGTGCAGCCGTCGATCCCGGGAGTGGGCGGCCTCACCGAGGCCAGGCGCATCGCCACCCTGGCGCAGGCCGCCAACCTCCGGATCGCGCCGCATGTCTGGGGCGGTGCCGTGGGCCTCGCGACGGCGTGCCATTTCATCGCAACGCTTCCGGCGTCGCCGCATACCGATCATCCGCCGTGGCCGCAGATGCTGGAATACGACATGAGCGACAACGAGCTGCGCACCAAGCTTCTGAAGACGCCGCTCAAGCTCGAGGCCGGTCACGTGTTGCTGCCCGAGGGCCCGGGGCTCGGCATTGAACTCGATGCCACGGCCGTCGAACGGTACAGGATTTGCTGAGAACGACACGCCATGCCAATGTCGGTTCGGGGACAACAAGCGTCTGGGAGGACCTTAACAATGACTGGCGGAATGCGCCGTACGTCGGCGGTGGTTGCTGCATTGGCGGCGTTGGGTCTGGCGGTCGATGCCTCGGCTCAACAGACAGTGAAGATCGGCGCGGTCTATCCGTTGAGCGGAAACGCCGCGAGCGCCGGCACCTACGAGAAGCAGGCGATCGAGCTCGCGGCCGAGGTGGTCAACAACGGCAATGCCGAGCTCGCCAAGGTTCTGCCCTTCATCACGGCGAGCGGCGGGCTGCCCGGCCTGAAGGGCGCCAAGGTCCAGGTCGTTACGGCCGACAACCAGGGCACGCCGGCGGCCGGCGCCAACCAGACGCTGCGCCTCATCACCCAGGAGAAAGTGGTGGCGATCATCGGCGCCTATCAGTCGGGCATCACCGAGACGACGAGCGCGGTCGCCGAGAAGTACGGCATCCCCTACGTCAATCCCGAGTCCGTCGCCGCCAATCTGACCGAGCGCGGCTTCAAGTGGTTCTTCCGCGTGACGCCCGTGGCCGCCGACTTCGCCAAGGCCTATTCGACCTTCCTCAAGGAGCAGAAGGCGGCCGGCAAGAAGGTCGATTCCGTCGCGGTCGTCCACGAGAACACCGAGTACGGCAACTCCGTGTCGACCGTCATCGCCGACGTCTTCAAGAAGGAAGGTCTGAACGTCTCGCAGAACATCTCCTATTCGGCCAACTCGACCGACGTGCAGCCGCAGGTGCTGCAGCTCAAGGAGAAGAATCCGGACGTGGTGATCTTCATCTCCTATACGTCGGACGCGATCCTCTACACCAAGACCATGAAGGAGCTGAACTGGAAGCCGGCGATCATGATCGCCGACGATGCGGGCTTCAACGACCCCAAGTACATCAAGGAGATGGGCTCGCAGGTTGAGGGCCTGATCAGCCGGACCTCCTTCTCGGCCGGCAAGCCGGGTAGCGTCCCGGCGATCTTCGACGCGCTCTACAAGAAGAAGACGAACGGCGACTCGCTCGAGGACGTGTCCGGTCGCGGCCTGCAGGGCATGCTCGTCCTGCTCGATGCGATCAACCGCGCCGGGTCCACTCAGCCGGAGAAGATCCGCGCCGCGCTCGCCGCGACCGATCTCAAGAAGGACCAGATGGCCGCGGGCTACAACGGCGTGAAGTTCGATGCCAAGGGCCAGAACACGCTGGCCTCGAGCATCGCCACCCAGATGCGCGGCGGCAACTACGTCGCGGTTTGGCCCAAGGCCAACGCCGCAGCCGACCTCATTCTGCCCTACAAGGGTTGGTGAGCTGATCGCAGCATCACAGCGAGCGGCGTAGATGTCGGTGACGTTGCTGGCGCAGGTCGTGGTCAGCGGCCTGCTGCTCGGCGCCGTCTACGCGCTCTTCTCGTCGGGCCTCAGCCTGATCTGGGGCATGATGAACGTCGTCAACTTCGCGCACGGCGACTTCGTCATGCTGGGCATGTACGCCGCCGTTATGATCTGGACGGCGCTGGGTGGCGGGCCGTGGGCCTCGGTTCCCGCCGCCGCCATGCTGATCGCCACCTTGGGCGTCGCGGCCTATTTCCTGCTCGTGCGCCATATCATGCGCGGCCCGATGCTGGCGCAGATCCTGGGCACCTTCGGCCTGGCGCTCTTTCTGCGCTATGCCGCCTTCTGGGTGTTCGGCGCCAATTTCCGCACCTTGCCGGACACGCTGGTCGGCCACTCCTTCACCTTGGGTGGAATCCGCTTCGATGGCGCGCGCGTGCTCGCCGGAGTTGTCGGCCTGCTGGTGACGGTCCTGCTGCACCTGTTGCTGACGCGCACCGCGGTCGGCAGCCGCATGCTCGCGGTCTCCGAGGACGCGACGGCGGCGCAGCTCATGGGCATCCGCCCGCAGCGCATGCAGGCGCTCGCCTGGGCGCTGGCGGGTGCCGCGACCGGCATCGCCGGCGCCCTGATCGCCACCTTCTTCTACACCTCGCCGACGGTCGGCGAGACGCTGGCGATCGTGGCCTTCGTCACGGTCTCGTTCGGCGGCTTCGGATCGGTGCTGGGCGCGCTGGTCGCGGGGCTGCTGATCGGCGTCGTCGAATCGACATCGGCCTTTCTGATCGGCCCGGTCTACAAAGACGTGGTCGTCTACGTGATGTTCGTGGCCGTCCTGTGGTTCAGGCCCCAGGGGTTGATGGGCAAGACATGACGAAGAACCGCTTGTTCCAGATCGCGCTCATCGTCGTGGTGCTGCTCTATCCGCTGATCACAGCCGATTCGCCGGTCTATGGGCGGTTGGGCGCGCTGGTGCTGCTGGCGGCGATCGGCGCCTCGGCCTGGAACATCGTCGGCGGATATGCCGGGCAGGTCTCGGTCGGCCACGCGGTTTTCTTCGGTGTCGGCGCCTACTCGGCAGTGACCGCGTATGTCCATCTCGGTCTGCCGCCGATCCTGGGCGCGCCGATCGGCATGGCGCTCAGTGTGCTGATTGCCGCGGTGATCGGCGTGCCGACGCTGCGCCTCTCCGGTCACTATTTCAGCATGGCGACCATCGCCGTCGGTGAGCTGGTACGAGTGCTGAGCTCGACCTCCGACTTCCTGGGCGGCGCGCAGGGCCTCGGTGGTCCGGCCATGCCGCGCAGCGTCTTCGACCTCTCGTTCGTGTCGGCGACGCCGTACTTCTACATCTTTCTCGGCGTCCTGGCGGCGCTGCTCTGGCTCACCCATTGGATCGAGAATCACCGGATGGGCTTCTACCTGCGCGCCATCAAGGACAGCGAGCGGGCCGCCCGTTCGCTCGGCGTCTCGTCCGGCCGTTTCAAGCTCTATGCCTACATGCTGAGCGCCGCCTTCACCTCGGTCGCAGGCTCGCTCTATCTCTGCATGTTCGGCTTCGTCGATCCGGAATCGGGCTTCGGCATCCTGATCTCGGTCAAGATGGTGGTGATGGCGGCGCTCGGCGGCGCCGGCCAGCTGTTCGGGCCGCTGGTCGGCGCGCTGATCCTGGTGCCGCTCGAGGAACTGTCCAACAGCTATCTCGGCGGCCAGGGCGCCGGCCTCACCTTCGTGGTCTACGGCGCCATCATCGTGATCATTGCCCGCTTCCTGCCGAACGGCTTGCTGTCGCTCATCCGCTGGCGCCCGCGTCCGTCGCCACCCGTGGTCGGCCATGCTGATTGAGGCGCGCGGCATCACCCGGGCGTTCGGCGCCTTCAAGGCGGTCGACAACGCCTCGGTCTCGGTCGACGAAGGCGACATCCTTGGCCTGATCGGCCCCAATGGCGCCGGCAAGTCGACCTTCTTCAACTGTCTCACGGGCGACTTGCCACCGACCTCGGGCACCGTGCACTTCGCTGGGATGGACGTCACGCGCCAGCCGCCCGAGGCGCGCGCGCGTCTCGGCCTGGCCCGCAGCTTCCAGGTTCCACTTACTTTCGAATCGATGACAGTGCTGGACAACGCCATGATCGGCGCGCTGCTGCGCCATCACAATGCACGCGACGCCCGGGCCAAGGCCCGCGAGGTGCTGGATCGCGTCGGGCTCGGCCGCCAGGCCGAGGCGCCAGCCAAAAGCCTGGGCACGCCCGGCCGCAAGCGGCTGGAGATCGCCCGCGCGCTTGCGTCCGAACCCAGGGTGCTGTTGCTCGACGAGGCCATGGCCGGCTTGACGCCGGCCGAGGTGCGAGCGGCCATCGAGCTGGTGCGGCGTATCCATGGCGGCGGCATCACCATCGTGATCGTCGAGCACATCATGGAAGTGATCGTCTCGCTCGCCCGCCGCGT
Source organism: Reyranella sp. (assembly GCA_051985755.1). Classification (GTDB taxonomy): domain Bacteria; phylum Pseudomonadota; class Alphaproteobacteria; order Reyranellales; family Reyranellaceae; genus Reyranella. Next base: position 45 of record JBPYDO010000218.1, on the reverse strand, counting down.
CGTGGTGTTCCACCAGGGCCGCGAGATCTCGCGCGGCACGCCGCG
>JBPYDO010000217.1:0-26980 GCA_051985755.1 Reyranella sp. | reverse complement strand
CGCTGAATACTGCGCGGCGCAAACTCGAGCTTAAGGAGGAGAAGCCGATGGCATTCTGGTTCAAAGGCATGACCTGCGAAAACGTGACCATCAAGGGCGACAAGGGAACGCCCATCACCGCTTACGTGGCCAAGACCACCGGCGTTTCGGGCAAAGTGCCGGGCGTCGTGCTGGTGCATCACCTGCCCGGTTGGGACGACTACTACATGGAAATGACACGCCGGTTCGCGCACGCAGGCTACAACGCGATCTGCCACAATCTCTACGAGCGCGAGGGTGGCCAGAACAACCCGGACGACGTCGCTGCCAAGGTGCGCGCCGATGGCGGCATCGCCGACGCCCAGATGGTTGGCGACACCGCGTCCGCAGTACAGTGGATAAAGGCGCAGCCTAACCACAACGGCAAGGTCGGCATCATCGGCACCTGCTCCGGTGGCCGGCACGCCTACATCTATGCCTGCCAGAAGAAGGACGTCGACGCCTGCGCCGACCTGTGGGGCGGCCGCGTCGTGATGGGCAAGGAGGAGCTCAATGCCAAGACGCCCACCGCGCCGATCGACATGACCAAGGACTTGAGCTGCCCGCTGCTCGGCCTGTTCGGCAACGATGACCGCGCGCCAAGCCCCGAGCAGGTCAACCAGCACGAGGGCGAGCTCAAGAAGCTCGGCAAGAACTACGAATTCCACCGCTACGACGGCGCGGGCCACGGCTTCTTCTACTGGCACCGGCCGCTCTACCGGATCGACCAGGCGATGGATGGCTGGAACAAGGTCTACGCCTTCTTCGGCAAGCATCTCGCGAAGTAGGAGGTCCGGCGATGTGCACATCGATCGTCGAGATCGCCCGGGCCGAGGGCATGGCAAAGCGCGGTGAGCAATGGTTCTCGCTCACCCAGGCGGTGGTCGCCTACGACCATGCCCGCCATGCCTCGCTGGGCGACGTCATCACACTCGACTTCTTCAACACCAGCCTCGATGCCGGGGCGCGGGCTGCGGTCGAGATCACGCTTGAGTCGGCCAAGGAGCTGCGCGCCGCGCTCGATCGGGCGATCGCCGCCGCCGAATTCGAGGAAGCCGAGGTGCGCGGCAAGGGCGCCCCACTCAGCCTCGCCCAAGCTGCTTGATACGTCGGCCTGATACGCCGGCCTGACTAAGACAGATGCGTTGAGCGCGGGGCCTCTCCGCGCTCACGCCTTGCCGTAGACGGGGATCACAGCGCCCGAGTTGATCACGTCGCTCAGGCCGATATGGGCCGCGATCAGCTCGGCGATCGCCGCCGGCTTCACCCAGGAGGCGTGGTCGGCCTTCGGCATGTCGGCGCGATTGGTCGGCGTGTCGATGGTCGACGGGCAGAGCGCGATCACCGAGATGTTCTCGCCCTTGAGCTCCTCGGCGAGCGCCACCGTGAAGGCGGCGACGGCGGCCTTCGAGGCGGTGTAGGCCGTCATGTTGGCGCCCTGGCGCGGATTGAGGGCGGGCCGCGCCGAGATGTTTACGATGTGCCCGCCCTTCCCCGCCTTGCGGAAATTGGCCACCGCCGCGCGGCAGGAGGCCGCGCAGGACAGGAAATTCATCGAGAGCTGCTGCTGCAGCACCTTGGCCGGACTGTCGGCGATGGGCGCCCAGGCGAAGCCGCCGGCGATGTTCACCACGCCATGCAGCGGCGGCAGGGCGGCATAGAAGGCGGCGACCGACGCTTCGTCGGAGAGATCGACGTTGGCTGAGAGCGAGACGCCGTGCTTCGGCAGATGCTGGCTGTGTGGCGTGCTTTCGATCGCCGGCACATGGCAGTGGGCGCCGGCATCGACCAGGACCTTGACCACCGCAGACCCCAGGGCGCCGGTGCCGCCGGTTACGACGATTTGCTGATTCTGCAGATTGGCCATGTCATGCCTTTCCTGTTGTGCCTCGAGGCCGCGCGACTAGCGTCGCTTGACTGTGATGCCGGCCGCTTCGCGATCCCAGGTATCGTCGGTAATGCCGCGCTCCCGCAGCTTGTACTTCTGGATCTTGCCACTTTCGGTGGTCGGCAGTGAGTCGACGAATTCCAGGAAGCGTGGCACGGCGAAATAGGGCATGCGGGTCTCGCAGAAGCGGATGATCCCGATCTCGTCGAGCGCGCTGCCGGGCTGGCGCACGATCGCCGCCATCACCTCGTCCTCGGCGAGCTCCGACCGCACTGGATAGGCGGCGGCGGTGGCGATCTCGGGATGGCTCAGCAGTGCCTGCTCGACCTCGAAGGAGGAGATGTTCTCGCCGCGCCGCCGGATGGCGTCCTTCAGCCGGTCGACGAACCTGAAATAACCGTCGGCCTCGCGCACGACGCGGTCGCCGGTGTGGAACCACAGATTGCGCCAGGCCTCGACTGTCTTCTCGGGTTGGCCGAAATAGCCGGTGGCGAAAGCGAACGGCGCCTCGGCGCGCAGCACCAGCTCACCCGGCGCGCCGTCGGCCACCTCGTTGTCCTCGGCGTCGACGACGCGCGCCTGGAAGCCCTCGAAGACGCGGCCCATGGTGCCAGGTCTGGCCTCGCCGATCGCCGTGCCGATCACGAAGTTGGTCTCGGTCGAGCCGTAGCCGTCGAGCAGGGCGATTCCGGTGCGCTTGGCGAATTCGGCATGAAAGGGGCCGGGCGTACCCGGCGCCAGGGCAATGCGCACCCGATGCACGCGTTCCTCTTGGCTCGGCGGACGCGACAGCAGGATCGGCACCATGGCACCCAGCAGATAAGTGACGGTCGCCCGCCGTGCCGCCAGGGTCGCGAAGAAGCCCGAAGCCGAGAAGCGGCTCTCGAAGATCGCGGTCGCGCCGGTGATCAGCGCCTGGAAGAAGGTGTTGAGGGCGTTGGTGTGGAAGAGCGGCAGCGGCGTGCCTAGAACATCGTCGGCGCGGACGCCCAGCAGATGCGCGGTGTTGAACCCCCACCAGAAGAACTGCGCGTGCGGGCAGCACACGCCCTTGGAGGGGCCGGTCGTGCCGGACGTGTAGAGGATGGCGAGCGTGTCGCTCGGCTGGACGGACGCGGCCGGCATCGGCGCCCCAAGCGCCGGCAGGGATCGGTCGATCACCCAGGTCGTCTCGACCTTCAGAGTCTCGAGCTCGACATGTTCGAGCGCGCCCAGCAGGGCGGCCTCGACGATCAACAGCCGCGCGCCGGAATTCGCCAGAATGTGTCGGAGCTGGAGGCCACGCGAGGCGGTGTTGATGGGGACCAGGATGGCGCCGAGCCAGGCGACGCCCAGCAAGACCTCGATGAATTCCGGCCGGTTCTCGCACATCAGGGCGACGCGATCGCCTTGCCCGATCCCGGCGGCGATCAGGCGACCGGCCGAGCGGGCGGCGAGATCGGCCGCTTCGGCGAAGCTCCAGCTCTGCTCATTCGACTGCACCAGCGCCTTGGCGCCGAACTTCCTCGCTTGCGCCTGCAGCATGACGGCGAGACTGCGCTCGCTCGGCGCAAACACACGGCCGGCGTCGAGCGGTTCGCGCGCCGTCATGGCACCGTCATGCCGCCGCCCGATACGGCCATCCTCACGCTTCGGGCCTGCCATGCAGGTCGAGATTGCGCTGCAGCAGCGTCAGGTTCTGCAGCAACTCCGACTGCGCCGCGCTGGTGAGTTCGCCCAGGATCGAGACCACCCATTCCTCGTGGCGCCGCGCCATGCGCAGGAAATTCTCGCGGCCCCTGCGGGTCAGCCGCACGATGGTGCTGCGCCGGTCCTTGGGATCCTCGCGGCGCGAGACCAGGCCGGCATCAGCGAGCTTGTCGACCAGGCCGGTAATGGCGCCATTGGAGACAAGCAGCCGGCGCGACAGCTCGGACATGGTGAGCCCGTCGGGAAAGTGCTCGAGCCGCGACAGCACGTCGAAGCGCGCCATCGATATCTTGAACTCCCGGCGCAGGCGCTGGCTCAGGATGCTCTCCATCTTCATCGAGCAGCTGATCATGCGCAGCCACAGCCGGAGCTCGAGATGGCCCCTCTCCGCGGTCGGCATGCCGCCGTTCAGGCGGTTGCGCGGCTTTGGGTTCACCGGTTTGGTCAGAAGCTCGGTCATGTTGAATCCCTTCAAATGACGTCCTTCAGCTGCTCGAGGCGCCGTTGGCGGTGCGCGGCACCAGCGCCAGCACACGCAGCGGGCTGCCCGAGCCGCGGCGGATCTTCAATGGCGCCGCGAAGACGACGGCGCCGGTCGGCGGCAGGAGGTCGAGATTGGCCAGGCACTGCAGGCCATAGCGACCCTTGCCGTGCATGTAGAAGTGCGCGGGATAGGGCGGGTTGAAATGGAAGGCCTGGCCCGCATCGGTGCCGATGGTTTCCGTGCCAAGCCCGTGCACGTCGCGCTGTTCGACCAGGAAGCGCACGACCTCCGGACAGGGGCCGGGCGTGTGCTGGCCGTCCTCGCGCATGTTGACGTAGTCGCGGCCCGGCCGCTTGGCCCAGTCGGTGCGCAGCAACACCCAGCTGCGCGGCGGAATGCGGCCATGCCGCTTCTCCCACGCCTCGACATCGGCCACGGTTAGTTCGTAGTCCGGGTTGGCGGCCGACTGCCGGGAGATGTCGATGACGACGGCCGGCGCGATGAAGTTGGCGGGCGGAATTGTGTCGACGGAGTTGTGCGGCAGGTCCTTGCCGGAGATCCAGTGGACGGGCGCATCGAAGTGCGTGCCCGTGTGCTCGCCCATCGAGATGTTGTTCCAGTACCAGGCGGACCCGCGTTCGTCGTAGCGCGAGATTTCCTCCATGCGGAAGGGCGCGCACTGGCCGAGCTCGGGCGGCATGACGATGGTGGGGAACTCGGGCGTCAGCGTGTGGGTGAGATCGACGACCGCGACCTCGCCCGAGGCGACGGCGCCGGCCAGGGCCAGCAGATCGGGAGAAGTCATGGCGGTGCTCCTGCTCATGTACCGAGCTCGCGCTCGAGCGCCTTGGGATTGACGGCGAGCCGCGCGCGGATGTCCTGGGCAATGTCGCCCACGAAGACGTCCTCGACGCCCTGCTGCAGGGCTCGCACCGTGGCGCGGGCGAGCGCCGCCGGCGCCACCTTGGGCGGCGGCACCGCCTGATACCATTCGGTCTCGAGCGGGCCGAAGAAGACGTTCACCACCTTGACGCCGCCCGGCCGCAGCTCGGCGCGCAACGACTGTGCGGCCGAGAGGCAGGCCGCCTCGGTGGCCGAGAAGGCGCCATAGGCCGGCCAATTGGCGAGCGCATAGACCGACAGCAGATTGACGAAGGCCGCCGCCGAGTTGACGCCGTCGGCGCCGCGCGCGCGCAGGACGGGGCCGAAGGCCTGGGCCAAGCGGGTCAGGCCGAAGTAGCGCACCTCGAGCTCCTCGCGTGCCACGGTCAGCCCCTTGCGCTCGATGATGCCGCCGGTGCGCACGTGCTCGGCGGTGTTGACCAGGATATCGACGCGCGGCGCGAATTCGCCGGCGCATTCGTTCACCGAGATCGTGTCGGTGAGGTCGAGCGCCACGATCTCCACGCGCTCGAGCCGGCGCAGCTTCTCTTCGCCCGGGAACGGCTTCCAGGGATCGGCGATGCCGACGAACACGATGCTGGCGCCGGCCTCTGAGAGTGCCTCGGCAAGCGCCTGGCCCACCGCGGTGCGGCCATCGGTGATCAGCACGCGGCGGAACTTCGGATCGCAGGTGAGCTCGCGCCACTGCGGGTCGTCTTGCATGTTGGGTGTTTCCTCCGCCGGCAGCGCGATGGCGATCGCCTGTCCCGACTTGTCGATCTTCAGTTGCAGTCGCGTGCGCTGCCCCTCGCGGAGATCGCCGTGCAGGTGGGCGACGATCGACGGACCGGCATCGAGCTGCACGGTGCCGATGCGCCAGGGCATGCGCTCGCGGAAATAGACGTCGGTCGAGGTACGGATGGTGGTCTCGGCCAGGAGCGTGCCGCGATTGTCGACATCGCGAAACGGCAGCCGCGGCGAGAGGCAGCGCGGGCAGGCATCGCGCGGCGGATAGACCACTGCCGCGCAGTCGGCGCAGACCTGCAGCTGGAAGCGCCCCTCTGCCGCCGCTGCCGTGAGCCCGAGCGCCGTGCGACTGCGCACGCCCTGCGGCAAGAGCGGCACGCGCGTCTTCTTGAGCGGGTCCTTGCGCTTGGGGCGCACAAGCGGCTCGGTCATGCATGGCCTCCCGCCAAAAGGGCGGCGCCGCTTGCCAGCCCGCGGTCGTAGGTGACCATGCCGAACCCCGAGACCAGCCCGACCGCCGCATCCGGCACCGGCGCCCCGAGCGGCGCGCCCGACAATTGCCGCACCGCTTCGACCAGGCCCAGGAAGCCGCCGGCGGCACCCGCCTGCCCGACCGACAGCTGGCCGCCCGAGGTATTGTGCGGAAAGCTGCCGTCGGCGGTGAGCGTGTGGGAACGCACGAACTCGGGCGCCTCGCCCTTGCCGCAGAAGCCGAGATCCTCGATCTGCATCATGCAGATCACCGGGTAGTCGTCGTAGGTCTGCACGAAGTCGACATCCTCCGCCGTCACCCCGGCCATGGCATAGAGCTCGGCGATGTCGAGCGCCCAGCCGCCGCGATACTGGATGGGGTCCTCGGGGAAGGCGTTGTGCCGCTCGATGGTCGCCAGCAGCCGCGCCGCCTCGAGGCCAAGCGAGCGCGCGACGTCGTCGCGGCAGACCAGGAAAGCCTCCGCACCGGCACAGGGCATGACGCAATCGAACAGGTGGATCGGATCGGAGATGGCGCGCGCGCCGAGATATTCGTCGAGCGTCAGCGGCTTCTTCATCAGCGCATGCGGGAATTTCAGCGCATTGGCCCGCTGGGCCACGCAGATCCTGCCGAAATCCTCGCGTGTGGCGCCATAGTGCTTCATGTAGTTGCGCGTGATCAGCGCGAAGCTCGCGTTGGGCCCGCCCGAGCCGTAGGGATAGACGGCGTCCTGCGCGAAGCGCGAGAAGGTCGAGAGCATGCGCCGGAAGGAATCGACCTGGTTGGTGTCGCCGGCGACGCAGACCACGAACTCGGCGTCGCCGCACTGCACCGCGCGCGCCGCCCGGCGCAACGCCACGACGCCGCTCGCGCCGCCCAGCGGCACGTGATCGAGCCAGCGCGGCGACAGCCCCAGGTGCTGTGTCAGCCCGATCGCGGTGTCGGGGCCGACGGTGAAGCTCGACAGCGACAGGCCATCGATATCGGCGCTGCCGAGCCCGGCCTTGCGGACCACCTCGCGGACGGCGCGCCCCACCCACCAGTGCGCCGTGTTGGTCGAATAGCGCCGATAGGGAACCGTGACGGGAGCCGTGACAACGACGCCGTCATAGGGCTGGCGCTTGGCTCGCACATCGCTGCCTGCCATGGCGCGTCGTCTCACACAAAGAGCTGGATGCTGCCCAGCGCAGCATCGCAATTGACCAGGTCGACGCGCTTCAGGTGGATCTTGATGGCATCGTCGACCACGGTCAGGTGGTGCGTCGCCCAGGCCGCGTAGAGGGTCTGCCGGTCGGCGCGGCTTTCGATGTACTGCAGCGGCGTCCAGGTCACGTAGCGCCGTTGCTCGTCGTCGCGCTCATCGATCTGCGGCGTCTGCAGCACGTGGTGGCAGCGGCTCCTCGGACTCTGGCTGTAGGTCGCCTTGCCTTTCAGCCGGTCGATGCGGATCCTGAGCAGGAGCTTGTCCTCGTACATCAGCGAGGTGGTGAGCCTGGGATCGGTCTGGCCCCATTCGACCGGCATCCAGTAGTGGCCGTCGTCGGTGAAGAGATCGAGCCAGTCCTCCAGATGCTGCTGGTCGAGCAGCCGTGCCTCGCGCACGACGAAATCGATCAGCTGCTGGTCGGTGGGAAAGGCGCTCATAGGCGTCTAGAGGCCCATGGTCATGAACTTCATCCAGGCGCGGAACTGGTTGCGCATCTGCCATTCCGACGTGCCGTCGGTCACGACGTTGCGCTGCCCGACCTCGTCCGCCGAATAGAGCCGCTGGATGTTGACCCATTCGTTGCCGTCGCTCGCGAGCCCGGCCTGGGCGCGCTCGTAGATCTCGAGATCGTCGTGGCCCACGACGGAGGTCGGCGCATTGATCAGGCGGTTGTACATCACCGTGCGCTCGAGCAGCATGTCGGGCGCGCCGACCAGCCGGAAGGTCCAGCTCTCGACCAGCGTCTTGTTGGCGGCGATGGGCTTGAAGAGGCGCAGCAGCTGGATCGGCCCCTTCAGCATGACGTTGGGGAAGTAGATCGTGTTGTGACGGTTCTCGTCGAGGATCGCCTTGGCGCGCGCCTCGCCATAGGCGGCCGTCATCTGCTCGAAATAGCCCGGCACGGCGGAATAGTCCGAGTGGATCGAGTGCGACACGCCGGTGTGACCATGGCCGTTGTCCCACACGCGGATGCCCATGGTCTGGAAGAATTCATAGGAACTCATGAACGGCGCATAGATCTCGACGGCCATCGGCTTTGGCGTGCCGGGCGGTGCCGACTTCCACACCTCGATCGCCGTGCCGGCCGACGATTGATGGGCGATCATGGGATGGCAGGTGTCGGTCTGGTTCTCGACCAGCATTTTCCAGTTGCAATCGTGCACGTAGCGCAGCACGCCACCCGCCACCTCGAGTTTGCCGACGGGCGAGCGGTCGATCATGTTATCGAGACTCGACAGCGCCTCGCCGAAGAACTCCTCGAAGCCCGGTCCGGCGTCGCTCAGCTTGCCGAAAACGAAGCCGCGATAGTTGTGTACGTGGCGCACGCGCGTCATGCCGCGTGCCGCGTGGGCTTGCGTGAAGTTCGTGTCGTCGTAGCCGCTCTTCAGCGGAACGGCGGCCAGGCTGCCGTCGAGGCGGAAGGTCCAGGCATGATAGGGGCAGCGGAAGAAGCCGCCGGCATTGCCGCAGGCCTCACCGGTGATGCGCGTGCCTTTGTGCGGGCAGCGATTGTACAGCACCTTGATGCTATCCGGCGCGTCGCGGACCATGATCACGGGCTGCGTACCGATCGCGGTCGCGTAGAAGTCGCCCACCTTCGGCACCTGGCTCTCATGGCCGACATAGATCCAGGTGTTGGCGAAGAGGTGCTCCATCTCGAGCTCGAACAGCTCCTGGTCGAGATAGACGTCGCGATGGACCTCGGTCTCGCGCACCAGCGCCGAGATGGCCTGGCGGTTGCCGCGATACCTTCCATTCATCTGGCCGATCATCGCGACCTCCTCACAGGAAGCTCTCGACGGTCTTGATGGTGTCGCCGAGGGCTCGGCCTTCGGCGTCGGCGAGCGCCGCCTGGCGCATGCGTCGCACCCAGTCGGCCGCGTCGGGCCGGCCTTCGAGCCGCTTCGCTACCGCCATCAGCCGTGAGAACCGGCCCTCGCCCGCGTCGTGGGTGTCCGAATAGCCTTTGACCAGCCGGCGTGCTTCGAGGAGTTCGACCCCCAGCGCCGGATCATGGCGCGCCGCGGCGAGCGCCTGGTCGAGCCAGGCCTTCAGGTGCGCCGTCTCGCGTCGATGCCGCAGCGTGCCGCGCCTGAAACGTCGCCAGCCGGCCAACAGGTAAAGCGGCAGGAACCAGCGTACCGTGCCGGTGTTGATCCGCCGGCCGCGATCGACCAGGTGCCGCAGCGCTGCTATCAGGCGCGGCCTCGATTCGATCCAAAGGCCCAATGCGGCCGGCAAGGTGCCGCACACTTCCTCCATGCGCGGATGCATGAACTCGGTGGCGTAGACGATCTGGCCGGGCCGCGCCGCCACCTCCTCGCGCACGCGAGCGAAGCGGCTGCCGCGCGTCTTGAGATCGGCGACACGGATCACATCGTCATAGGCCATGGCGCGCGCGATCTGCTTGGCCGCGGCCGAGGTCAGCGGACAGTCGGCTGCGCCCGTCTCGAGCTCGGCAAACGGCTTCAGGCGATCGAGATATTCGGCACCGTAGGCGACGTCCTGGAAGTCGACGACGCGTGCGAGGCCGGCCGCGATCATCCGGTGCGCCGGACCGGGGAATTGCTGGCCGGCCCGCTCGACCAGGGCATCGAAGCCCGCATCGCCGATCGTCTTCAGCTCGGGAAAGCGCTTCAGCGCCGCTCCCGTGCCCGGCGTCGGCGCCGGTGTCGGGGCCCGAAGCTCGGCCAGGGCACCATCGTAGGCGCGGCTGAAAGCATTGAGGCTCGCCTCGACGCCCAACCCGGCCTCACGGATGGTCGCCTCGTAGGCCGCGCGGGCAAACGGCAGGGCGCCCGACGCGGCGAGCGCCCCGAACAGTGCCGCCGAGATCACGCTTTCGCTCGCTTCGGAGATCGCCGCCATGTCGAAGGCGAGGAACTGCTTGCTGCCGGCGCGGGCGGCCTCATAGACCTTGGCTGGATCACCCGCACCGTCGCCCGGCACGATCTTCTCGCTGACCGCATAAGCGCGGTGCGACGAGGCGATCAGCGTGGTGCGATCAGGCGACACCAGCCCGCGCTGCATGGCGCGCCCCGCCTCCATCAATTCGGCGCCGATCACGATGTCGACCTCGCCCGGCACCGGCATCAGCGACAGGACAGGCCGCCGTCCCGATGCGTCGGACTTGATGATTTCGACGTAGTAGATCGTCGCGCCCGTGCGCTGGGCGACGCCCGGCACCGAGGTCGACTGAGCGAGCCAGCCCTGGGACTCCGCCACCGCCACGATCCAATCCACCAGCACGCCGCCACCCTGGCCGCCCATCGCTAGCACGGCGATGCTAAGCGGCCGGCGCGTGTCGAGGCTGGGCGGCGATGCGGTATCGGAAAGCCGCGAGTCCATCGGGGGTCAGGCCAATTGCAGCCGTCGCCGGGCGCGGCGCCGCTGCAGGGCGCCGATCACCGCGCCGCGCCACTTCGCAAGCGCGCGATCCCAGCGGCTGGGGTTGATGACGATGTCGGCGCGGTAGAAGGACGGGCAGAGCACGGCTGCTTCCGCCACCTCGCCGCAATTGCCGCAGCCGACGCAGGTATTGTCGATGGCGGCAACCGGATCGTCCTTCAGGGGATCGGCCGTCTGCTTGACCGAGAGCGAAGGACAGCCCGAGAGGCGGATGCAGGCATGGTCGCCGGTGCAGACGTCCTCGTCGACGCCGAAGCGCTGGCGCACCATGCGCTGGCCCGCCTTGACGGCCTTGGCGAACAGCGGCCGCTCGCGACGTTGCCGGTTCAGCATGCATTCGGAGGAGGCAACAATCACCTTCAGTCCCGGCTGCTCGCTCTTCAGCGCCTCCTTGAGCGTGTCACGCATGCGCGCGACGTCGTAGGTGCGGTCGATCTCGCGCACCCATTGCACGCCCATGCCCTTCACCGCCTGCGAGATCGGATGCTTGGTCGAGCGCGAGCGGTTGGAGGCGCGCGACGACAGGAGATCCTGCCCGCCGGTCGCGGCGGAATAGTGGTTGTCGACGATCATCACCACGCCGTCGCTCTTGTTGAACACGGCGTTGCCGATGCCCGAGGTGAGGCCGTTATGCCAGAAGCCTCCGTCGCCCATCATCGCAATGGCGCGCTTACCCGCCTTGACGTTGAAGGCCGAGGCCGAGGCCGGTCCCAGGCCGTAGCCCATGGTGGTCGTGCCGATGTTGAAGGGCGGCATGATCGAAAACAGATGGCAGCCGATGTCGGCCGCGACGTGGTGCGGCCCCAGCTCTCGCTCGACCAGCTTCATGGCGGCGAAGATCGGCCGCTCCGGGCAGCCGGTGCAGAAGCCGGGCGGCCTCGGCGGCACGACCTCGGCGAGCGCGCGCGCGTGCCGCTCCTCGAGGGCGGGCGGCGCATTGCTGGCGCGCACGGCGGGCGCCAGCACGTCGGGGATCCATTGCCGGACGAAGGCGCCGATCGCCTCGCCCATCACCGCGGCGGTGTATTCGCCCGCCATTGGGAACAGGTCCTTGCCGGAGAGTGCCGACGGCACGCCGGCCTGGCGCAGGATCCTGGCCAGCGCCTGCTCGATGAAATCGGGCTGCCCCTCCTCGACCAGCAGCACGGCGCGCTTGCCGCGGCAGAACTCGACGACCTCGTCCGGTACCAGCGGGTAGGTGACGTTCAGCACGTAAAGCGGCAGGCGGGTGGTGCCCCAGATATCGGCGAGGCCGAGACCCTGCAAGGCACGCAGCACGCCGTTGTACATGCCGCCCTGCAGGATGATGCCGACGTCCGCGATGTCGCCCGGCATGAACTCGTTGATGCGGCGCTCCTTGATGAAGTTCACAGCGGCGGGCCAGCGCTTTTCGATCTTCTCCTTCTCATGCACGTAGGAGGCTGGCGGCAGCACGACGCGATTGGTATCGCGCCGCGGCGATTCGAGTGCCGCCTTCAGGCTCATCGGCGGCGGTCGGTTGGCCTTGGTGCGGAAGCTGCCGCGCACGTGGCAGGCGCGGATGCGGACTTCCAGCATGACCGGCGTGTTCGACGCCTCGGAAAGTTCGAAGCCCAGCTCGACCGTGCGCACGATGCTCTCGAGATCGGGCCGGGGATCGAGCAGCCAGATCTGCGACTTCATGGCGTAGGCGTGAGAACGCTCCTGCATGATCGAGGAGCCTTCGCCATAGTCCTCGCCGACGATGATCAGCGCTCCGCCGGTGACGCCGCCGGAGGACAGGTTGGCGAGCGCATCGGAGGCGACGTTGATGCCGACCGGCGCCTTGAAGGTGGCGGCGCCGCGGATCGGATACATGACCGAAGCGGCCAGCGTGGCCGCGGCCGCCGCCTCGCTGGCGCTCGATTCGAAATGAACCCCGAGCTCGCCCAGTATGTCCTGGGCGTCGGACAGCACATCCATCAAGTGGGAGATCGGCGCGCCCTGATAGCCCGCGACGTAGCCGACGCCGGACTGCAGCAGCGCCTTGGTGATGGCGAGGATGCCTTCACCGCGGAACTCCTGCCCGTCGCCGAGCTTGAGGTCCTGCACTTCCTTCGCGAAAGATCGTTCGGCCATGGCTGGTCCCTGACCCGCAACTGCACGGACAGATATTCAAGAGGTGAAGCTTTTGGGAGTCAATCTGCCTGCCCGGAGCGGCAGCGCTGCAGCGCTCCTTCGCCAGGGCGATCCACCCTTGACCCCGGCCTTCGAGAATTTTTAGGATTGAAATATCTCGGGCAAGCCCATCGGGGGAGGACAGGCTCGTCATGCGACTGCTCTGGCAAAGCTTCGTCGACCAGACGCAGAACGCAGCCTATTTCCAACGCCTGCACGCGCATCTCAGCAAGCTCGCCGCGCCCGGAACCACCATCGAGCTGAAAGGCATGTCGCCGCCCGACCGCGATTTCGGCCGGCTGACGGAATTCCGCTGCGCCATCCAGGTCGTCGAGAATGCGCTCGCCGCCGAGCAGGATGGCTTTGACGGCTTCGTGCTCGGCCACTTCCAGGATCCCGGCCTCTACGAGGCGCGGTCCGCCTTGCGCCTGCCGGTCATCGGCACCGGCGAGGCGACATTGCACTTCGCGGCCCAGCTCGGTCGACGAATCGGACTGGTCTCGATCGACCCGGTCTTCGAGGTCTGGCACCTCGAGCAGGCCGAGCGCTATGGACTTCGCGAGCGCATTGTCGGTATCGCTGGTCTCGGCGCCGTGCCGGCGGACTTCGAGGCGGCCTTTGCCGGCGACGAAGCCGCCTATCAGCGGATGAAGAGCGCTTTCGAAGGATGCGCCTTGCCGTTGGTCCAACGTGGCGCCGACGTCATCGTGCCGGCGGGTGTGATCCCGGGCCTCCTGATGTCGCGCGAGCGCGGTCTCACCGTCGGCCACGCGCCCGTCGTCGATTGTGCGGCGGTCGCGCTCAAAAGCGCGGAAATGTGGGTGGCGCTGCATAAGAGCAACGGGCTGGGGCCAAGCCGTGGCCCGAGCTTCGCGCTGGCGCCCGAGCGCGCTGTCAGGGACTTTCGCGATTTCGTGGCGAGAGGCCTGCGGCACGACTGAGGAATTGGTCGACGGCGGCGGCAAAGGCCTGCGGCATCTGGTCGGGCAGCGGCACCATGCCGCCCTCGATCTCGACCAGCTGGCTGCCGGCGATCGCAGCCGCCACCTTCGCGGCATGCGGATAGGCGTGCGGGTCGGCGGTGGGGGCAATAACCAAGGTGGGACAGCGTATCAGCGGCAGGCGACGCTCCATGACATAGCGGCCGACCACCCGATGGCCTTCCACCGCGCGCGGGCCCGCCTTCAGCGCGTCGATCACGAAGCGCTCGAGCAGGTCGCGCCGCCCCTCGGGATAAAAGGGCTGGCGCACTGCCCACAGGTCGAGCAGGTGGCGGCCGTCGGGCCGGACTTCGACATCGTCGATGATGCGCCGGGTCGGCTCCACCGCCCGCCTTGCCGCGTCGACATAGGGCGCGGCCGACAGCACGAGCGCCTCGACGCGCTCGGGACGCATCGCCGCCATCTCAACGGCGATCGCCGCACCGGTATGGTGACCGGTCACCACGGCGCGCTTGTGGCCGAGCTCGGCCAGGAGCTCGTGCGCCACGGTCGCCCAGCTCTCGATCGAATCCTGGCCGGTCGGAAGCGGATCGGAATCGCCGAAGCCCACCGTATCCATCGCGATCGCCCGATATTTGCCGCCAAGCAGCGGCAGCACGTCGCGGAATTCGTCCCACGACCGCGGCGTCTGGTGCAGCAGCAGGATCGGCCGTCCGCTCCCGCAAGCGGCGAGGTGCACGCGACCTGAAGGCAGGGAAACGAAGGACCGTTCGATGGCGGGCGTCATTACAGGGACGTCGCCCTCATCCCGCCCTAGGCAGCGGGCGGCAGGAGGATCTCGAAGCAGGCGCCACCCTGGGCCCGGTTGGCGGCGCTGATCTGACCGCGCATCTCCTCGACGATGCGTCGGCAGATGCGCAGGCCTAGGCCGGTGCCCTTGCCGCGCGGCTTGGTCGTGATGAACGCGTTGAACAGCTTCGGCAAAACGTGCGGCGCGATGCCGGGGCCGTTGTCCTCGATCGCGACCCGCAGGAGATCGCGACCGTCGCGCCGGATCGCGCCCGCCGACAGTTCGATCACCGTGGCCCCTTCGTCCCGTGCGTTGTTCAGGAGGTTGACCAGCACCTGCTCGAACTTGCCGACGTGACCGGTGACCTGCGGCAGCTCGCCGTCGGTGCGGATGCTGACCTGGATGCGGCTCAACTGCATCGAGTGGCGGGTGAGGTCGACGGCGGCGCGCAGCGCGTGCGCCGGATCGAAGCGCACGGCCACGTCGCTCGACGTGCTGCGCACGAAGGCCCGCAACTCGCTCATGATCCGGCTGGCCTTCTCGACCTGGTCGCTCGTCCGCTCGAGCTTGCTCACGATGAAATCGATATCGGGCACTTTGCCTTGGGTGCGCGCCTCGTTGATCTCGTCCAGCGCCGTGGCGCCGGACAGATCGATCACTTGCAGAGGCTGGGCGATCTCGTGCGCCACCGTCGCCGCCATCTCGCCCAGGGTGGTCAGGCGCTCGGTCTCCACCAGCACCCGCTCGGCCTCGCGCCGCTCGGTGTCGTCGACGCCCAGGAACATGATCTGCCGCATCACGCGATCGTCATCGACGATGGGCTTGGCCGTGATGTTGATGAAGCGCTCCCGTCCCTCCGCGTCGGGCCGGCGCTTGGAGTAGCGCACCGGCTTGGTCTCCTCGACCGACAGGGGTCCATCGAGCCAGCGCTTCAGCACTACCGGATCGATTCCCGACGTCAGGACATCGAGGAAGGTCCGGCCCACCGTCTTGTCCGGATCGAGGCCCGTCGACTTCCAGAACTCGCGGTTGGCCATGACGATCTTGAGGTCGCGGTCGACCATCATGATGAGGGCGCCGCTCGATTCGACGATCGACCGCCAGCGCGACATCTCCTGCTCGAGCCGACCCAGCAGGAGGACGCGCTCGGTGACGTCGCGCATGACGCCGACCTGCACGATCCTGTCGCCGGCCACCCTGTCGCCGGCCACCGGCTTGCGGTACCGCACCTCGACGTGCCGCAGTTCGCCGTCGGCGCGCTTTATACGCAGCTCGATCTGCCGCACCGCATCGTCCGGCGAGCCCAGGAGATCGCCGGCCGCCTGCTTTAGCCGCTCGCGATCGTCCGGCACGACATAGTCCGCCAAGGGCGTACCCAGCAGCTCGGCCACCGGCTTGCCGAACAACTCGGCGCTGGCTGCGCTGGCGAAGCTCAGCCTGCCGCGATCGTCCATGGCGTAGACCGCGTCGGTCAGAGAATCGACCAATGACTGGTATTCGGCGCGCGAGCGCTCCAGATCCTGCTCGCGATGCTTGAGATCGGTGACGTTGATGCGCAGTCCGACGGTCCGCCCGCTTGGCGTGGGCTTCTCCGACCATTCGAACCAGCGGCCGTCGGCCATCTGCACGACATCGCGTTCGACCTTGCTGCGGAAACGCCGCAGCTCTCTTTCGTAACGCCGGCTCCGGATGCCTGCCGCCTCGGCATCTTCGCCCATTTCGGCGACCAGTTCGCCATAGGTCTTGCCGACCTGGATCCTGGGATTGAGAGTGTGCGCCTCGGCATTGAACATCATCAGACGCTCATTCACGTCGTAGAGCGTCACACCGGCCGGCAGCGCGTCGATCGTCTCCTGCAGGACGTCGCGGCCGTGCGCGATCTCCAGTTCGCGGTTCTTGAGCTCCGTCACGTCTCGCCTGAGGCCAATCGTGCCGCCGTTCGCCGTTGGCAGCTCCAGCCTTTCGATCCAACGACCATCGCCCGACTGGCGGATATGCACATGGCCCTTGCTGCGGAAGCGGGCGACCCGCGCCTCGGCCAGCATGGGCTCGGCGACACCAAGGGCGCGGTCCCTCGCCTCGAACTGGTCCGCCAACTCGCTGAACGTCTTGCCGATCGAATCCGCATTCAACAGGCCGCCGCTCATCGCCGCCGCTGCCTTGTTGAAGATCGTCAGATGTTCATTGCGGTCGTAGAGCTCGACGCCGACCGGAAGCGCATCAAGAGTCTCGCGCAGGAGGTCGCGGCTGCGCAGGATCTGCCGCGCCTGTATCGCGAGCTTGACCTGTTGTGGCAGCGTCACCAGCAGGGCGATCCATTCTGCCAATCCGCGCCGGTCGCGGCCTGAGGCCATCCTCACATGCGACATCGATTTGGCGATCCTAGTCGCTCAGCCATTTCCCTGATGAAGCCGCCGTACGCCCCTGCCGGACTTTTCTTGCGGACTAAGTGCAAGAGGGTAATGCAATTAGAGGGAGCTGAACATGAAAATACGTCCGATTCGGACGGTATTTCCGTTTCCTGCTCCGGGAAGGCCGCGAGAACGCCCACGCATAAAGCCGCACTAACCGTCTCGCCCGCTTTCGACCAGCTGGCGCAAAGTGTGCAACGACACCGGCTTGTCGACGACAAGCGGTATCGACCGAGGCAGCGCCGCAATGCTCGCCAGCAAGTGCTCTGCGTCGATGAGGCCTGAAATCAGGATCCAGCGGCAGGCGGGCAGCCGCGTCACGAACTCCAGATAAATGTCGCCCGCGTTACCATCGGGCAGGCCAATATCGCGACCTCCAAATCGATGTGATACCTACGCCGTCATGCCTGAAACGCTTCCCGCCTTGTGCCTGATCGCCATGCCCGGCCGCCGCCGCCGCACCATCGAAGTGTGCCGGGAGGCCGAGCGGCGCGGCTTTGCCGGCATCTATGTGTCGAGCCCGATGGGCAACATGTCGATGTGCGAGGCGCTGTCGTGGAACACCACAGCGATCCCCTTCGCCACCGCCATCGCGCCGATCTACCAGCGCACCGTCGTCGATTTCGCGCAGAGCGCCGCCATGATGCACGAAGTGTCCGGCGGCCGGTTCAGCCTGGGCATCGGCGTGGCGCACGGCCCGTCGCATGTGCGCATGGGCGTGACGCCCGGCAAGCCGCTCGCCGACACGCGCGCCTTCATCGAGAAATTTCGCGCCGAGCAGAGCTTCGGCCCCCTGCCCCCGATCATCGTTGCCGCCCTGCGCAAGCAGATGGTGGCATTGGCCGGGGAATTCGCCGAAGGCGTGGTGTTCGCCAACGCTTCGCGCTCCCACATGACCCAGTCGCTGGCGGCCTTGCCGGCGGCCAAGCGCAACTCAGGCTTCTTCATTGGCAACATGATCCCGACTTGCGTCGACGACGATGCCGAAGCCGCCAAGGCCGTGAACCGGCGCACCTTGACGCGCTACGTCTCGCTGCCGAACTACCGCAACTACTGGAAAGAGGCCGGCTATATCGAGGAGATGGAGGCGATCGAGCGGGCGCTGGCGCACGGACGCAGCGACGATGTGCCGAAATACCTCACCGACAAATGGCTTGCCGACAACACGCTGTTCGGGCCGGCCGGCAAGGTGCGCGAGGGCGTCGCCGCCTGGCGCGCGGCCGGCGTGCACACGCCGATCCTGGTGCCGTCCTCGGCGGCCGGCAACCAGATGAAGGCGATCGACGAGATCTTCGCGGCGTTCAGCTGAACTCAGCCGGCCAGGGGCAGCACCTCCGCCGCAAAGCGCTGCAGACCCTCGATGCCGCGGGCGATGGAATCGCCTCGAAAGTCGAAGATCAGCTCGTGCACGCCGATCTTCGCGAATGCCCGGATGTCGGCGGCGATCTCCTGAGGCGTGCCCGAGAAGCTGCGACGGCTGCCGTCGCGATCAGGAACGCTCGTGTCGTACAACGGTGCCTTGTACGAAATGGCGAGCGCTGAGAAGTCTCGCCCTGCCTCCTCCGTGAGCTTTTTCAATGTCGCTAGGTGCTTGGTCATCTCCGCCGGCGGCAACGGCGAGGCGGCGATGGCGCCCACCGGATGCCAGCCGTTGCCGTGACGCGCCGTGCGGCGGAGGGCGGCGGGCGAATGGCCCCCGACCCAGATGGGCGGATGCGGCTTCTGCAATGGGAAGGGCTCGGCGCGGATATCGGCAAAGCTGTAGAACTTGCCTTGGAAGGAGGCCGGCGAGCGGGTCCACAGCGCTTTGAAGATGGCCAGCCATTCGTCGGTCACGGCGCCGCGGCGCTCGAAGTCGGGGCTGCCCAGAGCCTCGAACTCCTCCTTCAGCCAGCCCACTCCCACGCCCAGCGTGACCCGCCCGCCGGACAGGACATCGAGCGACGCCACCATCTTCGCGGTCAGCACCGGATTGCGGTAGGGCAGCACCAGCACCGACGTCACCAGCCGCAGCCTCTCGGTCGCGCCCGCCACCACGCCCAGTATGGAGAAGGTCTCGAGCGCATCGCCGCCTCCGGGATGCCGGCGGTCCAGGGTGTAGGGGTAGTGCGACTCGCTCGTTACCGGAAAGACGATGTGGTCGGCGATCATGGCGGAGTGGAAGCCCAGCCGTTCGCCTTCGCGCGCCAGCGCCAGGATGCTGTCGCGCGTGGCGGTGGGGCCGCGGGTCGGGAGGTAGAAGCCAAAGCGCATGGGCGAACTCCTGATTTTCCTTCAGTTGGCAGCCATCCAAGACACCGCCTCATCCAGGAGGCTAGCAAGAGTGTCGCGGTCGTTGCGGCCGCTTTTGGCGGGCACATGGAAGGAGTGATCGGCATCAGGTGCCAGGACCAATTTTGCCCGAGATTCCAGCGCGCTGACGACCGGCCGCAGGAGCGCGAGCTCGGCCAGCGCGTCCCGGGTCCCCTGCAGGAAAAGCATCGGGATGGCGACCTTGGCGAGATGGTCGGCGCGATCGACGCCAGGCTTGCCGGCCGGATGCAGCGGAAATCCGAAGAATGCCAGTCCGCGCACGCCTGAGAGCGGCTGGGCCGCCTGGGCCTGCGAGGTCATGCGGCCGCCAAACGACTTGCCGCCCGCAAACAAGGGAAGCTTGCCGGCAAGCACCGACGCCTTGGCGCAAGCGGCACGCACCGCGCCATGGGCGACCGCCGGTGGATCGGGGCGTCGCGAGCCACGTTCCATGTAAGGGAACTGATAGCGCAAGGTGGCGACGCCGCGCTCGGCGAGGCCATCGGCCAGGGCGGCCATCGACTTGTGCGCCATGCCGGCGCCGGCGCCGTGGGCCAGCACCAGGCAGGCGCGCGCCGTCGGTGGCTGCAGCCATAGGCCGAAGACTTTCGCTCCGCCGGCGAGGTCGATGGTCAGCTTCTGCACGACGGCAGGATCGGAGCGGGGCATAGGGGGCAGGCGGTGCGATTGGCCGGGTCGAGGGGTCGCTATTATAGTGCGGCTATCGAATGGCGGAGGTCGAAGTGCAGCTCGGCCGGAAGGTTGGCCGCTTTCTCAGCATCAATCGCGGGGATCGCTGGCTTCTGATCGAAGCGGCGCTGTTCCTAGCCGCAGCACGCGTCGCCCTGCTCGTCGTTCCCTTCCGCCGCATCGTGCCGTGGCTCGAACGTGCGCCGGCATCGGCTGAATGCGATGGCGCGCTGGTTGCCGCCGTCGGACGCGCCGTCACCGTGGCGGCCCGCAACGTGCCATGGAATGCGGTCTGCCTGCCGCAGGCGATGGCGGCGAAGGCGATGCTGGCGCGCCGCGGACAAGGTTCGGCGCTGCACCTGGGAGCAGGCATGGCCGAGGGAAGCGTGAGCGCGCATGCGTGGCTGGTTGCCGGCGGCGAGATCGTGGTCGGCGAGACCGGATTGGACGGCATCGCGCCGCTGACGCGCTTCGGCTAGCGGCGAACACCATGAAATTCGGAGTCACCGTCGTTCCGCGCATCTCCGACTGGAAGCTGTTCGTCGAGCTCGAGGCCATGGGCTACGACTGCGCCTGGGCCGCTGATTCGCAGATGCTCTATTCCGACGCCTATGCCGTGCTGGCGCTGGCGGCAGCCAACACGTCGCGCATCCGGCTCGGCACCGGCGTCTCGGTCGCCGGCGTGCGGCTGGCGCCGGTCACGGCCCACTCGATCGCCACCGTCAATCTGCTGGCGCCCGGCCGCGTGTTCCTGGGCATCGGCACCGGCCACACTGCGATGCGCGTCATGGGCCAGGATCCCATGAAGGCCGGCGCCTTCCGCGAATACCTGCGGGTGCTGCGCGCATTGCTGCACGGCGAGGAAGTCGACTATGGGCTCGAGGGCGAGCGCCACGACATCCGCTTCCTGCATTCCGACCGGGGCTTTATCGACGTCGCCCATCCGGTGCCGATCTATGTCGCCGCCGACGGCCCGCTGGCACTGAAGGCGGCCGGCGCCTATGGCGACGGGCGGGTGTGTTCGCACAACCAGACGCGCTCGCGGCTACAGAAGAGCCTCGAGACGATGCGCGAGGGCGCGGCGACTGTCGGCCGTACCCTGCCCGACGACTTCCACACCGCGTCGCTTGGCTATGCCTGCGTGCTCAGGCCCGGCGAGAGCATGACGTCGGATCGAGTCATCGACGAGATCGGGCCGATGGCCGCGGCGACGCTGCACTACTGGTGGGAGCTCTACCAGAACGATGGCGACACCAGCACGGTCTCCGTCCGCTGCCGCAACCTGTGGGACGAGTATCTCGCCTTCACCGAGACGATGGAGATGCCGCCGGCCAAGCGCTACCAGCAGGTCCATTTCGGCCACTGCGCCTTCCTGCCGCCGGAGGAGCGCCGGTTTATCACCGAGGACCTGATCCGCGCCACCAGCGGGCTGGTCGGCACGCCGGACGAAATCGTCGCCATGCTGCACGAGCGTGAGGCGATGGGCCTCAGCGAAATCACCCTGCTGCCGGCCATGGCGTCAGCGCGGCAGAACCTGCGCGACTTCGCCGATCATGTGATCGCGCGCTACTAGACGTGAGCCCTAAGCGGTTGATCGACAAAGACCAATTGCACAAACGACCATAATCGTCGTTTGCCGGCGTGCGGGCTTACAATCGCGCCCATGTTGTCGTTGCCGGGGAAGCGCTCGTTTTTTTCCCGTTTGTTTAACGGGAAGTCACTGGGAGCGAATGACTCCAGTCGCGCTCATTGTCGTCCTGACAAATAACTCCGGTGCCAGCCCCATGCACTCAAGGTTCTCCAGAGTCTCCAGAGGAACGGCGTGAAAGGCCGCAGGACAAGCATTTGAAGCCAATCCTCCAGAGAACAGGTTTTTTACCGCAGGATCCGCTGGCGCGAGGCCTGGATCATGGCGGCGGCCTTGTCCGGGTCGAAGCCTTTCAGCACGCCGCCTTGCATACGGATCTCGCCGTCGACCATGACCGTGTCGATCTCACGCGGGCTGGTCTGCAGCAGGACGTGGGCGCAGGGATCGTCGGCGATCGAATCACCGAACGGCCCTTTCCGGATCAGCACGATGTCGGCCCGCTTGCCCGGCGTCAGCGAGCCGATGCGATCGTCCATGCCAAGCACGCGGGCAGCGGTGATGGTCGCGATCTCGATCAGCTTGCGTGGGCTAAGCGTCGGCAGTCCCGGGCGTGTCGGCGGCCGGCGGCCGATCACGCTCGTGAAGGTGCGTTCCATCTGCCCGTCGAGGAAGCCCACGACGTTGAACATGACGCGCAGCTGGCCGATCGTGTCCGACGCGAAGGAACAGGGGATGTCGCAGCCGAACACCACGTCGACGCCGCGGTCCAGGGCGCGGCGAACGACGTCGAGTGGTGCGCCCTGCACCTCGGCGGTCGGAGCGAGGCAGAGCGGCATGCGGGCCTTGGCCATCAGCTCGAGCTCGCCATTGGTGATCAGATTGCCGTGGATCACCAGCAGGTCCGGTCCCAGGAGGCCCAGGGCGTTGAGGCGATCGATGACACCGGTCTCGTTGATATGGATGCAGCTCGGCGCCTTGAGAGCACGCGTGAAGGCAAGCTGCTTCTCCAGCAGGGCGGCGGGCGCGGTGATCGAGTCAATGCCGAAGCCGATGGTGGTGAGGCTCTCGGGATCGTGAAACCTGTCGTAGACGCTTCGGGCATCGACGAAGCGGGAGTTGGGCTCGGGAAAGTCGTCCGGATGGACGCTCATGAAGGAATAAGTGAAGAGGTGCCGGATGCCGGTCGTGCGCAGCGCCTCGATCGAAGCGGGCGCGTAACCAGGGGCGCGGATGTCGTGGCAATAGTCGACCACGGTGGTCGTGCCATAGGACAGCATCTCGAAGGCGCCGACCCAGGCGGCATTGAAGTTGTCATCGGGCGTGAAGTTCTTGCGCAGCGGCAGAAGCGCGCTGTTGTAACCGCCCGTCCACAAGTCGGGCACGTAGCCGCGCAACACGGTCTGCCACAGGCAAGTGTGCGGATCGATGATGCCCGGCAGGGCGATCATGCCCGAGGCGTCGATGCTTTCCGCGCCGGACGCCTCCAAAGACGGGCCGACGGCCGCAATGGCGCCGCCCTCGATCAGGATGTCGGCCGAGCGGAAGTCGCCCAGTGCCCGATCCATCGTGACGACCTGGGCGCCGCGGATGACGATCTTCCTGTTCATTGCGCTCTTGTCTCGTATTCGTGGAACTCGCTCATGAACGGGGCTGCGACGGCGGAATTGAGCTTGCAGTCGAGGAACACGGGGCCGTCGGGCTTCGCCAGCAGGGGCGCCACCTTCCGCAGGTCGTCGAGCGTGCGGATGGTCGCCGCCTGGAAGCCGAATCCTTCGGCGATCGGTGCGTAGTCGACGTCGGGGAACACCGACTTCGCCACCGGCAAGTCGCGCATCTTGAGGAAGTGCAGCTCGGCGCCGTAGGCGCAGTCGTTCATGACCACGATCACCAGCGGCAAATCCTCGCGCACCACCGTCTCGAGCTCGCCCATGGTCATCAGGAAGCCACCGTCGCCGATCACCAGCACCGTGGTCTCGTGCGGCCGCGCCTTGGCCACGCCGAGCGCGGTGCCGAAACCGAGTCCGATCGAGGCGAAGTCGCTGGTCAGCTTGAAATGGCCGGGTCCTGGCACGGACAGGTAGGGCACGATGCCGAGGAAGTTGCCGGCGTCGTAGACCAGGTTGCGATCGCGCGGCAGGAGCTTTTCGAGGGCGACGCCAAGCGCGCGCGGATCGAGCGTGCGCGGCGTATTGGCCGGCTGGAAATCGTGGGCGATATCGAAGCCAGAGAGGAAACGCATGGTCTCTTCCGAGCGGAACGGCCGCTCGGCGTTGGAGCCGGCCGGCAGCGCCGCGAGCAAGGCTTCGGCCGCGAGCCGCGCGTCGCCGACCACGGCGACGTCGGCCGGGGTCCAGCGACCGATATTGCCGCGGTTCGCGTCGATCTGGATCAGCGGCACCGCGGGCAGCGAATGACCGAAGCTCATGGTGAGAAGATTGAGGCTCGCGCCAAAGACCACGACGCAGTCGGCCTCAGCGACCATCCGGCGAGCGGCAGAGTGCGAGAACGAACCGATGATCCCGAGATTGCAGGGATGCCCGCGGAACATGTCCTTGCCGCGCGCCGAGGTCGCGAGCAGCGCGCCCGTGCGCTCGGCGAGCTGTTCGAGAGCCGGCTTGGCGCCGGCGCGGTGCGCGCCCTGGCCCGCCACAATCAGCGGCTTGCGGCTGTTGCGCAGAAGCGCGACGGCCGACTCGATCGCCTGCCGACGCGGCGCGGCGGGCGCCGGCTGACGCCTGGGCGCAGGTGGCGCGGCCTGGCCGGGATCCATCTCGGCAAGCTGGACATTGACCGGCAGCAGCAAGGCCGCCGCGCCGCCTTGCAGGGCCGCATTCGCCGCATCGGCCAGAGCGCCGCGCGCAGCGGCGGGGCTGGTTGCCGTGAAGGTGCGGATGCCGGCGGCATTTAGGACACCGGCGGCATTGAAGGCCTTGTAGTCCGGACCGATTCCGTTGACCGCGCCGGTCGGCACGGCGACATCGCCCGAAATGATCAGAACTCGCGACCCCGAGCGGCTGGCATAGGTCGCGGCGTGCAGCCCATTGGCGGTGGCGGGCCCGCGGCCGATCACCGCCACGCCAAGATTGCCGGACGAGTAGGAGAAGCCTTCCGCCATGGCGATGGCGTTGTTTTCGTGGCGCGCGCCGTAGAAGCGGATGCCGGCGCTGTCGAGGGCGGTGGCAAAGACCGCCGTGTCGTCGCTCATCAGGCCGAACACCTGCTCGACTCCCAGGGCCTTGATGTCGTCGACGAGCACTTGATAGGTCGGCAAACGTTTGGCGATGGACATGGCCGCCCTCCATGAAGTTGCTCGCAAGCGTAACGCTCGCCCGGGGAGGCCGGAAGACCGGCAAGCCGTGAACGACGGTTCCGCTAGGCAAGGCTCCGGCGCCTGAGCTCGTCCTCGATGAACTCCATGCGGTCCTTGCCCCAGAACATCTCCTCGCCGACGAAGAACGTCGGGGCGCCGAAGACGCCGCGCTCCAATCCACGGTTGGTCTCGGCGGCAAGCTCGCCACGCACCTCCGCGCTCTCGACGAGTGCCGCGAATTGCTGCGGCGCGACGCCCAGTGCGGACGCGACCGGCAACAGGCCTTGCAGTTCGCCGACCGACGCATCGTCCCGTTCCCAATAGGCCGAGAAGATGCGCTCCATGAACTCCCATTCCTTGCCGAAGCGCCGCATGGCCAGCGCACCGCGTAGCGCCGGGCTGGTCTTCATGGGAAACGTCGAGGGCATCCTGAACGGCAGATCGTAGCGGCGGGCCCAGCGCTCCAGATCGACGATCCTGGCGCGGATCTTGATCTTGGGTTCGTCCATCAGGACGTAGTTGTGATGGCGGAAGACGTAGCCGAGATTGAAGGGGTGCGGGACGATCGTCGCGGCATGCCGACGCGCGATCGGCTTGATGAGGTGCAGAGCGAAGTAGCTGTTGGTGCTGCCGAGATCCCAGTAGAACTCGATCGCGCGGGCAACCATCGCCGCTCCCTGGCTAGAGCTTCAGCTCCGGCACCTTCACCCAGCGCTGCTCGGCGACGCTGCGATAGGAGAGATCGGCGAGCTGCACGGCCTTGGCGCCCTCGACGAGCGTCGGCAGGTAGGGCGCATCTTCCGCGACGTGGCGCAGGAAGATCTCCCAGCACTGGCGGAAGGGCGGCGCCCGGTCGACGGTGTCGGGCACTTCCTCCCAATGCGCCTGCAGGTCGACGCCGCCAGGTCGCGCCGCCTTGATGAAGGCTTCCGGCGTGTTGACCGCCGCCTGGGTGAAGCAGCGGAAGCGGCCGGCCGAGGCCGAGCCTTGCGTGCCGTCGATATGCACCATCATGGTGTCGTCTCGGCGCGGGCGCGTCGCCCAGCTGTTGGTGATCTGGCCGATCGCGCCGTCTTGCGTCTTCACGAGCGCGTAGACCGTGTCCTCGGCATCGACTTTGTAGCGCTTGCCCTGCTCATCGACGCGCTCGGGGATCGCCGTGGTCATCATGGCGCAGACCTCGGTGACGGGCGCCACCAGCCGGTCGATCATGTAGCGCCAGTGCGCCATCATATCGAGCGCCAGGCCGCCGCCCTCGGACTTCCTGTAGTTCCAGCTCGGCCGCTGGCACTCCTGCGCCGTGCCGTCGAAGATCCAGGAACCGGCGTCGATCCTGACCGACAGGATACGGCCGAAGAACCCCGAATTCTTGACGAACAGCAGCTTGGCGTAGCCCGGCAGGAAGAGCTTGTCCTGGATGACGCCGTGCTTGACGCCGGCGCGCTGGGCAAGCCGGGCCAGCTCCATCGCTTCATCGACGGTGGGTGCCGTCGGTTTCTCGATGTGGATGTGCTTGCCGGCGGCGATGGCCTGCCGCACGCGCTTGGGCCGATCGCCGGTGGCGGCGCAATCCATGAAGATCCTGTCGGGGCCGGACAGCGCTTCCTCGAGGCTGGTGGTCCATCGCTTGACGCCGTGAGCGGCGGCGAACGCCGCAATGCGCTTGGCGTCGCGGCCGACCAGCATCAACTCGGGGATCAGGCGGTCGCCGTTCTTGAGCCGGAGCCCGCCTTCCGCGGCGATGGCCAGGAGGTGGGCCATGTGCTGGGTCGTGCCCATGCGGCCGGTGGCGCCGTTGATGATGACGCCGATACTGGTCTCCGCCATTTTTCTCGACTCCTAGCGATTTGCCCGAGCGACCGCTGCATTCAGCAGGAGATTGGCGCCCGGCACCGAGCGGTTGAGCTCGATTTTCTCGTTCACATTGTGGCTGATGCCCTCGTAGCAGGGCGTGAAGATCATCGCCGTCGGCGCGACCGTCGCCACGGCGTAGGCGTCGTGACCGGCCTGGCTGCGCATCTCGCGGT
>JBPYDO010000216.1:0-3437 GCA_051985755.1 Reyranella sp. | reverse complement strand
TCGGCGCGGGCTACGGCGCGGCGGGCGAGCGCTGCATGGCGATCTCGGTCGCGGTCGCCGTGGGCGATGTCGCCGACAAGCTGCTGCAGAAGCTGGCGCCGCGCGTGCAGGGACTGAAGGTTGGGCCGGGCCTCGATCCGCAGTCGGAGATGGGACCGCTCGTCACACGCCAGCACCGCGACAAGGTGATGGGCTATGTCGACCTGGGGGTGAAGGAAGGCGCCAAGCTGGTGGTCGATGGCCGTGGACTCAAGCTGCAGGGCTACGAGAACGGCAACTTCATGGGCGGCTGCCTGTTCGACAATGTCACGCCCGACATGAAGATCTATCAGGATGAGATCTTCGGCCCTGTTCTCTCGATCGTGCGCTCCCGGAACTTCGACGATGCGATCAAGCTGGTGAACGACCACGCCTACGGCAACGGCACGGCGATCTTCACGCGCGACGGCGATGCCGCCCGCGCCTTCGCCAACAACGTCAAGATCGGCATGGTCGGCATCAACGTGCCGATCCCGGTGCCGGTCGCCTATCACAGCTTCGGCGGCTGGAAGGCGTCGATCTTCGGCGACCACGGCATCTACGGCATGGAAGGCGTGCGCTTCTACACCAAGCTCAAGACGGTGACGGCGCGCTGGCCGACCGGCATCCGCGCCGGCGCGGAGTTCAATTTCCGCGCGCGGGCTTAGAATCTCCACAATCGCCTTCGACCATCCTCCGCGACCGGAGGTGGCGATGCGCGCGGCTGTCCTGCCAATGATCGTGCTGGCATCGATGTGCGGCGGTTGCGATCCCGTGACCATGGGCGTCGGGGCGGGCGCCAGCCTCGCCGCCAATTCGCTGCTGGGCGAGAGCAAGATGAAGCAGGAGGCGCGCCAGGCCTATGCCGGTGCGCCCGACTGCATCGAGGTGACGGCCGGCATTCCCAACGGTCACGTCGTCATGCACCTGCGCGACATCGGCTGGTATCGCTACTACCCGATGCCCGATGGACGAAACGTCGAAGCCGAGCCGGACAAGAGCCTGGTCGTGGTCGAGTACGACATCACCAACAGCACCGACCGGGTAGTGCTGGTCAATCCGGCGCGCGCGCTGCTGAGCGATGCCGACGGCAAGGTGACGCCGGAAAAAGCCGGCCTGGGCGGTCCTGAGATCGCGAACAGTTCGCCGGACAGCGACGGACGCCTGGGGCGCAGCGACACCTGGCAAATGCTGTCGGTGTTCGAGGTGGCGCCCAGCGCCTATGCCTTGCTGGTCCCCAACGGCCGGATGACCCAAGAGCCCAACCCGCACCGGCTCGCAGCCTGCCGCTTGCCCCGCCCGACCGGCGACCAGCGAAGCCGACTCTAGCGCACCGCATCCTCGATCACCATGCGCGACGCCTTGTCGGCGATCATGATGGTGGGCGTGTTGGTGTTGCCGGAAGTGATGGTCGGCATCACCGAAGCGTCGATCACGCGCAGGGCCTCGAGACCCATGACGCGCAGTCGCTCGTCGACCACCGCCATGGGGTCGGAGGGCAGGCCCATTTTGGCCGTGCCCACCGGATGGAAGATCGTGGTGCCGATATCGCCGGCGGCCTTGGCGAGCGAGGCCTCGTCGTCGCCGACTGAGGGACCCGGCAGATATTCCTCGGGCCGGTAAATCTGCAGCGCGGGCTGCTTCATCAGCTGGCGCGTGACGCGGATCGCGTCGGCCGCGACGCGGCGGTCCTCCGGCGTGGAGAGGTAGTTCGGCGCGATGACCGGCTTGGCCGCCGGATCGGTCGAGCGCAGCCGGATGGTGCCGCGCGACGTCGGACGCAGGTTGCAGGCGCTGACCGTGATCGCCGGAAAGCGATGCAGCGGATCGCCGAACTTGTCGAGCGACAGCGGCTGGATGTGGAATTCGATGTTGCTGCGCTCCTGGTCGGGCGACGATTTGGTGAAGATGCCCATTTGCGAGGGCGCCATGGTCAAGGGCCCGGTCTGGAACAGCGCATACTCGACGCCCATCAGCGCCCGCCGGAACAGCGAGTGGTAGACCTCGTTCAAGGTCTTGACGCCCGAGACCTTGAAGATCGCGCGTTGCTGCAGGTGGTCCTGCAGGTTGCGGCCGACGCCGGGCTTGTCCAGCACCGGCGCGATGCCGTGCTCGCCGAGCCAGTCGGCCGGACCGACGCCGGAGAGCTGCAGGATCACCGGCGAGCCGACGGCGCCGGCCGCCAGGACGATCTCGCCCTTGGCGCGCGCCTCGACCTGCCGCCCGTTGTGGCGGAAGCGGACGCCTGCGCAGCGCCTGCCCTTGAACACCAGCCTCTCCACCAGCACGCCGGTTTCGAGGCGCAGGTTGGGCCGGTTGAGCACCGGCTTCAGGAAGGCGCGCGCGGCCGACCAGCGCACGCCGTGTTTCTGGTTCACGTGAAAATAGCCGACACCGAGATTGTCGCCGGTGTTGAAGTCAGGCGTCACCGGGACGCCCATCTCGGTCGCGGCTTTCTCCATTGCATCCAGCACGTCCCATTTGACGCGCGGCCGCTCGACCCGCCATTCGCCGCCCTTGCCGTGATGCTCGGTCTCCCCCAGGAAGTGGTCGTCCAGCCGCTTGAAGACCGGCAGCACATCGTCCCAGCCCCAGCCGGTGAGCCCGAGCTGCCGCCAGTGGTCATAGTCGGCCGCTTGGCCGCGCATGGAGATCATGGCGTTGATGGCCGAACAGCCGCCGATCACCTTGCCGCGCGGGTAGCCGAGGCTGCGGCCGTTGAGGCCGGGCTCCGCCTCGGTGCGGAACATCCAGTCCGAGCGCGGATTGCCGATGGCGAAGAGATAGCCCACCGGAATGTGGAACCAGATCCAGTTGTCGCGCCCACCTGCCTCCAGCACCAGCACGCGCGTCTTCGGGTTCGCCGAGAGACGGTTGGCCAGCACGCAGCCCGCCGAGCCGGCGCCGACGACGATATAGTCGTAGTCGCCCTCGAGACGGGTCGCAGTGTCAGCGGTCATGGCCATTCGGCGAAATCCTTGATGTCTCCCTCATAGGCGCACCACGGCACCTCGTGGCTGCGCCAGATATGGATCAGCGGCTTGCTGCCCGGATCATCGTCGAGCGTGGCGACCCGCAAGACGACATGGGGATCGGCCGGACGCTCGGCCACGATGTGTGCGCCACAGACCGAACAGAAGTGGCGCCGCCTGCCGGGCGACGACTCGTAGGAACGGAGCCGATCCTCGCCGCCCAGGAAGCGGAAGCGATCGCGCGGCACGCGGGCGGTAACGGCAAACGGCGCGGCGTGCGCCTTGCGGCAGGTGCGGCACGAGCAGTGGCCGATCTTCACGTCGAACGGCGTTACCTCGTAGGTGACAGTGCCGCACAGGCAGCTTCCCTTCATGCCCTCCTCCGTCAGATCTGCGAGTAGCCGCTGCCGACCGTATCGATGCCGCGACCGACGCCCTTCTCGATCC
>JBPYDO010000215.1:0-6279 GCA_051985755.1 Reyranella sp. | reverse complement strand
GCGTGTTGACGATCGGCTCGCCGCGCACGTTGAACGAGGTGTTGACCACGACGGGACAACCGGTCAGCCGGTCGAACGCCTCGAGGATGGCGCGAAACTCCGGCTGGTCGGTGTCATTCACGGTCTGGACGCGGGCGCTGTAGTCGACATGGGTGATCGCCGGCAGCGAAGAGCGCACCTTGTTGACCTCGGGAATCATGTCGGCGACGCCCTTGCGGAACTCGGCTAGGTCGAACGGCCGGCGGATATCCTCGCGCACCGGCGCCACCAGCAGCATGTAGGGGCTCTCGCCCTTGATCTTGAAATAATCGCCGGCCCGCTCGCTCAGCACCGCCGGGGCGAACGGCCGGAAGGATTCGCGGTATTTCACCTTCAGGTTCACCTTGGACTGCGTGTCGGCGCCGCGCGGATCGGCCAGGATCGAGCGGGCGCCCAGCGAGCGCGGCCCGAACTCCATGCGGCCGGTCATGAGGCCCACGACCTTGCCGTCGGCCAGGGCCCCGGCAACCCGCGCCGCGCGCTCGGCACGATCGGTGACGCGGTCATAGGGATAGCCCTGGCGATCCAGGAAGGCGCGGACTTGGGCGCTGGAATAGGCCGGGCCGAGGTAGCTGCCGTGCTGGGCGTCGCGGCCCGAAGCCGAGCGTGCCCGTGGCAACTCGAGCCCCATGTGCGCGGCGTAGAGAGCCGCTCCCATCGCCCCGCCGGCGTCGCCGGCCGCGGGCTGGATCCAGAGGTCGTCGACCAGGCCCGAGCGCAGGATCTTGCCGTTGCCGACGCAGTTCAATGCCACGCCGCCCGCCAGGGCGAGCTTCCTCTCACCGGTGAGGCGCAAGGCCTCGGCGGCGAGCTTCAGCATGATGGTCTCGGTGACCGCCTGGACCGAGGCGGCGACGTCCATCTGAAGGAGGCCAATGCGGCTCTCCGGCTCGCGTGGCGGCGCGCCGAACAGGGCATGCAGCTTCTCGCCCGACATAGCCGCGCCGTCCATGAAGGCGAAGTAGCTGAGATCGAGCGCGAACGAGCCGTCATCCTTGAGGTCGATCAGGTGCTTGAAGATGAGGTCGGTGAAGCGCGGCGTGCCATAGGGGGCAAGGCCCATCAGCTTGTATTCGCCGGAATTGACCTTGAAGCCGCAATACTGGGTGATGGCGCTGAACAGCAGGCCGAGCGAATGCGGATAGCGGATCTCGCGCAACAGCCCGATCTTGCGCCCCTTGCCGTGGCCGATGGTGAGCGTCGCATGCTCGCCGACGCCGTCGATGGTGAGGATGGCGGCGCTCTCGAACGGTGAGGGATAAAAGGCCGACGCCGCATGCGACAGATGATGATCGACGAAGGCGATCGGCCGCTTGGCGCCGAGCACCGTTTCGATGCGCTCGCCGACGCCAAGCTTCTCGCCCACCACCGAACGCATCGCCGCCCCAAAAGCTTCGCGGCCGCTGGGCGCCACGGCCGCGAAGTTGCGCAGCACGCGGTCGAGCGTCAGCCAGGGATTGTCGTAGTAGGCGACCAGGGCGAGTTGCGCCGGCTCGATGAACGCCTCGGCCAGGCAATAGTTGACGGCGTTGGCGGGGAAGCGCCGGTCGTGCTTCTTGCGGGTGAAGCGCTCCTCCTGGGCGGCGGCTACGATCTCGGCGCCGCGGATCATGGCCGCAGCCGAATCGTGATAGAGGCCGGATATGCCGAGAATATACGGGTCGCTCACGAACCCCTTCCTGCAGCCGGCGGCGTGCCCGCGATCAGCGGGCGAAGCGTGCTCGCCAGCGACTGCGCTATGGCGCGATGGCCGGCCGGGGTCAAGTGCACGTCCAACTTGAAGCGGAAACCACGCCGCGTCTCCGCGTCGTGCGCCAGAAGATCGTCCAGTGGATCGTGCAGGACGAAACCGCCTTCCTCGGCGAGCTCGCGGAAGCGCCGGCGATAGGCGCCGGGGTCGGCCGTGCCTTCGACGTGCTGATAAAGCGGCAGGGGCATCAGCACGACCGGCTGGGCCGCGTCCGCCCGCCAGGCCAGCAGGATGGCGCGCATCAGCTGCCAGGCGGGATCGTCCGGACTGTCGTATTCCGGCGTCGGTTGGTAGCGGGTCAATTGCTGCAACACGGCCTGCAGGCCGATGGTCCGCACCAGCTTGCGCAATCCCGGGAAGCGGCCGCCGCGGTCGACGGCCGCGTCATCCTCGAGGTCGCGTGCGCTCAGGCGCTCGCGCGGCACAGGATCATTGCAGCGGACCAGGGACGTGCCGTTCAACTCGAAATAGGGCTTGGCGACGAATTCGACCGCGGCATCGTCGTCCAGGGACGGGCGATAGGCGCTGACGATGCGTCGGATGTTCTCGACCAGGACGGCGATTACCACGGCGTCGCAGGGAGCGCCTTTGGCGAGCTTGCTGTAGGCGATGTACTGCTGGTCGGTGCCGCTGCCGGGTAGGCCGAAATTGTGCACCTCGACGGGCAGCAGCGTCTCGAGGACATCGGTAAAGCGGCTGGCGTTGGACACGCCATCGCCCGCGGTGAAGGAATCGCCGAACACCAGGATGCGATGGCGGGAGGAGTCGGTGCGCTCGAATTCGCGCTCGCTGCGAAAGCCCAGGCCATTGGTACGCAGCAGGTAGCCGCCGTCGGCGCTCATGACTCGCGTTTTCAGGTGTGGAACGAAACGATAGCCGATGTCCGGGTCGTACTCGAAGAGCGACGTCATGCCTGCGGTTCTTGCCTGCCCGTTGCCATTCTACCGTTTCGCTGCGGCGGGCGGGCGCAAGAATAATGTCCCGAATCCATGTTAGACGTGCCGCCATGGACACCGCCGGACTACCTGTCGACTTTCCCCATGTCGTGCCGCTCGAGGGCGGCTCCAATTTCCGCGATCTCGGGGGCTACCGCACATCTGACGGCCGCCGCATCCGCCGCGGACTGGTGTTCCGGTCGGCGCATCTCGGCAATCTCACCGACCAGGACCGGCGGACTCTAGGCGGGCTAGGCCTGCGCACCATCGTCGACCTGCGCGGCGTCAGCGAGGCCGCCGAGACGCCGCACCGCATCGACGGGCTCTCCTGTCGTGTGATCAACGCCCCCATCGAGCCGCAGATGGGCGACAAGATCAGGAACGCGGTCGACGATGGCAGCGCCACGCCATTCCTGATTATGCGGATCCTGACCGAACACTACCGTAACTATCCGCGGCGCTGCGCACCCGGCTTTCACAGCCTGTTCGCGACCCTGAGCGACGATCCGAATCGTCCGCTGGTGTTCCATTGCACAGCCGGCAAAGACCGCACCGGCTTCGCCTCGGCCTTGCTGCTCTCCCTGCTTGGCGTGCCCTGGCCCACGGTGATGGAGGATTATCTCCGCACCAACGAGCTATGGACCGGTCACATCGGCCGCTTTCCCGAGCTCGATGTCGACACGCGCGCCGCCCTCATCGAGGCGCGCACGCCCTATCTGGAGGCTGCCTTCGATGTGGTCCGCGCCGACTATGGCGGCCTCGATACCTTTGCCGAGCAGGCGCTGGGCGTGGATGGCGGGCGGCGCGAGCGGCTGAAGGCGGATTTGCTGGAAGGGTGAGTTCCGCGCTACGCCTTGCACCATGGCGGACAGGCGCTTCGAGACTCCCGAGCCGTTCAAGGTCGACATCCCTGAGCGCGCGCTGATCGATCTCGACGAGCGCCTGCGCCGCTGGCGGCCGACGACGGCGATCGATGACGGCGGCAGCTGGGCTGCCGGTACCGACCCGGATTTCCTGGCCGAGCTGGTCGACTATTGGCGGCACGGCTACGACTGGCATCGCTGTCAGGAGGCGATCAACGCCTGGCCCAACTACCTGGTCGATGTCGGCCCGCAGCGCCTGCACTTCATCCGCGAGCCCGGCACCGAAGTCGAGGGCGCGCCGCGGCCGCTGCCGCTCGTGATCACGCACGGCTGGCCGGGCTCGATCGTCGAGTTCCTGCACATCATCGACGAGCTCGCACACCCCGAAGAGCACGGCGGCGATCCGCTCGACGCCTTTGACGTGATCGCCCCCTCGCTGCCGGGCTACGGCTTCTCCGGCCCGCCGATCCGCGACGACGGCAGCGTGGGTCCGATCGGTCCGCGCGCCATCGCTGGCCTGTGGCACAGGCTGGTGCATGAGAAGCTCAACTACCGCCGGCCTTATGGCGCGCAGGGCGGCGACTGGGGCGCCGTGGTCTCCTCCTGGCTCGCCTTCGACCATCCGATGAAAGACGAGAAAGATGACTGGAAGTCGGGCGTGGTCGGCCTGCATCTCAACATGATGGGCCTGCGTCCGGGCATCGATCTCAAGACCGCGAAGCTCAGTGCCGGCGAACAGGCCTGGCTTGCCAATATGGGGCCGGCCCTCGACGACAAGGTCGCCTACCAACGCATCCAGGCGACGCGGCCGCAGACGCTTGGCGTCGCGCTCTCCGATTCACCGGTCGGGCTCGCCGCCTGGATCACGGAAAAATTCCAGGCGTGGAGCGACTGCGCCGGCAGCCCGCTCAACCGCTTTTCGATGGACCTGCTGCTCGACAACATCATGGTCTACTGGCTCGGCGGCACGGCAGGCACGGCAACCTGGCTCTATCGCGGCTTCACCCAGCAGCAGCCGCGCGGTTTGCCGGAGGGCAAGCGCGTCGAAGTGCCGACCGCGTTCGCCGCCTTCCCGGCCGAACTCGCGCCGGCGCCGCCCAAGCAATGGATCGAACGCTGTTACGATTTGCGTCGCCACACCGCCATGCCCAAGGGCGGTCATTTCGCGGCGCTGGAGGAGCCCAAGCTCCTGGTCGACGATATCCGCGAATTCTTCCGGCCGCTGCGCTTCGGCGCGGCCAACGACTAGATCGACCGACTAGAGCGGGATGACTTCAGGTGGAAGCTCCGGTCGCTCTTTGATGCAGGACGAAGCGCGCTGGGAGCGCGCGACTCCAGTCGCGCTCATGGGGTGTTGAAGCGCCAAGAAGAGCGCCACTGGAGTGGCGCGCTCCCAGCGCATCACCTCTTGCATCAAGAACCGACCTTAACTTCATCGCGCGCTAGACGAGCGTCGCGGTCGCCTGGGCGGCGATCGTGCCCTTGGGGGTGACCGTCCAGAGCTCGGCGCCGTTGCCGTCGGGCGTCGGCCGGCCGATCACGTCGAACGGCCCCGTGTCGAACAACGGCGCGCGGGCGCGGATGGCTATCGTCTTGACCTTGCGGCCGGGCGTTGAGTCGCGCAGCAGGTCGAAGATGCATTGTTGGGCAAACGGGCCATGCACCACCAGGCCGGGATAGCCCTCGGTCTCCATGCAGTAAGTGCGGTCGTAGTGGATGCGGTGCGGATTGAAGGTGATCGCCGAGTAACGGAACAGCATCACCGGATCGGGCTTGATGGTGCGGCGCCACGGCACATCGCTGGGGGCCGTTTCGCGCACTGGCGTGCCGCTTTTCTGGCCGGGCTTGGGATCCTCGCGGAACACCGTGTTGGCCGCCTCGCTGAGCGCGAGCCCGCGCGACGTGAAGATGCGTCGCGTCTGGGTAGTGATGACGAGAGTGCCAGTGCTGCCCTCGCGCAGCTGGATGTCGGTGAACTCGACCTCGCGCCTGAGCTTGTCGCCGACACGGATGTCGCCCTCGAAGATGAAGGTCGAGCCGGCATACATGCGCCGCGGCATCGGGATCTTGGGCAACACGCCGCCTTCGGCGGCGGCGCCATCGCGGCCGAGCTGGGCGCGTCGGGCGTAGGAGTGCAGGTAGAGCAGATGCCAGCCCGGCGCGATCGGCTCGCCCTCCTGCGGCACCTTCTCCTGGCGGTCGAAGGTCGCGAGCACCGCTCTGATCGGCGCCCGCGTGACCACGTCCTCATCCTCGATCCTGCGTCCGAGTTGCTTTTTCAACGGTTCGATGTCGATGATCATGATTTTCGCTTCTTTTGCGCGAGATTGCCGATCGCCATGGTGAGCGCACTGCGCGCCGTCTTCGCGTCCGCCGCTGCGAGCCGGACATTGGTCGCGCCGCGCAGCCCCCAGCTGCCTTTGACCGGAAGGAATGTCGCAGGCTCGGCATCGACAAGCAGTCTTTGCTGATCGGGAGTCAACTTCACCATGGCGTGGCGGTCGTCTGGATAGCCCATCGTTGCGAAGACCTTGCCGCCGGCGCGGAAGTCGGCGTGGCCGCCATGAGCGCCCTCCACTGCGCCCTCAAACGAGAGGGCAAGCTTGCGAAAGGCAGCCGGCCTCATTCCGCGGCCACTGCCAGGCCCATCTGTTGGCAGGTCGGCGCCACGTCGGCGACGGTGGCGCGGCGC
>JBPYDO010000214.1:0-7248 GCA_051985755.1 Reyranella sp. | reverse complement strand
ATCGGCGACGGAGCGCAGCATCAGCGTGGTCGTCACCGGCAGCTCGACCGGCAGGGCGGCCATGCCGACGAAGCCACTGACGCCGCCGGTGACGCCGACTGCCATGGAGGACAGCAGGTTGGTGGGTCGGCGCTCGCCGGCCTCATCGAGCGAGCGGATCGCGGTCTTGAGGCAGCGCAGCATCGCCGCCTCGACGACCCTGGAGAGGCCGGCGCCGGCCGCGCGCGGCAGCATGTTCATCACCCGGTTGAGCGGCGTGCCGGCATAGTTGGCGATGCGGGCGGCGAAGTTGGGGTTCTCCAGTGCGCCGACGGCGCTCACCAGGGCCTGATAGTGCTCGCCGCTGAAGGGGGTTGCCTTGGATTCGGGAGCCGCGGTGCCTTGCATGTTGCCTTTCTAACCCGTCATCGGTACCGCATGACCGGCCGCATGCCGTTGATCGTCGCCAGGATCGCCGAGCCGTTGCTGAGCACGGCGGTGACGGCCGGGCTGATCAACCCGCCCGGCAGGGCCAACGCCAGGGCAAGCGTGTTCAACCCTGCGACGATGGCATAATTCTGGCGGATCAGGCCAACCGCGCCGCGCGAGATATCCAGAGCCTTCACGAGTTTCCACAGCGAATCCTCCATTAGCACCACATGGGCGGATTCGTGGGTGACTTCGGCGCCGTATTTCATGGCGATGCCGATATCGGCAAAGCTGAGCGCCGGCGAATCGTTGATGCCGTCGCCGACCATGGCGACGACGTTCCCGCGCTGCTGCATCTCCTGGATCACGCCTGCCTTATCCGACGGCATCATGTCGGCGATTGCGCCGCTGAGGCCGACCCGATTGCACACCTCGCGTGCCACCACGTGGTTGTCGCCGGTCAGCATCAGGGTGTTGCGCACGCCCATGCGATGCAGCCTGGCGACTACCTGCCGGCTCTCGGGGCGGATCTTGTCGGCATAGGCCACGAGCCCGCCGAGCTTGCCGTCGACCGCGACATAGAGACAGGAATGGCCGTGGCGGTCGTGCTGGGCGCGATCGGAGCCGGCGCAGGCCACGTCGATGCCGCTCTGGCGCATGAAGCGCTCGCTGCCGACATGCATATAGTAGCCGTTGACCTGGCCCTCGACGCCCAACCCGACCTTGTATTCGGTCTCGTCGCAGGGCGGGACCTCGACGGCGCGCTCACGGGCGCGGCTGCGCAGCGCCTCGGCCACGGGATGGTGCAGTCGCGTTTCGGCCGCCGCCGCTAGCCCGAGCAGGTGGTCCGACGTCAGATGGTCGGTGAAGGGCACGACGTCGACCACCTCGGGCACACCGTGGGTCAGGGTGCCGGTCTTGTCGAAGACGATGGTGTCAACCTTCGACAGTCGCTCCATGTGGGCGCCGCTCTTGATGATGATGCCGGCGCGCGCCGCGTGGGTCATCGAGGCCAGCACCGACGTCGGCGCGGCGACCCGGATGCCGGTGCCGTAGTCGACGATCACCAACGACAGGAATCGGTTGAAGTCGGCCGAGACGGCCGCCGTGCCAGTGGCCAGTGCGAGCGTCGGCACCACCAGCCGGTCGGCGAGCAGCTCGGCGTGGTTTTGCATGCGCGTGTCGCCCATCGGCGCCGATTCGACCAGCTGGGCGATCTGCCCCGCCGTCGTATCGGCGCCGACCCGGGTCGCCCGCACGGTGATCTGGCCCTCGCGCAGCACGGTGGCGGCGAACGCCGCCTCGCCCATGCGCCGCGTGACCGGCAAGCCCTCGCCGGTGATGGTCTTCTGGTCGATGCTGGCGACGCCCTCGACGATCTCGCCGTCGACCGGGACCATCTCGCCGGGATAGACGACGACCAGGTCGCCGACCACAAGCTCGGCCGCCGGGATCGAGACGATGCTGCCGCCGCGCCTGACCCAGGCGGTTTTCGACTGGAACTCGAGCAGCTCGCCGATGGCGCGCCGCGAGCCGGCCGCGGTGAGATCGCGGATCCAGTCGCCGAGCTTGATCAGCCAGGTAACGATCGAACCGGCCAGCGGATGACCCTGCGCCACCGAGGCGATGATGGCGAGCGTGTCGAGGAAGTCGACATTGAGCCGCCGCTCGCGCCGCCATACCCGCAAGGCACGGCGGGCGATCGGCAGCCCGTTCCACAGCATGAGCGGCATATTGAGCGCCACCACGAAGGGATTGCTGGCGAACGCCATGGCAAGCGACAGGGTCGGCAGCGCGAGCGGCGACTGGGCGGAGAAGAGACCGGGAACCTCCGACCGTGTCGGCGGCACGTTTGAGTTCTTGGTGTCGGATTGCCGGGCAGGCAACGCCAGAGCGCCGTCCGGCGAGCGCAGCGCATCATGGGCACCGCCCCGGCCGTCGGCGACCAGCTTGCCGAGGTCCTTGACGCTCGTGATCCTGAGGCGCCCCAGCAGCTTGCGGAAAGCCGGTTCGCGCGCCGCCTCGTATTCGACGATCAGGCAGGCACAGCCGTAGTTGAGCCGCGCCGCCTTGACGCCAGTCTGGCCGCGCAGCCACGTCGCGAGCGCGTCGGCGATCGACGGGCTGCGGCAGAGTTCCGGCACATGCAGCCGGACACGGCCGGGCAAATGGTGACGTATTGCAAGATCCATCGGCGGACCTCGCTCAGAGCGCGGGCGTCAATCGATCAGGCGGGCCGCGAAGCGCCGGCCGACGCCTCGGCCGCCTCGGCGGCTCGCTGTTCCTGCATCTCGATGAAGTGGTTCATGCCGAACAGAGAGAGGGTCACCCATACCGGCGTCGCCGCCGTGGCGCCAACTTCGAAG
The DNA here is from genome assembly GCA_051985755.1 of Reyranella sp. Lineage (GTDB taxonomy): Bacteria > Pseudomonadota > Alphaproteobacteria > Reyranellales > Reyranellaceae > Reyranella. The sequence goes on along the minus strand of JBPYDO010000214.1, from coordinate 4,474 downwards.
ATGGTGATGGCCACGACGCCGATCGCCAGCAGCATCTTGAGGTCGAGCGCGTTGCTGGTGGAGAGCTTGATCTCGCGGTCGCATTTCTTGCAGAAGTCGACGAAGGCGCGCGCCGACTGCGAGTGCTGCGCCAGGTACTCGGCTTCCTGCTCGATCCGGTTGGCAAGCGCATCGATCTCGTTGGTGGGCGGGCGCGGATGGTGCCCGTGATGCTCGTGCAAATGGTCGTGGAAGCCGGCATGGAAAGTGTCGTGCCGGTTCGGGTCGTATTTCAGGATGATGCTGCCGCTCTCGGGCCGGACTTCGATCTGGTCGATGCCGGGGAGGAGGCTCAAGGTCTCCTTGTACTCCTCGAGGCGCTCGGGATTTCCCTTGGCCGAGGGGATCTTCATGCGGATCCGCCCAGGGACCTGGTGGGCGATCTTGAGTCGCGCCTTCTTCTTGGTCTTCGGCGGCTTGACGGCTGTTGTCAGTGGTGCAGTCGCCGCGATCGGATCGCTCGGCGGCTGATCAGGCATGCGGACCGGCGGCCGTGGTCTTTTCGGCTTTGTTCGCCTCGCCCTCTTCGGCATGGACCTCGGCGACGATGTCGTTCACCTGTTCCTTGGCCTCGGCCATCATCTCGCGGGTCTTCTGGCCGAATTTGTAGACGCCGCGTACGGACTGGCGGAACATCGGCGTCAGCGCCGACCCGACCTTGGGCACGTACTTGGGCGCCAGCATCGCCGCAACGCCGAGCGCGATACCCGGCAGCAATGCGGCCTCGAACAATGCCGCGCCGACCGCCACGACACCGACGGTCGCAGCGACCGTCACCGCCTCGCTGGGACGGTCTTGGGCTTCGTCGTGGCCGTCGGCGGCCGCCTTGTCCGCCTCGGAATTCTCGTGAGTAGCCTGCCCATTGTGTTCAGGATGCGCCATGTGATCCCCCGTCGGCCTCACTGATCCGTGAATAGCAATCCAACATGACACTTCTGCGACAGGGACTTTACAGACCCTGAGCAATTAGGCGACAGCCTCGGTCGGCATGTTGGCCAATTCGACGTAATTCGCACCGTTGCGAACGAAGACCTGGCCGCTCCCCACATCGAACCAGACGCCGTGCAGGGCGAGCGTCCCACGCGCCACGGCGTCGGCGATGTACGGAAAGGTCAGGAGGCTTTCGAGGCTCTTGGTGATCGAAGCCTGTTCCAGCCGCGTCAGATAGTCGGCTTGCCCGGCAGGCCCGGCGAGTTCGGCAGCGGGCGCGATCATGGACATCCATTTATGGATCGAATCGGCCGGCGACAGTGCCGGTCCATGCTCGGCGAAAGCGCGAATGCCACCGCAGTGGGCGTGGCCGAGCACGATGATGTGCGCAACCTTCAATACCTGGACGGCAAATTCCAGCGCCGCGAACACGCCATGGCACGGGCCGTCGGACGTGAAGCCTGGCACGAGGTTGGCGATGTTGCGCACCACGAACAGCTCGCCCGGATGGGCGTCGAAGATCACTTCCGGCGAGACTCGCGAATCGCAGCAGCCGATGATCATGATGGTGGGCGACTGGCCGCGCCGAGCCAGTTCGCGGAAGCGGTCGCGCTCGATCGGCATGCGGCCCGACAGAAATGCGCGATAGCCGTCAACCAGGCAAGCCGGGAAGTCGCGGGAGGACATGCACCGATCCTGCCCGCCCACTGTGACGGTTTGGTGTGACGGCGGTGAGAAGCGGCGCGCCGGCGCCGGCTAGTCAGGCGTGGTGCCGAAGCGGCGCTGCCAGAATTCGCGGCTGCGTCGCTCGCCGACGTCGCAGCCAAGCTCGTACGGCGGCCGCACGAATTTGGTGTAGTCCTCCTCGTCGCGGTGGTGCGGCCGGTCGGCCTGAGCAAGGCGTATGCCGTCGGCGAGCGCCGGACCCACGTCGCGTCCGGCGAAATCCGTGCCGTGCCGCCCGCCGCGGTTGGCCACTTCCTGCAACAGCTTCTTGCGCACGGCGCGGGGGAAATCGTCGAAGTTGCGTGCCACCTCGACGAAGGAATGCGGCCCGCCAGTGACGCAGTGCAGGTAATACTTGTCGAGGTCGGCCTCGCTTGGGAAGCCGAACGGATTGGGACGGTCGTTCATGATCGGCAACCCGTTGATCACGATGCGCGCCTTGAGCGCCTCGAAGCGAGCATCGGTCACCAGGATGCCGTCGTTGTTCGAGCCGTCGCCCGAGATGTCGAGCACTTGGCGGTCGGCTTGATAGGGGTTGCGCGCGAACAGGGGGACGGCGTAGCGGATGGCGCCGCTGATCGAGGTTCGGCGCGCCACGGAAATCGGCGCGTCGGACAGGCGTTGGGCGAAGGCTGCGATCGTCGACTCGCTGTCGAGCAGCGTCCAGTCGATCAGCAGCTTCTGCATCCAGGAGTCCGACCATTCGTAGTAGACGACGCTGATGCGGCCGGTCGGACCGCCCAGGATCGCCTTGACGACCACGGGATCGCGGAAGGCGTCGACATAGCCTTGGCGCTGCAGATGGGCCTCCACGGGATCGATGCTGCCCGATATGTCGATGGCCATCCCGAGCGCGACGTCGACTTCCTTCTTGCCCTGGGCGGCCGCGGGCTCAGCCAGCAGGAAGAGGATACACAGCAGAGCGGGAAGGGCGCGATAGGCGGACAAGCAGGCGAAGTGGCGAGCGAACAAACGCATGGGCGGTCTCCGCATCGGCTGTCTGCAGGAACGCAAGAAGCATACCGCCCGACAGGAGCCGCGGCGAGGGCGCCAGTTAGGGGTTGTAACCGCCTGAAAAAGGGCAACATTCAATCCCCATGACCGACCCCTATGCAGTGCTGGGTGTTGCCAAGACCGCCTCCGCAGACGAGATCCAGAAGGCGTTCCGCAAGCTCGCCAAGAAGTACCATCCCGACCTCAATCCGGGCGACAAGACGGCGGAAGCCAAGTTCAAGGAGATCGCCCAGGCCAACGAGCTGCTCTCCGATGCGGAGAAGCGCCGCCGCTTCGACGCCGGCGAGATCGACGCCTCGGGCCAGGAGATGCCGCCGCGCGGCTTCTATCGCGACCAGGCGGGCGGTCCCGGCGGCAAGTATCAGCGCGGCGGCGGCCACGAGGCGTTCGTCGACATGGGCGACATCTTCTCCCAGATGTTCGGCGATCGGCGCGGCGGTTTCCGGAGCGAGGGTGGCGAGGCCGGTTTCGGCGGCTTCGACATGGGTGGCCTGCCGGTTACCTACACGCTGGCCGTGCCATTCCTGGTCGCCGCGCGCGGCGGCAAGCAGCGGGTCAATCTGCCCGACGGCAAGACGCTGGACATCGACGTCCCAGAAGGCACGACCGACGGCCAGACCTTGCGCCTGAAAGGGCAGGGCATGCCCGGCAGCCGGGGCCAACCGCCCGGCGACGCCTATGTCGAGATCAGGGTGCTGCCGCACGCCTTCTTCGAAGCGCGCGACAACGACATCCACGTCGAGCTGCCGGTGACGGTGAGCGAAGCGGTGCTGGGTGGCCGTGTGAAGGTGCCGACCGTCGGTGGCGCGGTCATGCTGAATGTCCCGCCCGGCTCCAATACCGGCACGTCGCTCAGGCTCAAAGGGCGCGGCCTGCTCGACCGCAAGTCCGGCCAGCGCGGCGACCAGTATGTCAAGCTCAAGGTCGTGCTGCCCGACAAGCCCGACGACAAGCTGAAGGCTTTTCTCGATTCGTGGGAAGGCGGCCGCACCTACGATCCGCGCCAGGCGATGGAGCCCTTCACATGACGAGCCTCGACGAGCTGCTGCGGCTCAACAGCCGGCTGACGACCGTCCATGTCGAGCGCTGGGTGGCGCGCGGCTTGCTGCGCCCGACCGGCCAGGCCGATGCCTGGATCTTCGAGCAGGTCGACGTGGCGCGCGCGCAAATGCTTACCGAGCTGGTCGACGACGTCGGCTTGGACGAGGACACTGTCGAGGCGGTGGTCCGCTTGATCGACCAGGTCCACACGCTGCGCGGCCAGCTCGATCTGCTGGCGCGCGCCATCGGCGAGCAGCCGCCGGCCGCACGCGAAGCGATCGCCGCGGCGCTACAGAGATTGGCCGGTCGCTAGAACGCTACGCCGCCAGGACGTCGTTGATCACCTTGAGCGCACTGTCGATGTCGGCGCGGTTGACGTCGAGATGGGTGACGGCGCGGATGCGGATCGCGGTGTTGGCGCCGAGGCCGACGCCGCGCTCCCGGCAGGCGTCGACCAGCCGCGCCGCGGTCCAACCGGGCTTCTTGACCTCGAAGAAGACGAGGTTGGTCTGCATCTTGGGCACATCGCACTCGAGACCCTTGATGTTGGCGACGCCCGACGCGAGGTGGTGGGCGTTGTCGTGGTCCTCGGCCAGCCGGTCCCAATTGTGGTCAAGGGCATAGAGCGCTGCCGCGGCGATCACGCCCGACTGGCGCATCGAGCCGCCCAGCATCTGCTTCTGCCGCCACGCTTCCTTGATGAAGTCCTTCGACCCGGCGAGGC
>JBPYDO010000213.1:0-12846 GCA_051985755.1 Reyranella sp. | reverse complement strand
AGGGACTCCCGACACAAGGGTCCTTGCCCGGGTAGCACCGCGGACACCCCCTGCCAATGCCTGACAGCCGCCGGGGCCATGCAGCGGAACGGGAGGGTGCCATCCCTCCGCTGCAAAGCGGAGGCAGAAACCTAGTTGGAAAGGCGGCGGCAGACGGCGTATTGCGCATAGCCGCGGAACGGCCGCTCGATTGCCGTTAGGGCGCCCGCCTTGAGGCCAAGCAGGGTCAGCTCGTGTTCCAATTCGTCGCGCGGCGTCACGTGGAACAGCTGAAGCCATTGGCGCAGACCGGCGCGGAACCAGACCGGCAGCCCCTCCTGGCCGCCAAAGTCGACGATGTGCAGCTCGCCGCCCGGCGCCAGCCAGCCGAGCGCGCGGGCGATCACCGCCTGCCACTCCGGCATCATCGAGAGGCTGTAGGAGACGAAGATGCGCGAGAAGCCCGGCACGCCGAACTGCAGCGCCGGATCGAAGGTCGTGGCGTCGGCATAGGCGAGCCGGATGTCGCTTGCCATGCCCTCGCGTTCGACGATCCGCCGTGCCGTGGTCAGCATCTCGTGCGAGATGTCGATGCCGAAGAACTGCACGCCAGGATAGGCACGGGCCGCCACGACGAGGTTGCGCGCCGTGCCGCAACCGATCTCCAGCACGCGGCTGCCGGCGGGCGGCGACAGGCGGGCGATCAGGCGGTCGCGGCCGAGCAGATAGTACTTGCGCGTGACGTCGTAGACGTGGCGCTGGCGGCGGTAGAGCCGATCCATCAGGTCGGCGGAGGCAACTAAGGTCAAGGGTCAGCTCGCAAGGACATAGAGGTGGAAGCCGCCATAGATCGCCGAGCGATCGCGCTCGCCGAGCGCGCGCGATTGCTGGGCTTCGTAGCGCCAGCGGCCGAGCAGGTCCGGCGCGACGCGGCCGGGCAGCAGCGAGGGCTCGGCGGCGGTGCGGAAGATGACGCGCGCGCCCGGCCGCGCGGTGCGGGTGATCTCGTGCCACAGCGCGTTCAGCTGCGCGTTGGTCATCCAGTCCTGCGCGTCGAGCAGCACATAGCGATCGCGCGAGGCGTCGGGGCAGCCCGCGAGATATTCGGTGATCGAGCGGTTCAGCACCTCGACGCGGTCGACGCGGGCGCGCACGACGTCGAAATGCTCGCGCCTGAGATAGGGCGGCAGCGGGCCGCGCGCGTTCTCGGCGTAGGCCCGGCCGAAAGCCTGCCAGGCAAAGTAGTTGTCCTGGAGACTGAAGCCGCAGGCCAGGCGCTCGAGCCGGTCGCGCAGCACGTGGCGCACCTCGCGCCCGCCGGCCAGCGCCTCGTACTGCGCCGGCGGAATGCCGAGGCCATAGAGCGACAGGCGATTGGCAGTCGCCCAGCGCACCGCCCGCTTGTCGAACAGCGGCGCCAGCATGGTCTCGAAGAAGCGCTGCTGCTCCTCGAGTGTGCGCGCGCTCAAGAGATCGCGCAGGTCGACGCCATAGATCCGGGCGATGGCATGGCTGAGGCCGATGAAGCGGCCCAGCACGCCATGTCGATAGGCATTGCGCGCGAAGATCGAGATGCGCCGCCGGCCGAACTGCTGCAGGCTGCGGCCTTCCCAATAGGCGAGGCTTGGCGCGTCGAGAAACGGCGCGATCAGCCGCTGATAGGCGGCGATGTTGGCCTCGTCGTCGGCCGCACCGAAGAAGCGGTAGAACGCCTCCCACGACGGCAGGCGGCTCGCCGCCATGAGCTTCAGGCGATTGAGCGCGACATGGGCACGGCTGAGATCGACGGCGGTGATGTGCGCCGGATCGCCCGTCAGGTAGGAAAGGACATTGCAGCCACCCGAGGCGATCGTGACCAGATGGCTGTCGGGCTCGAGCGCCAGCGCCTCGAGGTCGATGTCGGGATCTTCCCAGATCTGGGTGTAGACGAGGCCGCTGAACAGCTTCTCGAAAAGGCGTTCGAGGACCCCTTCACGGCTGAAAGCGCGGTGCCGGCGCACAGCTTCCTTCAACCGGACGCGACTCTCCGTTCGCGGCTGGTGCAAACCCGACCACTCCGGCAAAACCCAATCCACCCACAATAGCTAGGGTTGGTGCCCGTTTTATTACAATTGATCTAGTAGTTCAGCTTTTCACCAGCCTGAGCTTGGGCGCGTCGGCGGCGAGCAGCGAGTCATAGACGGCGAGATATTCGTCGGCCATGCGGCGCGCCGTGAAGCGCTCCTCGAAGCGCTTGCGGATTTTCGCGCGCGACAGTCGGTCGATGCCCTTGCGTACCGCCTCGCACGCTCCGGTCTCATCCTTGACGATGAAGCCGGTCACGCCCACTTCGACGATTTCCGGCACCGATCCGCTGGGATAGGCGATCACCGGCGTGCCGCAGGCCATCGACTCGATCATCACCAGGCCGAACGGTTCGGGCCAGTCGATCGGCATCAACAGTGCTTTGGCGCCACTGAGGAAGGCCGACTTCTGGCTGTCGTCGATTTCTCCGATGTACTCAACGTCGGCCAGCTTGAGCATCGGCTTGATCTGGTGCTCGAAATAGTCGACGTCGGCGCGGTCCACCTTGGCCGCGATCTTGAGCGGCAGCTTGCAGCGCTGGGCAATGCGGATCGCGCGGTCGATGGCTTTTTCCGGCGCGATGCGGCCCAGCACGGCGAGGTAGCTCGGCTCAACGGGCAGCGGCGCCAGGAGGTCTCCCGGCAAGCCGTGGTAGATGTTGCGCACCCAGTGCGCCTGCGGCACGGGCTTGCGTTGCGCGTGTGAAATCGAAATGACCGGCGCCGAGGGGAACGTATCGAATACGAGCTGATGCTCGCGCAGATCCAGCCGCCCATGCAGGGTCGTGATGGAGGGCGTGGGCTGGCGGGCGAACATCGACCACGGATAGTAGTCGAGGTGGAAATGCAGGATGTCGAACTCGTCGGCCCGCTGCATCACCGTTTCGAGCATCGACATGTGGGGCGCCATGGGATCGCGCACCGAGCCGTCCAGGCGGAGCGCGCGCGGCCACATCGGCTCGAGCCGAGCCTTGGTCACCGAATCGCCACTGGCAAACAGCGTGACGTCGTGCCCCATCTCGACCAATTCCTCGGTGAGCCAGGAGACCACGCGTTCTGTGCCGCCATAAAGTTTCGGGGGGATCGCTTCGGTTAATGGCGCAATCTGCGCGATTCGCATCGGCCCACCTCCTCCATTGCCTGCCCTCTCGGCCGGCAAAAAGCGCACTGCGTCTTTTTTGCCACCATCGACAACGCAAGGAGTGCCACCGAGTTGCCATCTGCGGCGTTAGTTAAGCCGATGGACAGTCTCTCTCGTTTCGCCGCGCAACCGGTTGCTTTCCTTCTGCGATATGTCGGCCGGCGGCCATGGGCGCATGCGGTCATCCTACTGGCGGTCCTGGCCGCCGTCGGCTGCTCGGTTACCAGCCAGTACGCCGTAAAATTTTTGGTCGATACGCTGTCGGCCGGACCAACCTACGCCACCATCTGGCTGCCCTTTGGCGTGCTGGTCATGCTGATCGCGGCCGACAACCTCTTGTGGCGGCTGGCTGGCTGGGTTTCCAGCCACGCCTTCGTCGGCGTGAGCGGCGAACTGCGCGGCGAGCTGTTCCGCCATCTGACGGGCCACGCCCCGAGCTATTTCACACAGCGCCTCAGCGGCACGATCACCGGCCGCATCACGGCGGTGTCGAACGCGGCTTACACGATCGAGAATCTGTTCGTCTGGAACGTGCTGCCGCCCTGCGTGGCGACCGCTTCGGCCATCGCCTTCCTGTCGATCGTCAGCCTGCCCATGAGCGCCGTCCTGTCGGCGGTCGCGGCTTGCCTGATCTACCTGCTGTTCCGCCTGGCCGTCGCCGGCACACCCCTGCATCACGGCTTCGCCGACAAGGCCGCCCGAGTCGAAGGCGAGCTAGCCGACGTGATCGCCAACCTGCCCTTGGTGCGCACCTTCGGCGCTCTGACGCGCGAGCACCGGCGCTTCGACGAGACGGTCGGCCAGGAGATGACGGCGCGGCGCAAGAGCCTGCAGTATCTGGAGAAGCTCCGCATCCTGCACGCCGTGATCACCATCGTGCTGACGGTGGCCGTGCTCGCCTGGGCGATCGTGCTGTGGCAGGCGGGCCGCGCCACCAGCGGCGACGTCGTCATGGTCTGCACGCTCGGCTTCACCATCCTGCATGCGACGCGCGACCTCGCGCTGGTGCTGGTCGACATCACGCAGCACATGGCGCGGCTGTCGGAAGGCATCGCCACCCTGCTGCAGCCGCATTCGCTGCGCGACCATCCGCAGGCGGCGCCGCTCGCGCCGCGCGAGCCGAGCACCGGTCTTGCCGTCACCTTCAAGAATGTCTGCTTCGCCTATCCCGACGGCCACAAGGTGTTCGATCGCCTGCACCTGCGCTTCGAGGCGGGCCAGCGCACCGGTCTTGTCGGGCCGTCGGGCGCCGGCAAGTCGACGATCTTCGCCCTGCTGCAGCGTTTCCACGACATCGACGATGGCCGCATCCTGATCGACGGACAGGATATCGCGCTCAGCACGCAGGAGAGCGTGCGCCGCGCCATCTCCTTCGTGCCGCAGGACATCACCCTGTTACACCGCTCGGTGCTGGAGAATATCCGCTACGGCCGGCCCGACGCTTCCGACGCCGAGGTGAGGCGCGCCGCCGAGGCCGCCCGCTGCTCGCGCTTCATCGAGGCGCTGCCGCAGGGCTTCGACACCGTGGTCGGCGAGCGCGGCACGCGCCTGTCGGGCGGCCAGCGCCAGCGCATCGCCATCGCGCGGGCGCTGCTCAAGGATTCGCCGATCCTGCTGCTCGACGAGGCGACCTCCTCGCTCGACGGAGATTCGGAGGAGGCGATCCGCCGCGCGCTCGACCGGCTGATGCTGGGCCGCACCGTGATCGCCATCGCCCATCGCCAGTCGACATTGCGCAGCTTCGACCACATCGTGCTGCTGCGCGGCGGCCGCGTGCTGCACGAGGGGCCGCCGGCACTGGTGCTGGGCGACGACGATTCCTTCGCCCACTTGATCGGCCACGAGACGGCCGAACCGCGGCGGCGGGCGGCCTGATCGCCCGACCATTGCCGGCAAAGTGCCACTTGACGGGTTGACCGGTTAGAGAGAGGGTGCCGGCATGACCGCGACCCCGACCCTGGCTGCGCCGTCCTTCGCCCTGTTCGACACGCCGATCGGCACCTGCGGCCTGGTGTGGACAGCGCGCGGCATTGCGGGCCTCAGCCTACCGGAGCGCAACGCCGGCGGCACGCGGACGCGCCTGCGCCGCCGCTGGCCGCACGCCGTCGAAGCAACGCCGCCGCCCGGCGTGCAGAAGGTGATCGATCGCGTGCTGGCGCTGCTCGACGGCAAGTCGGTCGAGCTCGGCGACGTGCCGCTCGACCTCGAGCGCGCGCCGGAGTTCCACCGCCGCGTCTACGAGGTGGCGCGCACCATTCCGCCCGGCCAGACCCTGACTTACGGCGAGATCGCTCGCCGGCTCGGCGCGCCGCAGGACTCGCGCGAAGTGGGTGCGGCGCTCGGCAGCAATCCGATCGCCATCATCGTGCCCTGCCACCGCGTGCTGGGCGCCGACGGCAAGATGGGCGGCTTTTCGGCGCCCGGCGGCATCGCCACCAAGCGGCGGATCCTCGAGATCGAAGGCGCGGCGGCGCTCGGCGCCGGGCCGCTGTTCGAGGCGCTGCCGCGCCGCCATGGCTGAGCTGGACTTCGACACCGCCCAGGCCATCAGGCACCTGCTCGCCGCCGATCCGGCTCTGGCCATCGTCGTCGGCAACGGCGGACCGTTCGCCATGAAGCTCAAGCCGGCGCGCAGCGTGTTCGCGGCGCTCGCCGAAGCGATTGTCTATCAACAGCTCTCGAACAAGGCAGCCGCCACCATCTTCGGCCGGCTGTGCGCCAATTTCCCGCGCGGGCCCGTCGGTCTGACGCCGGAACGCCTGCTCGCCTTGTCCGATGCGAAGATTCGCGCCGCCGGCATTTCGCGGCCCAAGCTCCGATCGCTGCGCGACCTCGCCCGCCGCGCCGTCGCCCGCGAGATCCCGACCCTCGCCGCGACGCGGTGCATGGCCGACGACGAGATCGTCGAACGGCTGGTCGCCGTGCACGGCATCGGCCGCTGGACGGCCGAGATGTTCCTGATGTTCCGCCTGGGCCGCCCCGACGTCCTGCCGACCGACGACTACAGCCTTCGCAAGGCCTACGCCAAGGCCTTCAAGAAGCGAACCTTGCCGTCGCCTGAGGCGTTGGAAAAAGCCGGCGAAAAATGGCGGCCCTATCGCACCGTGGCGAGCTGGTATCTGTGGCGTGCGCTGGAGCCCGCGGCGTAACGCGCCGGCCGCGCTGTTGCGCGCCACTGTAGTGACACCAAGCCCATGACATAATCGCCGCATGGCTCCGCTTTTCTCGAACACCGTCGACCGCACGCTGGAGCGGCTGCGGGCAGCCTTCGTCGAGACGGCGCGCAGCGCCCTCGCCGTCGTGGGCGCGCCGCTGCGGCCCGACCTGCCGGACGAGGATATCCCGCGCCTCAGGAGCCGCATCGACGCCTGCCTCGCAGGCGAAGGCGGCGCCACTGCCGAACGCGGGCGCGCGGCGGAGCTGGGACAGGCCTATCTCTCGTTGACGCCGGCCGGCCGGCGCAAGTTCCTGCTGGTCCTGGCGCGCGACTATGGGCTCTCGCGCGAAGCGGCCACCGCCGAGGTCGAGCGCTGGCGGGCGTCCAAGGAGCCGCCGCGCGCCCTGATCAAGGCCCTCGAGCCGCCTGCCGTCCGCCTGCTGCGCGAGTTCGTGGGCGTGCCTCAGGGCGTGAAGTTCGTGGTCGACCTCAGGGCCGAGTTGCTGGCGCTCGGCAAGACCGAGCCTGCAGCGCGGGCATTGAGCGAAGACCTGCGGCCGCTGCTCGGCGCCTGGTTCGACGTCGCCTTCCTTGACCTAGTGAGCATCGATTGGCGCGCCCCGGCGGCGCTCCTCGAGAAGCTCGTGACCTACGAGGCGGTGCACGCCATCCGCTCGTGGCGCGACCTCAAGAACCGGCTCGATTCGGACCGGCGCTGCTTCGCCTTCTTCCATCCGCGCATGCCCGAGGAGCCGCTGATCTTCGTCGAGGTGGCGCTGGTCAACGGGCTTGCCGGCAACGTGCAGCGGCTGCTCGACTCGAAGGCCGCAACCGCCGACCCCAAGTCCGCCAATACGGCGATCTTCTACTCGATCTCCAATTGCCAGCACGGTCTCGCCGGCGTGAGCTTCGGCAACTTCCTGATCAAGCGCGTGGCCGAACAGCTGGTGCGCGACCTGCCCAACATCAGGGACTTCGCCACCCTGTCGCCCATCCCCGGCCTGCGCCAGCACATCGACGGCCTCTTCAGATCGGAAGGCGATGCCGTGCTGCTGCCCGGTGAAATCGGCGCGCTGGTGCCGGTGATCGACGATGCGACGGGAGCGGCGGCGGTGCGCAAGCTCTTGGACCGCCCGTCCTGGTGGGAGGTGCCCGCGATCGACAAGGCGCTGCGGCCCGTCCTGACGCGACTTGCCACGCGCTATCTCATCGCGACCGATGGGCGCGGCCGCGCGCTCGATCGCGTGGCGCACTTCCATCTCACCAACGGCGCCATCGTCGAGCGCCTCAACTGGCTGGGCGATACCAGCGCCAACGGCTTGCGCCAGTCCTACGGCATGATGGTGAACTACCGCTACCGCCTCGCCGACGTCGACGCCAACCACGAGGCCTATGCCGACGGCCGCATCGTCTCTAGCCGCGAGATCAGGGCGGCCGCCAAGGGATGACCCCTCCGCCCCGCAAGACGGGGCACCTCCCCATATGAATGGCGGAGAAGGCTTTCTTACTTGTTCAGGTAGTTGAGCTTCAGGCCCGGCCGCGGCCATTCGAAGCTCACCAGCTTGCCGGTCATCGACAAGGTGGCGAAGGCGGTGCGCAGTTCCCTGCCGCCGAAGCAGACATTAGTGACCATCGGGTCGGGCAGCTTGTACTGCGTCACCGACTTGCCGTCGGGCGAGATGTCGGACACCGCGCCGGTGATCAGGGTGGCGACGCAGATGTGGCCGGCCGAATCGACGGCCAGCGAATCGAACATCTGGTAGCCGCCCAGGCCGGTGACGACCCGCCCCTTCTCGCCGCGATAGGGACCGTTGGCCGACTTGATCTCGCCGGGGGCCGACAGCTCGAAGCCCCAGCAGCGCGCCGTCGGCGTCTCCACGACGTAGAGCGTCTTCTCGTCGGGCGACAGGCCGCAGCCGTTCGGCCGCTCGAGCGGGAAGATCTTCTCCTCGATCTTCGAGCCGTCGGCGCGAGCGTAGTAGACGGCGCCGCGGTCGCTGTCGCGCTCGCGCGTCTTGCCGAGGTCGGTGAACCAGAAGCCGCCGGCATTGTCGAACACCAGGTCGTTGGGCCCGTTCAGCTTCCGCCCAACGCAGGAGTCGTACATCGTCTCGAACTTGCCGGTCTCAGGATCGACCACCTGGATCGAGCCGCTCTTGTAGGAGGCAGGCTGCGTGCCGGGGAACAGCCGGCCGTCGGGCCGTTCGATCCAGTTGAAGCCGCCGTTGTTGCAGACATAGATCTTGCCGTTGGGACCCATGGCCGCGCCGTTGGGTCCGCCGCCCAGCTTGGCGACGACGTGCTGTTTGCCGTCGGGCATGACGCGGGTCAGCGTCTCGCGCGCGATCTCGACCAGGATCACCGAGCCATCGGGCATGGCAATCGGGCCTTCGGGGAATTTCAGGCCGGTGGTGATTTCCTTGTGCGGCGTGGTCATGGCTCTCTCCCCATCTCGTCTATTTGCCTTTGAATTGCGCCGGTCGCTTGGCCAGGAAGGCCGCGACGCCTTCGCGGAAATCCTCGGTGCGCCCGAGCTCGCGCTGCAGGTCGCGCTCGAGGTCGAGTTGGTTGGTGAGTGGATTGCCGGCGGCGCGGTTCATCGCGTCCTTGATACGGGCATAGGACTGGGTCGGGCCGCTGGCAAGTTTCAGCGCCAACCCGCGCGCCGTCGGCATCAGCTCGGCATCCTCGACCACGTCCCAGATCAGGCCGAAGTCCTTGGCCTGCTGGGCGCTGATCTGCGGCGCCAGCATGGCGAGCGCCCGCGCCCGCTGCTCGCCGACCAGGCGCGGCAGGAACCAGGTGCTGCCGCCGTCGGGCATCAGGCCGATGCGCGCGAAGGCCTGCAGGAAGGAGGCCGACTTCGCCGCGATCGCGATATCGGCCGCCATGGCGAAGCTCACGCCGACGCCGGCCGCGACGCCGTTCACCGCCGCCACCACCGGCTTGGGAATGGCGCGCATCAGGCGGATCACCGGATTGAAGAACTTGTCGAGGGCGGCGCCGGCATCGGCCATCGCGCTGTTGTCGCGGTCGGGATCGGCGAGGTCGGCGCCGGCGCAGAAGCCGCGCCCGGTGCCGGTCAGCAGCACCGCCCGCACGCCCGCGTCGGCCGCCAGTTCCTCCCAGCACTGTTTCAACTCGGCGATCATCTTGCGCGACACCGCGTTCAGCTTGTCGGGCTGATTGAGGGTGATGGTGGCCAGGCCGTCGGTCCTGGCGACGGCGATCCTCTCGTAGGTCATGGCGGCAGACTGGCATGCAGCGTTCAGCGCGCCAACCGCGGCGCCTCGCAGCGCGGCTCGGCTTCGCTTGATCGAAAAGTCAGTTGGGCAGGGTGAAGACCTCGACCGGCTCGGGCACGCCGCGCAGCGTGTGCATGCCCATCGACTTCAGAGGCACGGTGCAGGCGGCGTTGAACTCCGCCGAGGCGAGCACCGGCACGCGCAGCTCCTTGGTCAGGCTCTCGAGCCGCGCCGCGCGGTTGACGGCGGGGCCGATGACGGTGAAGTCGAGCCGATCCTCGGTGCCGACATTGCCGAAGGTCACCGGCCCGATATGCAGGCCGATGCCGCAACGCACCGGATCGCGGCCGCCGGTGGCGCGCACCTCGTTGGCGATCTCGATGTCGGAGATCAGCCGGCGCGCCGCGGCGATGGCATTGGCCGTCACCATCGGCAGAAACAGCGCATCCTCGGCCGGGAAGTAGGCCATGACGCCGTCGCCGATGAACTTCAGGATCTCGCCGCCATGGGCGCGCAGCGCATCGCCGACCAGCTGCAGGTAGTTGTTCAGGAGCTCGATCAGCTCATGCGGCGCCATCCGCTCATTGAGGCCGGTGAAATCGCGCAGGTCGGAGAACCACAGCACGGCGTTGATCTCCTGCCCGTCACCGCGCCTGATCAGGCCGCTCAGGATCTGCTCGCCGACGATCTTGCCGAGATAGGTGTCGAGCAGCGTGTTGGAAATGCGCTGGCCGACCCGCGATTCGACGATCGGCGCCAGGTAGTCGATCAGGCGGTGAAACTTCCGGAGGTCCGATTCGTAGAAGCCCTCCGGCCGATCGGTCATGAAGGTGAGCGCAGGTGAACGCCCGGTCGCGACGCGCATGGGTGCTGCGTAGTAGTCGGTGCCGCCGAGCGCCGCGAGATCGTGCAGCACGGCGTGATGCTGCGGCCCGAGGTCGTCGAGCCGGTAGCGGACCGGCTTGCGGCTCTCGGCCAGCTCCTGCATCGGGCTGCCGATATAGGCCGGCGAGTTCTCGATGCCGTGCGGGCGCGCCTGTTGCGTGACCTGGCCGCCACGCCGCCATTCCATGCCCATGGTGCGGTATTGCGGATGGATGGTCTGCAGGCCGACCGTCAGGCGAGCCAAGGGCGCCCCCGCCACGACCATCCGGTCGGCAAGCTTGCCGATCATCTCCGCCGGATCGGGAGTGAGCCGACCTTCGCGCATCAGCCAGTCGATCGACGGCTGGATATCCCAGTCCTCCTCGACTTCGGGCGGAGCCTGGGCCGCCACACGAAGATTCTTCTTGATGGGCGTAACGCTCAAAGGGACATCCGCTTTCTACCCCGCCGATAGCGATATGGGCGCGACGGCGGCGCTTTCAACCTCATTGCCGCCCCGGTTTCCTTGGCATTGCCGTTATTTGAGCGTATCCAACGGGCCAGTCCAGGAGAAGCGAAATGGCCGCCACGGCCCAGGTAAAAGCCCCTGAAGTCGACGCCACTATCGCCGCGTTGAGGAAGCTCTACGGCGATCGCGTCAGCACGGCCCATGCCGTGCGCGAGCAGCATGGCAAGGACATCTCCTTCCACGAGGCGCACCTGCCCGATGCGGTCGTCTTCGCCGAATCGGTCGAAGAGGTGCAGGCGATCGTCAAGCTCTGCGCCCGGCACAAGACGCCGATCATCCCGTTCGGCACCGGCACGTCCCTGGAAGGCCATATCAGCGCGCCCAACGGCGGCATCTCGCTCGACGTCAGCCGTATGAACAAGGTGCTGCAGGTGAACGAGGCCGATCTCGACGTCGTCGTGCAGCCCGGCGTCACGCGCAAGCAGCTGAACGAGCATCTGCGCGCCACCGGCCTCTTCTTCCCGATCGATCCCGGCGCCGACGCCTCGCTGGGCGGCATGGCGAGCACGCGCGCCTCGGGCACCAATGCCGTGCGCTATGGCACCATGCGCGAGAACGTGCTGGCGCTGCAGGTCGTCACCGCCGACGGGCGGCTGATGCGGCTTGGCCGCCGCTCGCGCAAATCGAGCGCCGGCTACGATCTCGTGCGGCTGTTCGTCGGCTCGGAGGGGACGCTGGGCGTCATCACCGAGATCACGCTCCGGCTCTACGGCATTCCCGAATCGATGGCGTCGGCGACCTGCGCCTTCGACTCATTGGAAGGCGCGGTCAATACCGTGATCCAGACCATCCAGTCGGGCATCCCGGTGGCGCGCATCGAGCTGATGGACACCTACACGGTCGATTCCGTGAACAAGTATTCGAAGGTCGACCTGCCGGTGAAGAACCTGCTGCTGCTCGAGTTCCACGGCACCGAGGCCAGCACCAGGGAACAGGCCGAGATGGTGCAGGCGATCGCCGCGGAAAACGGCGGCGGCAACTTCGCCTGGACCGGCCAGGCCGAGGAACGGACCAAGATGTGGCAGGCGCGCCACGACGCGGCCTGGGCTGCAAAGGCATCGCGGCCCGGCTGGGGCATCTGGGCGACCGACGTCTGCGTGCCGATCTCGCGGCTCGCCGAGTGCATCCTGGAGACGCAGAACGACGTTCAGGCGAACGGCCTCTACGCGCCGATCGTCGGCCATGTCGGCGACGGCAATTTCCACCTCACCATGATGGTCGACCCCGCCGAGCCGACTTACCTTGAGCGCGCTTATGCGCTCAACGACCGGCTGGTGGCGCGCGCGCTCGAGATGGGCGGCACCTGCACCGGCGAGCACGGCGTAGGCCTCGGCAAGATCAAGTTCCTGTACGAGGAGCACGGCGAGGCGATGTCGCTGATGCGCTCGATCAAGAAGGCGCTCGACCCCGACAACATCATGAACCCCGGCAAGATCATCGGGCCGATCGACTGACAGTCGAGCCTGGAACGAGATAGCCTAAGTTCGGATCTCGTTGCAGGCGGTGCTGTGCTGGGAGCGCGCAACTAGGGCGAAGTAACCTTCGCCCACTGTCGCGCTCATGGGTTGTTGAAGCACCAAGCCACTGGAGTGGCGCGCGCCCCCCGGCACGCTTCGTCCTGCATCAACGGCGACCGCGTAAGTCCACCCAGAACCATCTCGCCTACTTCACGCCATCCCTTTCGCGGCCAGTTCCTTCTTGGCGCTCCTGTTCTTGGCGAGATGCGTGAGCCCCATGCCGCGCAGCACGTTGGGTGCCTTGGTGAACTGGATGTTGTCGTAGCCCACGATCTCGACGCGGTTTCCCCAGGGATCGCGGAAATCGAGGAAGCGGCCCGGCAGGACCTTCACGCCGGCGGCCTTGAGGGC
>JBPYDO010000212.1:0-5517 GCA_051985755.1 Reyranella sp. | reverse complement strand
GGCGGCCCTTGAGCGCGGCGCTGTCGTCGTAGGCCTTCTTGTCGGAGCGCTTGGGCAGGCCAACATCCTCGCGATCGATTTTCTTGTAGGGAATCCGCGCCAGGATATGCGCGATGCAGTTCAGCCGCGCCCGCTTCTTGTCGTTCGAATCGACGATGTACCACGGAGCATGCTTGCTGTCGGTGTGCTCGAGCATCTTGTCGCGCGCGCGCGAGTAGTCGTACCAGCGCTTGAAGGATTCGACATCCATCGGCGAGAGCTTCCATTGCCGGATGGGATCGTCGATGCGGGCACGGAAGCGCCGCTCCTGTTCCTCCTGCCCGACCTCCAGCCAGATCTTGATCAGGTGAATGCCACCGTCGACGAGGTACTGCTCGAAATCGGGGCAGTCCTTGAGGAATTGCTTGTGCTGGTCGGGCGTGCAGAAGCCCATGACGTGTTCGACGCCGGCGCGGTTGTACCAGCTGCGGTCGAAGATCACGACCTCGCCGCCGGCGGGAAAGTGCTCGATGTAGCGCTGCAGATACATCTGGGTCTTCTGGCGATCCGACGGCGCCGGCAGGGCGATGACGCGGAACACCCGCGGGCTCACCCTCTCGGTGAGCGCCTTGATGGTGCCGCCTTTGCCGGCGGCGTCGCGCCCTTCGAAGATGATGATGACCCGCGATCCGGTCGTCTTGACCCAATCCTGCAGGTAACAGAGCTCGATCTGCAGCTTGCGCAATTCCTTGTCGTAGGCCTTGCGCTTCAGCTTGCCGTTCCCGTTGTCGTCCTTCTTTGACATGGCGGTGCCTCCTGCCCCCGGGCGGCGTCAGCCAATTTGAATACCGGATGCGGTCGCTGTCTAGGGCAGCCAGATTGGCCTAGCCGCCTAGCGCAAGGGCCACGCCGACGAGGGCGAGCCCGAGCAGGACCATGCTGAGCCCGGTTCGCCACGGGCTCGCGCCGGTGTGATGCGCCCATCGGAAACCGACGGCGAACAGTAGGCAAATCTGAACCACATTTGCGACGCGCAGCGCCGTGTAGTCGTTGTCGACGACGAAGAAGGGAAGGATGCCCGGCACCGCGGTGGCGGAAACCAGGATGGCGATCACCAATGCCGCCACGAAATCCTGGCCGCGCAGATGTGCGCGCTCGGTACGCGCGTGCCGCAGGATCTCGAGCAGCGTGCGGTGCAGAGTCGCGCGGTCGGCATCCGGTATGGCCGGTTCGTCCTCGAGGTCGAACTCCTTGCGGATGGCGTCGAGCGCCTGCTGGTCGGTCGCCGCAGCCTTGAGCCGGCGTACGAAGAGGATCCGGCGATTGCGATAGAGGAGGATGCCGATCAGGTACAGGACGGCATCGATCACGCCCCAGGCGACGTTGCAGCCTATCATAGCCACCACCAGCTCGCGCGGCTGGATGTCGCTTGCTTGGCTGACCAGGCGCGCGCCGAGCGTGAAGGTCAGCGCCATGATCAGGCCGAACAGCAGCTCGGCGAGGCTGTCTTCCGGATCGAGATAGCGGTGGACGAGATTGCCGATCATCGTGCGGGCCCGCTTGCTCGATGCCGACGCGAGAGTCCGACGGTGAACCATACATTCCAGCCCTCCGGCCGGTTCTGTGCGTCGAACTCGCCGTAGCCGCGCAGATTCAGGTCGATGTCGATCCCGCCCAGGGCGAAGGTGTAGCCAAGCTGGGGGCCGACGCCGGTCACCTGCGACTGAAATGCGCCGAGCCGCGCTCCGGGTCCGCTGTCCCCGCCCAACTGGTGGTAAACGTAGCCGGCTGCGCCGAGATAGAAGTTCTCGGTCGGCGAATAGGAAGCTCCCCAGTCGAGATGGCCGTCGATGCCGCTTTGGTACTGGGTGTAGGGATTGATGAAATTCCTGGTGAGGCCCACGGTCAGTGAAGCCTCGACGCCTGCGTCGTTGGCGTAGGTGTAGCCAAGTCCGCCATCGATTGCCCAGTGACCGACGCCGAGGCCGGCGATTCGGCTGGGGTCGTAGCTGCCGGCCGGGATGGTTGCCGTGACGTAGGCCATGACGTTGTGCGCGCCCATGTTCCACTTGAGCGTGGCGAGAGGAGAGATGTCGCCGATGCCGGTCATGGTGTCGCTGCTGCCGCCCGCGATCGAGCTACCGCCCGGCCCGGTGAGCGTCGCCGAGATCGAGGTATTGGCCCGCCCCGGCGCGAAAGTGAGGCCGAGGAAGAGCTGACCGCGCAGTACCGGATCGGCAAAGGTGTAACCTAGCGTGAGGAAGAGATAGTCCTCGCTGACCGCGAGCCCGGCCGTGATGCTGCCGCCGATCGAAAAGGCGCGGGAGGCCGCGGCGCTGGCGTAGCGATGGTAGTAGATCGTCTCGAGCGAGAAGCCGGGATCGCCGGGCTCCGCGGCGAAGCTCGCGAACTGCCCGGGCAGCCAGACACTGGCGCCGCTTTCGTCGGCGCGCGCTTCGTGGACAGCACAGGCCAATGCTGGGCCGGCCAACATGGCCATCCAGCCAGCCCGGCACAGCGCCGGCCATCGGTCCGTTCGAAAGCTGCTCACGGACTCCCCCGTGATTCATTGGCGGCTAGTCTAGCAAATATGGGAGATTGGCGGACCGAAAGGGGGCGCCATGGAATGGCGGCGGCGCTATGCGCTGAACAGCTATCTGCGATCGTCCATGTGGCTATTGCCGCTGGTGGCCTACCTCATCTCTTTCGTGATGATCCGCGTCCTCAGCCTGGTCGACGATTGGCTGCAATGGTCCTGGGGATGGACGCTCACGGTATCCAATGTCGACGCCATACTGAATGTATTCATCGCCGGAATCTTGTCGTTCATCGTCTTCACCTTCGGGTCGCTCCTGATCGCGATCCAGGTCGCCTCGGCCCAGCTTACGCCGCGCGTCATCGCGACGACGCTGCTTCGCGACAACACCCTCCGCATGGTCGTGGCGCTGTTCGTGCTCGCCTTCACTTTTGACATGGGTGTCAGCGCGAGAACCGAGGAGCAGGTGCCCTATCTCCTCGTGACCGTGGCCCTGGTGCTGAGCATCACCTCTATTGCTGCCTTTCTCTATCTGATCGACTACGCCGCCCGGCTGCTGCGCCCGGTCAGCATCGTCTGGCGCTTGGGCGAGGCCGGACTGGCGGTCATCGAGAAGGTCTATCCCGAAACGATAAAAGGGGTTCACAAGCCTTCGCCGCCCCTGCCGTCGCTCGGCAGCACGGCGCGCGAGGTCCTCCACGACGGCAAGGCGGCGATCGTGCTGGCCGTCAACCTCTCGACCCTGAAATTCGAAGCTGAGCGCAGCGGCGGCGTGATTGAGTTCGCACACCGCGTCGGTGACTTCGTGGCGATGGGCGACCCGCTGTTCCGCCTGCACGGCGACGCCGCTTCGGCCGACGACGGCAGGCTGCGCGCCTGCGTCGCAATGGGGGCGGAGCGCACGATCGAGCAGGACGCTACCTTCGCCTTCCGCATCATCGTCGATATCGCCATCAAGGCGCTGTCGCGGGCGATCAACGACCCGACGACCGCCGTGCTGGCGCTCGACCAGCTGCATCGCCTGCTGCGTGCTGTCGGACAGCGGCACTTGCACGACGACATTCTCAGGACTGCGGCGGGAAGGCTGTGCGCGGTGTTCCGGACCCCCAACTGGGAGGAATTCGTGCAATTATCGTGTCGCGAAATCCGGCTCTACGGTGCGGAAAACTTCCAGATCGCGCGTCGGTTACGAGCAATGCTCGAAGATTTGATGCGCGTCCTGCCCGAGACCCGGGCGCCCGCCTTGCGCGAGGAGCTGGAGCTCCTGGACAAGACGCTCGAACGCCTGAACCTCCTGCCACAGGACCTGGCGCTTGCGCGCAATGCTGACTTGCAGGGACTGGGAGCCTCATTGCACGACTGACACCACAGGATTCCTCCCTCTTCGGGCAATCATCGCTAGTTGGTTACCGGCCGGCGCGGGGGCAGACTGGAACGGACATGGGCGGGAACGGACGTCGGCGGGGCGGAAAAGATTCCGGCGGCTTGCAACGCTGGCTGCCGGGTGTTGCAACTCTGCGCCGCTACCAGGTGGGCTGGCTGCGCCACGATTTCGCGGCGGGGATCGTGCTCACGACAATGCTGGTGCCAGTCGGCATCGCCTACGCCGTCGCTTCCGGTGTGCCGGGCATTTACGGACTCTACGCGACGATCGTGCCGCTGCTCGCCTACGCGCTGTTCGGACCGAGTCCCATCCTGGTGCTTGGGCCGGATTCGTCGCTGGCACCGCTGATCCTGGGGGTCGTGCTGCCGCTCTCGGGCGGCGATCCGATGCGCGCCGTGGCGCTCGCCGGCGCCATGGCCATCGTCTCTGGCGTCGTGTGCATAGTGGCCGGCCTCGCGAGGCTGGGCTTCATCACCGAGCTTCTCTCCAAGCCGATCCGCTACGGCTACATGAACGGCATCGCCGTAACGGTGCTGATCAGCCAGTTGCCCAAGCTGCTGGGCTTCAAGATCGACGCCGAAGGTCCGCTGCGCAGCTTGTGGGCGATCGGCCAGCAGATCTGGCTGGGCAAGGTCAATCTTGCGACGTTCGCGGTGGGCGCCGCCACGCTGGCCACCATCCTGCTGCTGAAGGGCAGCAAGCGCCTGCCCGGCGTGCTGATCGCGGTGATTGGAGCGACCGTGATCGTGGGTGCCCTCGACCTGTCGGGGCGCGCCGGCGTCGCCGTCCTGGGAACGCTCCCCGAGGGACTGCCGGCCTTCCGCATTCCCTGGCTCGATTCTGCCGACCTCGTCCCGGTCTTGATCGCCGGCTGCGCGGTGGCGCTGGTGTCGTTCGCCGATACCAGCGTGCTGTCGCGCGCCTACGTGGCGCGAACGGGAGTCCCGGTCAATCCCAGCCAGGAAATGGTCGGCCTGGGTGCAGCCAATCTCGCCGCCGGCTTCTTTCAGGGCTTCCCGATCAGCAGCAGCTCCTCGCGCACGCCTGTCGCCGAGGCGGCAGGCGCCAAGTCCCAGGTGACGGGAGTGGTCGGCGCACTCGCCGTGGCGCTGCTGTTGGTGGCGGCGCCGGATTTGCTGCGGCACCTGCCGTCGACCGCGCTCGCTGCCGTCGTCATCGCCTCGGCGATCGGCCTGATCGAAATCGCCGACTTGAGGCGCATCTGGCGCATCCAGCGCTGGGAATTCTGGTTGTCGATCGTGTGTTTTGCGGGGGTCGCAGTGTTCGGCGCGATCCAGGGCATTGGTGTGGCGATCGTGATGGCCGTCATCGAATTTCTCTGGGACGGCTGGCGCCCGCACTCGGCGGTGCTGGGAAAGCCCGCGGGCGTGCCCGGTTATCACGACATCACGCGCTATCCGCAGGCTAACCTCATCCCCGGCCTCGTGCTGTTTCGCTGGGATGCGCCGCTGTTCTTCGCCAACGCCGAATTGTTCCAGGAGCGGGTACTCGATGCCGCGGCAGCATCGCCGACGCCGGTGCGCAGGCTCGTGGTCGCGGCCGAGCCGGTGACCAGCATCGACGTCACCGCGGCCGACGCCTTGTCGGAACTGGACGA
>JBPYDO010000211.1:0-11245 GCA_051985755.1 Reyranella sp. | reverse complement strand
CCGGCAAGGAGCGGCTGCTCCAGGCGAAGCGCGTCATCGTCGCCACCGGCTCGCTCGAACGACCCTTTCCGATTCGCGGCTGGACCTTGCCGGGAGTGATGACAGCAGGCGCGGCGCAGACGGTGCTCAAGGCGCAGGGCCTGGTGCCGAACGCCCGCACGGTGCTGGCGGGCTCGGGGCCCCTCCTGTGGCTGCTGGCCGCGCAGCTGCTGCGTGCCGGCGCGAAGATCGAGGCGTTGCTCGAGACGACGCCATTCACCAACTGGTTCGGGGCTTTGGCACATTTGCCGGATTTCCTGCTGTCGCCCTATTGGCGGAACGGCTGGGCGCTGCTGTGCGAAGTGAAGGCCAAGGTCCGGGTGACGAAGGTCGATAGCCTGGCGGCGGAAGGCGAGGGCCGGCTGCAGGCCGTGGTCTTCGACGGCAAGCGATTGCCCGCCGATCTCCTGCTGCTGCACCAAGGCGTCGTGCCCAACGTCAATCTTGCGATGGCGGCTGGGGCGGCGCATCGCTGGAACGCGCGGCAACTCTGCTTCGAGCCAGTGCTCGATCCGGATTTCAATTCGAGCGTGTCCGGCATCGCCGTGGCCGGCGACGGCGCCGGCATCGCCGGCGGCACGGCGGCGGCCGAGCGCGGCCGGCTGGCGGCGATCGCCGCGGTGCGCGCGCTCCGCCCCCAGGCCTCGGTGCCCGATCCGCAGGCCGTGCGGCGGAACCTGCGGCGCGAGCAGATGGGCCGTGGCTTCCTCGACATGCTCTATCGCCCGCCCGACGCCCTGCGGCGGCCCGACGGCGACACTATCGTCTGCCGCTGCGAGGAAGTGACGGCCAAGCAGGTGCTGGACATGGCGGCCATCGGCTGCGAGGGCCCGAACCAGATGAAGGCTTTCCTGCGCTGCGGCATGGGGCCGTGCCAGGGCAGGCTGTGCGGCCTCACCGTCACCGAGCTGATCGCCCGGCAACGCGGCACGACGCCAGAGGCGGTCGGCTACTACCGCCTGCGCCCGCCGGCGAAGCCGATCTCGCTCGGCGAGCTCGCCTCGCTGCCGATTGGCGAGGCCGAGCGCAAGGCGGTGGAGCGGTAGGTGAAAACCGCCGACGTCATCGTGATCGGCGGCGGCATTCACGGCTGCTCGACCGCGCTGCATCTGGCGCTGCGCGGGCTGAAGCCGATCCTGGTCGAGAAGGACTATGCCGGCCGCCATGCGTCGGGCGTCAATGCCGGCGGTGTGCGCCAGCTGGCACGGCACCTCGCCGAGATCCCCCTCTCGATCTCCTCCATGGTGCTGTGGGAGCAGATCGTGGAGCTGGTCGGTGACGACTGCGGCTTCAAGAGCCACGGCACGGTGCTGGTGGCCGAGAGTGAGCCCGAACTCGCGACCTTCAAGGCCAGGGTTGACGATCTCCGCCTGCGCGGATTCACGCATGAGGAGCTGATCGATCAAGCCGAGCTCCGCCGCCTGGTGCCGGCGGTATCGGACTATTGCCCGGGCGGCGTGGTGTCGCGCCGCGACGGCGCCGCCGATCCGTTCCGCGCCACGCAGGCGTTTCGCCGCCGATCCGTCGAGAAGGGCGTCGAAGTGCTGGAAGGCGTGACTGTCACCAGCCTCGCGCGCAGCGGCAGTACCTGGCGCGTCGGGACCAGTGTCGGGCCGATCGAGGCGCCGAAGGTGGTTAACGCCGCCGGCGCCTGGGCCGACCGCATCGCCGCCATGCTGGGCGAGCCGGTGCCGCTCGAAGTGTTCGCGCCCATGCTGATGGTGACCAGCCGGCTGCCCGCCTTCATCGCGCCGGTGGTGATCCTGCGCAGCCGCAAGCTCTCCTTCAAGCAGCTGGAGAATGGCACGGTGGTGATCGGTGGCGGCCATCCCGCCACGCCCTTCCGCGACCAGAATCGCACCGTGCTCGACTGGGAGAAGCTCGCGATCTCGGCGCGCACCGTGTGGGAGCTGTTCCCGGTGATGCGCGAGGCGACCATCGTGCGCGCCTGGGCCGGCATCGAGGCGCGCATGCCCGACGAGATCCCGGTGCTCGGCCCGAGCTCGACGTCGGAGGGCGTCTATCACCAGTTCGGCTTTTCAGGGCACGGCTTCCAGCTCGGGCCCGGCACCGGCGCCATGATGGCCGAGCTGATCGCGACCGGCTCGACCAACGTGCCGATCGACGGGCTGGGGATCGAGAGGTTTACGAAAGAGAAAGGTCCCTCGCTGCGCTCGGGATGACACTTGCTTCTTGGAATGCGACCCCGTGTCATCCCGAGCGCAGCGAGGGACCTTTAATCGTACTCACCAGCCGTCCATCACGTAGTACACCTTCTTCTCGCGCCGTATGCCGAGGCGGTCGTAGAAGCGCTGCGAGTCCACGTTGCTTTCGTTGGTGGTCCAGATGACACGCGCATCGCCGCGCTTGCGCGCCAGCTCGCGGATGGCGTCGATCAGCCGTTCGCCGACGCCTTCGGAGCGGGCGTGGGCCGCGACATAAAGGTCCTTCAGGTACAGGCCGTGGCTGAGATTCGGTCCCGGAAAATACGGGTTCAGGATGGCAAAGCCCAACAGCCGGCCGCCGTCGTCGGCGACCAGGCACATCGTGCCGCCATGCGGCGGCGACACCAGGAAGGACGCGCCGGGCACGCCGGCGCCGCGGGCCACGGGATTGCCGTAGTGATGCTGGTGTTCCTCCAGAAGATGGGCGAGCGCGGTCTCGTCCCCCTTTGACGCGTGTCTGATTTGCATGGCGGTCGGTCTAACATCGCTGGTCGGCAGCGGCAAAGCCGGTCAAAATCACCCCAACCAGGGTGGAAATGCGCCGTCTCTTGCTTGTCGTCGCCGTCGTGCTTGCTGCTGCGCCTGCGTGGGCGCAGCCCAAGTCGGCGGGGGCACCCGACCCGAAACTGATCGAGGATCTCGTCGCCGCCAACCGGGTGCTGGCAGATCTCGGCGTCGTCGACGGGTTCGGCCACGTATCGGTGCGTCACGACAAGGATCCCAATCGCTATCTCATGTCGCGCAGCATGGCGCCGGCGCTGGTCAAGGCCGACGACATCCTGGAATACGATCTCGACAGCGTCGCGGTCGATGCCAAGGGCCGGGCGCTCTACCTCGAGCGCTTCATCCACGGCGAGATCTACAAGGCGCGGCCCGACGTGAAGGCGATCGTGCACAGCCATTCGCCGTCGGTGATTCCGTTCGGCGTGTCGACCGTGAAGCTGCGGCCGATCTATCACATGAGCTCGTTCCTCGGCACCGATGTGCCGGTCTTCGAAATTCGCGATACGGCAGGCCTTGCGAGCGACCTCCTGGTGCGCAATCCGAAGCTTGGCGCGGCGCTCGCCAAGGTCCTGGGAGGCAATACGGTCGTGCTGATGCGCGGCCACGGCTCGGTGGCGGTCGGAAGCTCGATCCCGGAGGTTGTATTTCGCGCCTATTATACGGAGATGAATGCGCGGCTGCAGGCGGAGGCAATGAGACTTGGCACAGTCAAGTACCTCACGCCGGGGGAAGCGGCCGCGTCGGCCAAGACCAACGCGGCCGTGCTCAAGCGGGCGTGGGAACTGTGGAAACGCAAGGCAATGAAGGAAGGAGCAGGAGCGAACTGACATGAACGGCGCCATCAACATCGACGATCTGCGCAAGCTGGCCAAGAAGCGGCTGCCCAAGATCGCCTACGACTTCATCGAGGGCGGCACCGACGACGAGGTGGGCCTCGTCACCAACGAGCAGGCCTTCCGCCAGACGCGCATCGTGCCGCGCTACCTGGTCGACGTCTCGGTGCGCGACCAGTCGACGACGCTGTTCGGCCGCAAGTATTCGAGCGTGATCGGCATCGCCCCAACCGGCTTGGCCGGGCTGTTCCGGCGCGGCGCCGACCTGATGCTGGCCGAGGCCGCGCGCGAGGCCAACGTGCCCATGATCATGTCGGGCACCGCCACCGGCTCGATCGAGGATCTCGCCAGGGTGGCGCCCGACCACGGCTGGTACCAGCTCTACTCGGCCAAGGACCAGTCGATCTCCGAGGACATGATCAAGCGCGTGAGCGATGCCGGCTTGAAGACCCTGGTCTTCACCGTCGACGTGCCGGAAGGCTCCAACCGCGAGCGTAACGTGCGCAACGGCTGGGGCCGGCCGCTCAAGCTCAGCTGGTCGACCAAGTTCGAGGCGCTCGAGCATCCGGGCTGGATGTTGGAATGGATGCGCCACGGCACACCCTACTTCAGCAATTGGGCGAAGTACGCGCCGCCGGGGGCCAGTGCCGAGGCGATCGCCGACCTGGTCGCCCACTCGAACCGAGCGCCGATGACCTGGAAGCATGTCGAGCGCTATCGCGAGCTCTTCAAGGGCAACTTCGTGCTGAAGGGCATCATGCATCCCGACGATGCGTTGCGTGCCCAGTCGCTGGGCGTCGACGGCATCATGGTCAGCAACCACGGCGCGCGGCAGCTCGACAACGCGCCGTCGCCCCTGCACGTGCTGCCGGCGATCCGCGACGCCGTCGGCGACAAGATGACGGTGATGTTCGACGGCGGCATCCGCCGTGGGCTGGACGCGCTGATCGCCATCTGCATGGGCGCCAAGTTCGTCTTCCAGGGCCGACCGACGCTCTACGGCGTCACGGCCGGCGGCGTGAAGGGTGCGGCCAAGGCGCTGCAAATCTTCCGCCGCGAGATCGACCTCAGCATGGCCCAGATCGGCGCCACCAAGATCGCCGATCTCGGCCCGCATTTTCTGATGTGGAAGGACGAAGAGGACTTGCGCCGCAACCGGCGGTGATCGAGAGATGAGGAAACCCGTGGTGGGCGTGATCGGCAACGCCCAAGTCATCAACGACCGGCACAACGTGCAGGTCGTGGGACGGCGCAACATGCTTGCTGTCGCCGAAGTCGCCGGCGCGCTGCCCCTAATGTTCGCCGGCACGCCCGACATCACCGATATCGACGCGCTCCTGGGCGCGGTCGACGGCATCCTGCTGACCGGCGCACGTGCGAACGTGCATCCGACGCGGTTTGGCGTCGAGCCTAATCCGAAGCACGAACCGTACGATCCGGAGCGCGATGAAATGGCGCTCGGGCTGATCGAGGCCTGCATCGAACGCGGCACGCCGCTGTTGGGCATCTGCCGCGGCATCCAGGAGATGAACGTCGCCTTCGGTGGCTCGCTGCATCCCGAGATCCGCGAGCTGCCGGGACGCATGAACCATCGCGCGCCACGGCTGGCCAGCGGCGAACTCCATCCCGATCTGGAAGTCGTCTTCGCCGACCGTCACGAGGTGCGGCTGGCGCCGCAGGGTGCGTTCGCAAAGATCCTGGGCTGCGACAGCATCCGGGTGAACTCTCTGCATGGCCAGGGCATCCTCAAGCCGGGCGAGCGGGTGGTCGTCGAGGGCGTGGCGGAGGACGGCACGATCGAGGCGATCAGCATCGCCGGCGCCGCGGCCTTTGCGCTCGGTGTCCAGTGGCACGCCGAATACGACCCGCAAAGCAATCCCATCAACCGCGCTTTGTTCGAGGCGTTCGGCAAGGCGCTGCGCGAGCACTGCAAGGCGTGCTAGCGGCTCGTCCTATTTGTCGAGCACCGTGTTCCGGACTCCCTCGGCCCCAAGATAGACGGCCAGCAGCCGTACCGGGCGCGAGCCGAGATTGAGGCCGCGGTGCGGCACGTCCATCGCCTCGAGCAGCGCCTCGCCCTGGCGGAAGACCTTGCGGCCGTGACCCTTGTATTCGACGGTGAGTTCGCCCTCGAGGATGTAGGCGATCAGGGGCGCCGGATGGTGGTGAAGCGCCGTTTCCGCGCCGGGCGCCACGGTGACGATGCTCACCGTTACCCTCGGTCGACCGCCGCTGGGATAGCGCAGCGGCTCTCCCATCACCGTCGTGCTGGTATCGAGCAGATCCTGTGTGGGATAGGCCTGCTGGGCAGAGGCGCCCAGTGGGATGGACGCAATGGCGACAGCAATCGCCATCGAAGCGGAATGAAAACGCATATCGATCTTTGCCCCGGACGATGTTCTGGTGGCTTTTATCTTAGCGTGCTGCACTCCTTCCCGGGCGAGTGTCTCCAGGAGGCGCCGATATGGCCGCACCGGTGAACGTCGACTTCTTCTTCGGTCTGGGCAGCCGCTATTCCTACCTCGCGGCCAGCCAGGTCGAGCGCATCGAGGCCCGGCACAACTGCCGCTTCCTATGGAAGCCGCTGGCGAGTGGCGCGCTGATGGACCGGCGTGGCGCCAATCCTTTTCACGGCGCACCGCCCTCGGGCCAGTACGAGTGGAATTACCGCGAGTACGACGCCAAGGGCTGGGCTAGCTTTTACGGCATCCCGTTCCGTGAGCCCGCCGAGTTCAAGGTCGAGCCGAGTGTGCCGGCGCTGGCCTGCCTCGCAGCGGACAAGCAAGGCGCGCTAGTGCGCTGCTGCCGGCTCTTGTTCCAGATGATCTTCGCCGACGGCGTCGCGCTCGATGCGGCGGCCATTGACGCCTTGCCCGGTCGGCTGGGACTGGACGCGGCGATCTTCAGACGGGACCTCGACTCTTCGCAGACGCGCAAGCAGCACGATGCGCAACTCGACGACGCGGCGCGCCGCGGTGCCTTCGGCGTGCCGACGTTCTTCGTGGGGGATCGCATGTTCTGGGGCAACGACCGCCTCGTCCTGCTCGAAGCGGCGTTGTGCGGCATCGCCATGCCGGCGATGAAGGCGCCAAGCCGTTGATCTGGCCACTCACACGAGCTTGCGAGGGATCTCGCGGTCCCAGGTGCGATGGCAGACTTCGACTTCGCCCTCCCACGCGCGGATCGAGGCGGTGAGCCGGAAGTGCTCGCGCGTGCAGCGCATGGCGAGCGCGCTGTCGATCCGCACCTTCCAGCCCTCGCGCGCGACCGTGTCGGAACGCTGCATACGGGCGCTGGCGCTGAGCGGATCGTCCTTGTCGAGGTCGAAGCGGAAATCGCTGCGCGTCGTGGTCTCGAGGCCGATCTCAGCCAGCTGATTGGTACCGGGCCGCGGCTTGGTGAAGCCGTCGGGCGGTGGCGTTTCCGGCGGCGGCAGCATCGGAAGATCGCCCGCTGCGCCTGCCGGACGCGCGGGCAGGTCGAGCCGACCGCCGCGAACGGTGAGCGTCGCGCGCTGGGGCGCCGGCCACAGCATCGGCCAATAGGAGGTCGAGAGCGCGAGCCGGATGCGATGGCCGGCGGGAATGCGGGCACCGAGGTCATTGAGCTGCAGGCGAATCGTGTATCGGCGTCCGGGCTCCAGCGGCTGGGGCGCCGCATGGCTGTCGCGATGGGCGAGGTTTTGGACGCCGAAGCTCACACGCAGCGACTCGCCCGTGGGGTGCACGTCGCAGAGGCGCGCGGCAAGGATCGCCACCGGCTTGTCGGAGGCGACCTCGAGGGTGAGGACGGGCGCACCCAGCAGTTCCACCGTTTGTTCGAGCGGCGGCGTCTCGAAGACGATCGATTGGGCGTCGTCTTCGTTCTGGTCGTCCGCCTGGTCTGGCCCGCGGCCGAACGGGCACCAGGAGCCGGCGTGCTTGCCGAGCGTGAGCGGCGAGCAGACGGCGCGCTCGGTCAGGCGACCGTCCTTTGGGCGGAGCCCATCGTCGCTCAGAAACAGGCTGAGGCGCCGCGCGTCCGGCGGCGGCCAGGACGGCGCGCCCACCCAGCGACCAGGCAGTGTCTTGTGCCACGTCGCAGGCGCCACGCTGTCGCTCAGCCACACGCGCAGCATCGGCTCGTCCATCACGCCGGTCGGCTCGCCCTGCAGCCAGTGGTCCCACCAGCGCCGCATCTCCTCGAGGAAGTCGATCTGCGGGCCGGGCAGGGCGAAGTGCGGATAGGCGTGCCCCCACGGCCCGATCAAGCCCTTGCGCGGCACTTCAAGGTGCTCGAGCAGGCGCGGGATGGCGTTGGTGTAGCCATCGGTCCAGCCGCCGACGGCCAGGACCGGGCATTGGATCGCCGACCAGTCCTCGCACACCGAGCCGTGCCGCCAATAGGCGTCGCGGTGCTGGTGCGCGAGCCAGCGCTCGAGGAAGAGCGGCAGGCCCTCGAGCCGCTTGAGCCACATCGCGCGCCAGCGCTCGCCGACCAGCGCGGGATCGGGAGGACGGCATATGTCGGCGAAGATGAAGCTCGCCCAACCGAACCCGGCATTGAGCTTGGCGCCGCCCATGTAGTGGACGTCGTCGGCGTAGCGATCGTCGGTCGAGCAGATGGTGACGATCGCCTTCAGAGCCGGCGGTCGCAGCGCGGCGACCTGCAAGGCGTTGAAGCCGCCCCAGGAGATGCCGAACATGCCGACCGCACCCGAGCACCAGGGCTGGTTGGCCAGCCAGGCGATCACTTCCAGCGCGTCCTCAAGCTCCTGCCGGCTGTACTCGTCCTCCAGCACGCCGTCCGAATCGCCGCTGCCACGGATGTCGACCCGCACGCAGGCATAGCCGCGCGCAGCCAGCCAGGGATGGGTGAGCTCGTCACGCTGGCGCGTGCCGTCGCGCTTGCGGTAGGGCAGGTACTCGAGCAGAGCCGGCACCGGATGACGCTCGGCGTCGTCCGGCAGCCAGAGTCGCGCCGCGAGCCCAGTGCCGTCCTTAAGCGGGATCAGCACATGCTCGATGGCGCGCACGCGGCGCAGCGTATGCGCCGGCGTGGTGTCTATTGGACGACCTCGAACAGGCCGGCCGCGCCCATGCCGCCGCCGATGCACATGGTGACGACGACGTTCTTGGCCTTGCGGCGGCGGCCCTCGATCAGGATGTGGCCGGTGCAGCGCGAGCCGGTCATGCCGAAGGGATGGCCGATCGAGATCGAGCCGCCGTTGACGTTGAGCTTGTCGTTGGGGATGCCGAGCTTGTCGCGGCAATACAGCACCTGCACCGCGAAGGCCTCGTTCAGCTCCCAGAGATCGATGTCGTCCATCTTGAGCCCGAAGCGCTTCAAGAGCTTCGGCACGGCATAGACCGGACCGATGCCCATCTCGTCGGGCTCGCAGCCGGCCACCACCAGGCCCTTGTAGATGCCGAGCGGCTTCAGGCCGCGCTTGGCGGCCTCGGCATCGCTCATCACGACGCAAGCGGACGCGCCGTCGGAGAGCTGGCTCGCGTTGCCGGCGGTGATCCACTTGTCGGGACCCATCACCGGCTGCAGCTTGGAGAGGCCCTCCATGTTGGTATCGGGACGGTTGCCCTCGTCCTTGGTGAGCTTCACCGTCTTCTTGGACACTTCCTGCGTGTTCTTGTCGGTGACCAGCATGGTGGTTTCCATGGGCACGATCTCGTCGTCGAACTTGCCGGCCTGCTGGCCCGCGGCGGTGCGCATCTGGCTCTGCAGCGAATATTCGTCCTGGTACTGCCGGCTGATCTTGTAGCGCTCGGCCACCGTGTCGGCGGTCTGGATCATGGTGTGGTAGATGCCGGGCACGTGCTCCTTGACCCAGGGATTGACCAGGCGGTTCTTGTTGCCGCCCGGCGGGCCCTGCACCAGCGACACCGACTCCAATCCGCCCGCCACCATCACCGGCACTTTGTCGACTAACACGCGCTGCGCCGCCATCGCTATGGTCTGCAGGCCCGACGAGCAGAAGCGGTTGACCGTGGCCCCCGACACGCTGACCGGCGCGCCGGCGCGGATCGCCGACACGCGCGCCACGTTCGAGCCGGTCGTGCCTTCGGGCGCGGCGCAGCCCAGGATCACGTCCTCGATCTCGCCCAGCTCGACCTTGGCGCGCTCGGCCGCATGCTTGATCACGTGCGCACCCATGTCGGCGCCGTGCGTGTCGTTGAAGATGCCGCGGAACGCCTTGCCGATCGGCGTGCGGGCGGTGGAGACGATAACGGCGTCGGTCATTTGAAAGACTCCTATTCCTTATGTGTCATCCCGAGGGCGAAGCCCGAGGGACCTTTAAGGCCACGGGAAAGGTCCCTCGCTACGCTCGGGATGACACCGAGTGTGTTTGGGCACCACACGTACTTAGACGCTAGAGAACTTCTTGCCGTCCTGCACCAGCTTCTTCAGCAAGGGCGCGGGCTCCCAGAACGGGTCGCCGGAGGCGTCGCGGTATTTCAAGAGCGCATCGTGGATCGGCTTCAGCCCGACCACGTTGTCGGCCCACCACATCGGGCCGCCGCGATAGACCGGCCAGCCGTAGCCGTTGACCCAGATCACGTCGATGTCGAGCGAGCGCTGCGCCATCTTCTCCTCGAGGATCTTGGCGCCCTCGTTGACCATGGGATAGAGCGTGCGCTCCAGGATCTCCTGGTCGGAGATGGCGCGGCGGGTGATGCCGAGCTTCTTCGAGTTCTCCTCGATGATCTTCTCGACCTCGGGATCGGGGATCGGCGTGCGGTCGGGCAGGTTGTACTTGAAGTAGCCCGCGCCGGTCTTCTGGCCGAAACGGCCGAGCTCGCAGATCGCGTCGGCGACATAGCCGGAATAGCGCACGTTGCGCTTTTCCCTCTCCTTCTTGCCCTGGCGGATGCGCCAGCCGACGTCATTGCCGGCGAGATCGCTCATGGCGAACGGCCCCATGGGGAAGCCGAAGTCGTAGATTACCTTGTCGATCTGCTGCGGCAGGGCTCCTTCCTCGAGCATGTAGGCCGACTGGATGCCGCGCATGCGCAGCATGCGGTTGCCAACGAAGCCCTCGCAGACGCCGACCAACACCGGGATCTTGCCGATCTTCTTGGAGAGCGACATCACGGTGGCGATCACGTCCTTGGACGTCGCCTTGCCGCGCACGTTCTCCAAAAGCTTCATGACGTTGGCGGGCGAGAAGAAGTGCGTGCCGATCACGTCGCCCGGCCGCTTGGTGTAGGAGGCGATCTGGTTGACATCGAGGCCGGACGTGTTGGTGGCCAGGATGGCGCCGGGCTTGGCGATCTCGTCCAGTTTCTTGAAGACGCCTTCCTTCACCTCCATGGTCTCGAACACCGCCTCGATCACGATGTCGGCCGGCTTTAGGTCGTCATAGCTGAGCGTCGGCTTGATCAGCGCCATGCGCTTGTCGACGTCCTCCGGCTTGATGCCGCCGCGCTTGGCGGTGTTCTCGTAGTTGGTGCGGATGGTCTTGAGCCCGCGGTCCAATGCGTCCTGCTTCACTTCAAGAAGCGTGACCGGGATGCCGGCATTGGCGAAGTTCATGGCGATGCCGCCGCCCATCGTGCCGGCGCCGACGATGCCCGCTGATTTGATCTCGCGTTGCGGCGTGTCGGCCGGCACGTCGAGGACCTTGGCTGCCTCGCGCTCGGCGAAGAAGTA
>JBPYDO010000210.1:0-6292 GCA_051985755.1 Reyranella sp. | reverse complement strand
CGAGCGCCGTCGCCGTCATCCCCTTAGTCTTGGGTTGACCAGCACGTAGGCGATGTCGGCCATGAGGTTGAGCGTGATGTAGACGCTGGCCGTCACCAGCACGACGCCCTGCACGACGGCATAGTCGCGATTGAACACCGAATCTATGATCAGCTTGCCAAAGCCCGGGATGGTGAAGACCTGCTCGGTCAGCACCGCGCCCGACAGCAGTGTACCGAAATCAAGCGCGAGCAACGTGATCACCGGCGTCATGGCATTTCGTAGTGCGTGCTTCAGCACGACGCGGCTTTCCTGCAGGCCCTTGGCGCGCGCCGTTCGCACATAGTCGGCACCCATGGCCTGCAGCATGGCGCTACGCGTGTGTCGCATGAGCACCGCCGCGAGCGCATTGC
The DNA here is from genome assembly GCA_051985755.1 of Reyranella sp. Classification (GTDB taxonomy): domain Bacteria; phylum Pseudomonadota; class Alphaproteobacteria; order Reyranellales; family Reyranellaceae; genus Reyranella. Next base: position 5,900 of record JBPYDO010000210.1, on the reverse strand, counting down.
CCAGCACGAAGGCCGGCATGATCGTGGTCGCAAGGCTTGCCCGCCAATCCTCGCTCAAGAGGACGTAGCCCGAGGCCGGCAGCCAGCCGAGCGTGACCGAGAACAGGAAGATCAGCAAAATGCCCAGCCAGAAATTGGGCGTGCTGAGGCCCCACAGGGCGAAGACGTTCGCGAGATAGTCCCACGCGGTTTCCTTGTTCACCGCCGAGATGATGCCGGCAGGAATGCCGATGCAGAGCGCGATCAGCAGCGCCATGGTGGCGAGCTGGAGCGTCACCGGAAGCTTTTCCTCGACCAGTTTGCCGACCGACTCCTTGAGCCGCATCGATTCACCCAGGTTCCCGGAGAGCACTCCCTTGATCCAGTAGAAGTACTGGACGGGCACCGGCTCATCGAGCCGATACTGGTGACGAATCTCCGCCAGCACCTGCGGATCGCGTTCCTCACCCGCCATGATTAGCGCCGGGTCGCCCGGCAGCAGCTGCTGCAGGCCGAAGATCAGCATCGACACCAGGATCAGGGTCGGGATGATCTGCAGCAGCCGCTGGATGAGGAACGACAGCATCTACGTCGGTCGGTCTACTTGAGCTTCACGTCAATCAGCCGGATCAATCCATCGGGCATCTGCTTGTAGCCTTCGACCTTGTTGGAGAGCGCGACCAGCACCTGCGGGTGATAGAGATAGATCACCGGATCGTCGGCCATGACCTTGGCGGTGATCTTCTCGAAGACCTTCTTGCGGTCTTCGAAAGCGCTCTTGGCACGCTCTTCCTTGAAGAGGGCATCGACGTCCTTGTCGCAATAGTGCTCCGAATTCTGCGGCGCGCCGCAGGTATGGAAGACGAAGGAGTTGCCGTCAGGATCGCTGCGGCCGCTCCAGCCAATCAAGTAGAGCTGGTACTGGCCATCCTCGGCCTGCTTCAGCGAGGTCGCGAACTCGGTAAGCCGGATTTTCAGGTCGAATCCGGCTTCGGCCGCCATCGACTGGATGACTTCGGCGACCTGCCTGAGCTCGGGCCCGTTGGGCACCATGAAATCGATGCTGAGCGGGGTCTTGACGCCCGCTTCCTTGAGAAGCGCCTTGGCCTTGGCGACGTCACGCTTGGGTATCGGGAAGCTGGATTGATAGTAGGGATTCTTCGGCGAAACCCACTGATTGCCCGGAACGAACTCGCCGTTGAACACCACCTGGTTGATCGCGTCGCGGTCGAGCGAGAGCTCAAGCGCGTGGCGCACACGTGGGTCCTTGCCCAGGGGGTTGTCGGCCTTCTCGCCGTTTTTCTCGTTTATGGTCAGGCCGAGATAGCCGAGGCTCACCGCCTGGATCAGTTTGAGCTTCTTGTCCTCGCGCACCGTCTTGATATCGGTGGCCTGCACGCGCTCGATCATGTCGAGCGCCCCCGACCTCAGGTTGGCAAGCCGTACCGTGCCGTCGACGATCGGTAGGTAAGTGATCTTGTCGATGAAGACGTGGTCCTTGTTCCAGTAGTCGGTGAACTTCTCGACCTCGATGCGTCCTTCCTGGACACGTTCGACGAACTTGTACGGCCCGGCGCAGACCGGATGCAGGCCAAACTTGTCGCCGGCCGCTTCAGCGGCCTTCGGTGCCACCATCATGCCGGCACGGTCGGTGAGCTGGGCGAGCAGAGGCGAGAATGGCGCCTTCAGCACCAGCTTGATGGTCAGTGGGTCGACCACCTCGACCTTGTCGATCGAGGAGATCTCGGGCTTGCGGAATGAACCCTTCATGTTGAGGTGCCGCTCGAGGCTGTACTTGGCTGCCGCGGCGTCGAACGGCTCGCCGTCGTGGAATTTCACGCCTGGCCGGAGCTTGATGGTGACTTCCTTGCCGTCGGCCGACGTTTCCTGTCCGAGCGCCAGCTGCGGCACGATCTTCAAGTTCTCGTCGATGTCGAACAACTTGTCGCACAGCGAGGCGAAGACGATGCGACCGACATAGGTCCGCGCCAGGGTGGGATCCAGCACGTCGGGATCCTCGGCGAGGCCGATGCGCAGATGGGTTTCCGCCAGCGCGCTGCCCGCCATGGCGACGGTCAGTGCAAGCGATAGGGCAAGTTTCCTCATATTGGTGCCTCCTGTTGGGATATGAACGCCGCCTGCAGGCGGTCTAGTCTTTGCTTGTCCTGAGCTTGGCCGACATGCCCGGCGAGAGCGGGAGCGGGTGGGATTTCGGCCCACCACGGGCACGCCGTCGTATGGCCCGCGCCGTCGTCGACCAAAGCGGGCTCGTCGCTCCTGCAGCTCTCGCGGGCAAAGCGACACCGCGTGTGGAAACGGCAGCCCGACGGCGGGTTCATGGCGCTCGGAATATCGCCCTCCAGCAGCGCGCGTTCGCGTACAGCGGTCGGGTCGGGCAGTGGCACCGCGGCGAGCAGCGCGCGCGTGTAGGGATGCCGCGGTCGGCGGAACAGCTCTTCGGTGGTCGCGGTCTCCACGATCTTGCCGAGGTACATTACGGCGATGCGGTCGGCGATATGCTTCACGACCGCGAGATCGTGGCTGATGAAGATGTAGGCGAGGCCGAAGCGCTGCTGCAGGCTCCTCATCAGGTTGATCACCTGCGCCTGGATCGAGACGTCGAGCGCCGATACCGGCTCGTCAGCCACGATCAGGCGCGGCTCGACGGCGAGCGCGCGGGCGATGGCGAGCCGTTGCCGCTGGCCGCCGGAGAATTCGTGGGGATAGCGACGGACGTGGTCTGGTCTCAGTCCCACGAGCTCGAGGAGTTCGGCGACCCGCACGCGCCGCCGCTCTTTATTGTCCATAAGGCGGTGCAACATTAGCGGCTCGGCAAGCATCCGGCCCACCGTCATGCGCGGATTGAGTGAACCGTAGGGGTCCTGGAAGATCACCTGCATGCGTTGGCGGCGTGCGCGCAATTGCCTTTCGTCCAACTTCAGAAGGTCGTCGCCTTCGAACATCAGCCGACCGGCAGTGGGCTCGATCAGGCGCAGCACGAGCCGGCCGACCGTCGACTTGCCGCAGCCCGATTCGCCCACGATGGCGAGCGTCTCGCCTTGCTTGAGATCGAAATCGACGCCGTCGACGGCGCGCACATGGCCGACCAGCCGGCCGAACGCCCCCTGGCTGACGGCGAAATGCTTGGTGAGCCCGCGCACCTCGAGCAGCGCGTTCATTGCAGCACGCTGGAAAGCGGCGCGCGCCGGCAGCGGCTGAGATGGCCGGGGGCCACCTCGACCAGCGCGGGCACCGTCCTCCGGCAGGCCGGTTCGACGAAGGGACAGCGCTCCGCGAAGCGACAGCCTTCGGGCGGCCGGGTCATGTCGGGTACCCGACCTTCGATCGAGGGCAGGCGTTCGCGCTTTTCGTCGAGCTTGGGGATCGAGCCCAGCAGACCCACCGTGTAGGGATGCTCCGGCCGGGCGAATAGCGCTGCGACCGGCGCGCGCTCGACGATCTGGCCGGCATACATGACCGCGACGTCGTCGGCCATTTCCGCCACGACGCCAAGATCGTGCGTGATCAGGATGATCGCTGTACCGGTGTCGCGGCGCAGGCCGCGCATCAGGTCGAGGATCTGCGCCTGGATGGTGACGTCAAGCGCCGTGGTCGGCTCGTCGGCGATCAACAATTGAGGCCCGCAGGCCAACGCCATGGCGATCATGGCGCGCTGGCGCTGGCCGCCCGAGAGCTTGTGCGGATAGTCATCGACGCGCTTCTCGGGGTTGGGAATGTGAACCAGCCGCAACATGTCGATGGCCTTGGCGCGCGCCGCGGCTGGCGATAGGCCCTGATGGCGGCGGATCGCCTCGACGATCTGGTTGCCGATCGTGTAGGAGGGATTGAGCGAGGTCATCGGCTCCTGGAAGATCATGGCGAGGCGCGCGCCGCGCAGGTCGCGCACGAGGGCCTTGTCGATCTTCAGGAGGTCGCGGCCTTCGAAGTGCACCTCGCCGCTCACCTGCGAGTTCTCCGGCGGCAGCAGCCCCATGACGGCAAGCGAGGTCACGCTCTTGCCGCAGCCCGACTCGCCCACCAGCCCCAGCGTGCGGCCGCGCGCCAGCGCGAGGTCGATGCCGTCGACGGCGCGCACCGTGCCGTCGTCGGTGATGAAGCTGACGGCGAGCTGCCTCAGTTCCAGCAGGGAGTCGGTCATCCGCGTGAGGCGTTGGTGCGCTCGGCCGCCAGGCTTCGTTCGATGCCGGCGTCGATCGTCGCTCGGTCGAAGGTACCGGCGGGGTTCTCGCGCGTGGCCAGGAAGGTCCGGAAGTGCGTCCAGCGCTCGCGGCTCGCGGCTTCCAACCGGGCGAGCTCGAGCAGCGGCTCGACATGGTCGTCGACGCGCAGGTCGAGTTCCGACCAGTCCTGGTTGCCCCAGATCACCAATGCCGCCGACTGTTTGCCACGCTTGTCGCCGCCAACCTTCTCGCCGGCCTTGAGCGCGCCGATCAGCCGCCGCGGCAGCGCCATGGCGTCGTTCTCGCGAAAGAAGCGCACTGTCTCCGCGACGACCTGCGGACCAGCCAGCATGTTGCCGGCCACCGAGAAATCGTCGCCGATCCAGTGACCGCACCAGGGCACGCACTCGGCGCCGGTGTGCGCCGCGAACTTGCCGTCGGGCCCGAGCACATGCAGCTGACGATGCGCGCGCCCGGCATCGGCCTCGGCCAGCAGGCGAACGATGTCGGCTGCCCCAAGACCGGCTCGGATGAGCTTCAGCCCATCGGGCCCGTAGAGCGGATTGACCAGCGCCTGGGTACAGACGGCGCCTTTGCCGGGCTCGATGTGGGGCACTCTGGCCCCTACGGCGAAGAACTTGGTGGCGACAGCGATCGCAATCCGCCCGCTGCCGCGCTCGTGGACAATGATCGACCAGGTCATCCGGCGATCAACGACCGGCGGCGTAGCCTTGCATGCCGCGCGGGTTGGCGGCGGCCTTGCGCCAGGGATCCTCGCGCGAGGCGGCGGTCAGGCGGCCCTCGGACCAGTCGTCGTTCATCTCGATCTCATGACCGCGCTTGCGCAGTTCCCGGACCGTTTCGGCGGGCACGCGGCCTTCCAGCACCAGGACGCCTGGCCGGGCGGTGCGCGGCCAGAAGGAGGAGGGGAAGTGCTCGCTGTGCCAGGCTGGCGCATCGATCGCCTCCTGCAGGTTCATGCCGCAGTGGACGTGGCGCAGGAACAACTGGGTGATCCACTGCTCCTGCTGGTCGCCGCCCGGCGAGCCCCAGACCATGTATGGCTCGCCGTCGCGATGGGCGAGGGTGGGCGTGAGTGTCGTGCGCGGCCGTTTGCCGGGCGCCAGCGAGCTGGGCTGGCCTTCCTCGAGCCAGCAGATCTGGCCGCGCGTGCCGATCGGGAAGCCGAGCTCGGGCACCACCGGCGAGCCGTGCAGCCAGCCGCCTGAAGGCGTGGCCGAGACCATGTTGCCGTCCTTGTCGACGATGTCGAAGTGCACGGTATCGCCGCTCATCTGGCCCTTACTTCCTACCCCGAGGCGGCCGACCGTCGGCTCGCCTGCGCCGCTTGCCGCCACGGCGGCCCGGGCGCTATCGGCCCGACGCAGCTGCACCACGCCGCCATAGCCTTCGACCTTGCCCGGACGCTGCTCGAGCGAGGCCTTGGCGGGATCGATCAGTTTGCGACGGTCGGCGTTGTAGGCGTCCGAGAGCAGCGTCTGCATCGGCACGTCGACGAACTTCGGGTCGCCGTAGAACGCCTCGCGGTCGGCGAAGGCGAGCTTGCTCGCTTCGACCACGGTGTGGATGAAGTCAGGCGAGGTCGGATCGGCGCCGTCGAGATTGAATCCCTTGAGCAGCGCGAGCTGCTGCAGGGTGACCGGGCTCTGCGCCCACGGTCCCGCCTTGCACACGGTGTAGCGGCCGTACTGATAGGTGAGCGGCTCCTCGATGCTCGCC
>JBPYDO010000209.1:0-19855 GCA_051985755.1 Reyranella sp. | reverse complement strand
ATTGTACTTGGTCGGCACGGGATTCGACTTGACCTCCATGTTGGGCACCATGTCGGCGCGCGGCATGGCGTAATCGAGAAAGCTCGCGGTCAAGAGCTGGCCTGACTCGCTGTCCCACACGACCTGCTCACTCAGGATCTGCCCGATGCCCTGCGCCACGCCGCCATGGATCTGCCCCTTCAGGCCGATGGGATTCATCACCGTGCCGACATCGTCGACCACGAAGTAGCGGTCGAGCGTGACCTCGCCGGTCTCGGGATCGACTTCGACCTCGCAGATATGGCAGCCGTTGGGATAGGTGTCGCGCGTCGCCTTGAAGGTCGCGTTCTCGTAGAGCCCGCCCTCGAAATTGCCCTTCGGCCACTTGGTCGGATTGAAGGCGGCCCGCGCTACTTCCTTGAGCGAGACCGACTTGTCGGTTCCCTTGACGGTGAAGTTGCCCTCAGCGAATTCGATGTCCTGCTCGCCCGCTTCAAGCAAGTGCCCCGCGAGCTTCTTGCCCTTCTCGATCACCTTGCCGGCCGCCTGATACAAGGCCGACCCGCCGATCACGGTCGAACGAGAGCCGTTGGTCCCCATGCCGAACGCCACCCGGTCGGTGTCGCCATCGATGTATTGAACCTCGTTGGGATCGATGCCCAGGCGCTCGTGCAGTATCTGCTTGAACATGGTTTCGTGGCCCTGCCCTTGCGCCTTGCTGCCCATCAGGAGCGCCGCCGTGCCGCTGGGATTGAAGCGGATCTCGGCGTATTCCGGCTGCGCGGTGCCGGCCGCCTGCTCGATCGCGTTGACGATGCCGAGCCCGCGCAGCTTGCCGCGCCTCTTCGAATCCTCGAGGCGCGCCTTGTAGCCCGCGACGTCGGCGAGCTCGAGCGCCTTGTCCATGTTCTCTTCGAACTTGCCGCAGTCGTAGTACGGCCCGACCGGGCTCTGATAGGGCAGCGCCGACTCGGGCAGGATGTTCTTGCGCCTGAGCTCGACTCGATCGACGCCCAGCTCACGCGCCGCATCGTCGATCAGCCGCTCGATCAGGTAGATCGCCTCCGGCCGGCCGGCGCCGCGATAGGGCGCGGTCGGGTTGGTGTTGGACAGGACGCCGACCACGTTCAGGTAGGCCGTGGGGATCCGGTAGACGCCCAGCACCGTCACGATCATGCCGAAGGGCGACAGCAGATTGCGGTCGGAGCCGACGTAGGCGCCGATGTTGGCCAGCATGTTCAGCCGCAGGGCGACGAACTTGTTGTCCTTGTCGAGCGCCAGCTCGATCTCGCCGATATTGTCGCGGCCGTGCTCGTCGGCCATCACCGCCTCGGAGCGCTCGCAGCTCCACTTGACCGGTCGGCGGAGCTTGCGCGCCGCCCAGAGCGTCAGCCGGTGCTCGATGTACTGCCAGCCCTTGGTGCCGAAGCCGCCGCCGACGTCCTGGGCGATCACGCGCATCTTGCTTTCGGGCACCTTGAATACGCTTTGCGCCAGCATGTTGCGCACGCGGTGGGGATACTGCACGTCGGCATAGAGCGTGAGCCGATCCTCGCCCGGGTCGTAGACGCCGAGCGTGCCGCGCGGCTCCATGAACTGCGCGTGCACACGCGTGATCACATAGCGCCGCTTGATCACCTTGGCGGCACCCTTGATCGCCTCCTCGGTCGCGGCCTTGTTGCCGCGCTCGACGTTGTTGGAGATGTTGTCGGGGCAGTCGTCCCACACGGCAGGTGCGCCGGGCCTCACCGTGTCGGCGGTCTGGGTGACCGAGGGCAGCGCTTCGTACTCGACGTTCACCAGCTCCGCCGCGTCCTTGGCCTCGGCAAGCGTCTCGGCGACCACCATCGCCACCGGATCGCCGACATAGCGCACGCGGTCGGTGACCAGGGGCGGCCGTTGCGGCGCGAACATCGGCTTACCGTCGGGCCGCTTGCGCGGCATGTTGGCCTTGGGCATGCCTAGCCCGTCGGCCTTGACGTCATGCCCCGTATAGACCGCCAGCACGCCGGGCGACTTCCTGGCGTCTTCAATATCGATCGAGCGGATTCGGGCGTGGGCATGCGGCGAGCGCACGAACACGGCATGGACCTGGCCCGGCAGGTTGACGTCGTTGATGTAGCGCCCCTGCCCGCGCAGCAGGCGCGGATCCTCAAAGCGCAGGACGGGCTGGCCGATTCCGTATTTGCTCATGACGCGTCCGATCCCCTAACCGACGCCAAGATAGCGCTCGAGCGGCGATGAATCAGCAACAAGCGCGGCGCTCGCCGCCTCGAACACGACTTTTCCGCGGTCCAGAACGATGGCGCGATCGGTGATGGGCAGGATCTTGTGCGCATGCTGCTCGACGACGATGCCGGCCATGCCTTCCTGCCGGAACAGCGTTGCAAGAGCGCGCAACAGCTCTTCGATGATGATCGGCGCCAGACCTTCGGTTGGCTCGTCGAGCAGCAGCAGTTTCGGATTGGTGACCAAGGCCCGGCCGATGGCGAGCATCTGCTGCTCGCCGCCCGACAGCGCGCTTCCCGCCTGCCGTCGCCGTTCCTTGAGCCGCGGGAAGAGCCCGAACACCCGCTCGCTCGTCCATGAGCCCGGTCGCGCCACCGCCGTGAGGTTCTCCTCGACCGAAAGCGACCGGAAGATGTTGCGCTCCTGCGGCACCCAGCCGACGCCGAGCCGGGCCCGCATTTCGGGCGCGAGCGTCGCCATCTCGCGACCGGCGAGCGTCAGCGAACCGGCAAAGCGTCGCGTGACGCCGACGATGCTGTTGATCAAGGTCGTCTTGCCGACGCCGTTGCGGCCGAGCACCGCCACCGCCTCGCCTGGCCCGAGGCCCAGCGCGACGTCGAACAGCACGACCGCCCGGCCGTAGCCGGTGGACAATCCGTCGATGGCGAGCAGTTCAGCCACCGCGGCTTTCGCCAAGATAGACGGCACGCACGCGTGGGTCGGCGGCGATCGCCTCGGGCGTGCCCTCGACCAGTAGCGCGCCGTCGACCAGTACCGAGATGCGCTCGGCGAAGCTGAACACCAGGTCCATGTCGTGCTCGATCAGGAGCACCGAGACGTCGGCGGGCAAGGCGGCGATCGTGGCGAGAACGTCACGCCGCTCGGCCGCAGGCACGCCGGCCGCTGGCTCGTCGAGCAGCAACACCCGCGGATTGGCAGCAAAGGCCACCGCGATCTCCAGCAGGCGCTGCTTGCCGTAGGGCAAGGTGTCGGTGCGGACATCGAGCACGTCGGCAAGACCGAAGCGACTGGCGATTTCCGCCGCGTCGCGGGCGATGGTCATGTGCCGACCGACGCGGTGCCACCAAACCCATCCGTACCCCCGGTGCTCAGTGAGCGCCAACGCCAGCGTCTCGAGCGGTGTCAGGGTGGCGAACAGCTGGTTGATCTGGAACGTCCGTACGAGCCCTCGTCGGACGCGCGCTTCGGGCCGCAGGCCGGTGATGTTCGAGCCGTCGAGCCGAACCACGCCGGCGCTCGGCGCCAGCACGCCGGTCAGCAGATTGACGAAGGTCGTCTTGCCGGCGCCGTTCGGGCCGATCAGCGCATGGCGTGCGCCACGCTCCAGACGGAACGTCACCTTGTCGGTGGCGACGATGCCGCCGAAGCGTTTGCTAAGACTCTTGGTTTCGAGCGCGGCGACCATCTAGCGCGCCAATCGGGCGATCAGCCCGCGCAGCTCGACCGACAGTCGTTCGCGTCCGACCATCGCCAGGAGCAGCAGGAACAGCCCCATCCAGAACATCCAGAACTGCGGCGAGGTCGATGCCAGCGTGTCCTGCAGCACCTTGAAGACAAGGGCGCCGGCGATGCCGCCATAGAGCCAGCCTGTGCCACCGATGATCAGTGCCAGCAGGACGTCGGCCGAGCGGTTGAACTCGAGAACCTCCAGGGAGACGTAAGCCGTGGTCTCGGCGAGAAGCGCGCCGGCGCCGCCGGCATAAGCGGCGGCGAGCGTGTAGATCGCGATCAACCGCGCATTGACCGGTACGCCGAGTGCCGCGGCGCGCAGGCTGTTGCCCCGGATCGCCGTCAGCGACAATCCGAACGGTGAGCGCACGACGACGCGCGCCACCAGGAACAGCAGGAAGAGAACGCTCAGGCTGTAGGCATAAGCGGTGCGGCCATAGAGGTCGAAGGCGAAGCGGCCCAGCAACGGCCCGACCGCCATGCCCTGCAGGCCGTCGGCGCCGCCGGTATATTCCGGCAGGCTGTTGGCGAGCTCATGCAGCACCAGCGCTACGCCGAGCGTCACCATGAGACGCGTGAGATCGCTGCCGCGCAGCACGAGAAAGCTGGTCAACAGGCCGAGCAGCGCCGAGGCCGCGGCCGCGACGGCGAGGCCGGCGAGCGGATCGGGTGAGACGAGCTTGCACATCAGGCCGGCTGCGTAAGCCCCCAGCCCGAAGAACGCGGCGTGGCCCAGGGAGATTATCCCGGCATAACCCAGGATCAGATCGAGCGAGAGGGCAAACAGAGCGAAGATCGCGACCTCGTTCAGGATCAGGTACTGGCCCGCGGGCACCAGCAGGGCGGCGAACGCCAATACCCAGAAGACGGTCTCCGGCCAGCGCCATCGGCCGCGTCGCGCCAGGCTGTCGTCGGCCGTCATGGTCATCTCGCGCGGGCGAACAGGCCGTGTGGCCGCACGACCAGCACGACGATCATCACAAGGTAGATCACGAAAGAGCCGAGCGCCGCGGGGAGATAGTACTTGCCCGCGACGTCGGCGATGCCCAGCAGCAGCGAGGCGAAGAACGGGCCGGCAACGCCCGACGTGCCGCCGACCGTGACGACGATCAGGAAATAGATCATGAAGCGCAGGGGAAAGTAGGGGTCGAGCCCCAGGAGCTCGACCCCGAGCGCACCGCCGAGGCCTGCCAGGCCCGAGCCGAAAGCGAAGGTGACGGCGAACAACGTGCCGACCGGAATGCCGAGCCCGCGCGCCACCCGTGCGTCGTCGACGGCGGCGCGCAGCCGGGCGCCGAACCGGGTGCGCATCAGCCCGGCCTGCAAGCCCAATGTCAGCATGCCGCACAGCACGATGATGAAAGAACGGTAGATGCCGATATTGACGCCCAGGATCGTGTGCCGACCCTCCAGCCAGGCCGGCAGGCTGATGTTGCGCTGGCTCGAGCCCAGCACGTAGTCGGTCGCCGCCACAGCGATGAACACCAGGCCGATGGAGAACAGCACCTGATCGAGAGGACTGCGGCCGTACATGTGGCGATAGAGAGTGCGCTCCAAGGCGAGCCCAAGCACGGCCGCGACGAGGAAGGCCGCCAACAGGCAGGCGAGGAACGGCACCTTCCACTGTTCCATCAACAGCACGGTCGTGTAGCCGCCGGCCATGGCGAAAACGCCGTGCGCCAGGTTGACGAAGTTCATCAGCCCCAACGTCACCGCCAGCCCGAAGGCCAGCACGAACAGCAACATGCCGTAGGCCACGCCGTCGAACAGGATGGTGGCCATTTATCGTGTCATCCCGAGGCCAACGGACGAGAGGCCTTTAAGGCAACAGGAAAGGTCCCTCACTACGCTCGGGATGACACGCAGGCTTCGCACGCGGTCACTTCTTCTTCGCCGCCTTCACCGGATCCTTGACGTTGGGAATGGTGGCGAATTCGACGTTGTAGAGCTCGCCGTCGACCTTCTGGACCTTGCGAACGTAGATGTTCTGCACGATGTCGCGCGTCTCGGGATCGATCGAGATCGGGCCGCGCGGGCTCTCCCACGCCATGCCCTTCATGGCGGCGATCAGCTTCTCGCCGTCGGTGTTGCCGTTCGTCTTCTTCAGCGCCGCGTAGATCAGGTGCATGCCGTCATAGCCACCGACCGACATGAAGTTGGGTCGCATGCCGTTGTTGGCCTTCTTGAAGGCCGCCACATAGGCCTTGTTGACCGCGCTGTCGTGGTTGGCTGAGTAGTTGTGCGTGTTGATCACGCCCACCACCGCGTCGCCCATGCCGTTCAGCTGGTCGTCATCGGTGACGTCGCCGGTGGCGATCAGCTTCATGCCCGACTTGTCGAGGCCGCGCTCGACGAACTGCTTGACGAACTGCGCACCGGCACCCGAGGGCACGAAGACGAACAGCGCGTCAGCCTTGGCGTCGGCCGCTTTCTGCAGGACCGGCGCGAAGTCGGGGCTGCGCAGCGGCACGCGCAAGTTCTCGACGATGGTGCCGCCCTGCGCCTTGAACTTTTCGCTGAACGACTTCTCGGCGTCGATGCCGGGGCCGTAGTCGCTGACCATGGTCACGACCTTCTTGATGCCGTTCTTGGCCGCCCACTCGGCCATCGGCACCGCCGACTGCGCCAGCGTGAACGAGGTGCGTACCACGAAGGGCGAGGCCTCGGTGATCGCCGAGGTCCCGGCCGCCATCACCACCTCCGGCACCTTGGCCTGGGTGGCGATCGGCGCCGTGGCCATGGCCGATGGCGTGATGCCGAAGCCCGCCAGGACCGCGACCTTGTCGTTGGTCACCAGCTCGGCGGCCAGACGCTTGGTGACGTCGGGGACACTGGTGTCGTCCCTGAGGATGACCTCGACCTTCTTGCCGGCGACCGTCGTGCCGTTCTGCGCCTGGTAGAGCTTGACCGCGGCGTCGATCTGCTTGCCGGTCGAAGCCTGCTGGCCGCTCATCGGCAGGATCAGTCCGATCTTGACGGTGTCCTGCGCCGACGCGGCCGAGGAGAGCAAAGTGAGAGCGGCCAGCGCCGCGAATTCACGCCTCAACATGGTTTGCCTCCCAAACAATTCGTGTGCGCGAACTACTAGCACAATTGCCCGACGGATGCTCTATGCTGCCGCTCCGAAGAAACGGGAGGACGCCCATGAAGAGCTACAAGGTCGTCGAGCTCGGCAAGCCGCTGCAGAAGATCGAGGAGCCCAATCCGACGCCCAGGGGCAGTGAAGTGCTGGTGCGCATCACGGCCGCCGGCGTCTGCCACAGCGACGTGCACCTCTGGGAAGGCTTTTTCGACATGGGCGGCGGCAACAAGTATTCCACCGCCAAGACCATGAACCCGCCGCGCACCATGGGTCACGAGATCGTGGGCGAGGTCGCCGCCGTCGGCCCCGAGTCGCAGGGCGCCAAGGTCGGTGACAGGGCGGTGGTCTATCCCTGGATCGGCTGCGGCAAATGCTGGTATTGCAGCAACGGCATCGAGCATCTCTGCGGCACGCCGCGGGCGCTCGGCGTCAACAACGACGGCGGCTATGCCGACCACGTGCTGGTGCCACACGCCAAGTACCTCTACCGCTACGGCAATCTGCCGGTGGAACTGGCCTGCCTCTACGCCTGCTCCGGCATTACCGCCTTTGGCGCGGTGAAGAAAGCGGTGGGTCACGACGCCGGCAAGCCGATCCTGGTGATCGGCGCGGGTGGGGTGGGTCTGATGGGCGTGCGCTTCGCGAAGTCGGTGCTGGGGCGCGAGCCGATCGTCGCCGACATCGACGAGAACAAGCGCAAGCTCGCGTTGGAGAACGGCGCCAGCGCCGCCCTCGACCCGCGCGACAAGGAAGCGCGCAAGAAGGTGCAGGAATTGACCGGCGGCACGGGCGTCGGTGCCGCGATCGACTTCGTTGGCGCCGAAGCCAGCAGCCAGTTCGGCGTGCGTGCGCTGGCCCGCGGCGGGCGGCTGATCGTGGTCGGCCTGTTCGGCGGCACTTTCTCCATGCCGCTGCCGATGTTCGCCTTCACCGGCTGCCAGATCGTCGGCTCGGTGACTGGCAGTCCTGCGGAGATGAAGGAAATGATGGACCTCGTGACCGCCGGCAAGGTGACGCCGGTGCCGATAATCAAGCGCAAGCTCGACGAAGCCGACATCACTTTGCAGGAATTGCGCAAGGGCCTGATCATGGGGCGTGCCGTCCTCGTCCCCTGAAGAGCGGCCGTGAGCCAAGCCGGACGCGCGCTCGCCTACGCTTTCGAGTCAGGAGCGCTTACGCGCAAGCGGGCGTTCTTCTTGCGCGCCGAGCCGCTGCCCCCTTCTCTGTCCCGGGGCGCCCGCGTCGATGCCGAGCAATCGTTCCGGCCGGACTATCTCAAGCTCAAGCGCGCCTCGGCGCGCCTGGAAGAAGGCTCCTACGAACAAGGCCTGGTGCTGCTGACCAAGCACAAGGAGGAGAATTTCGCCAACGTCGCGCGCGCCTGGGACCTGCTTGAACCCAGCGGTACCCTGGTCTGCGCCGGCGCCAATGACGACGGCGCCGCCAGCCTGCAGCGCAGTGTTGCCAAGGTCTTCGGCCTCACCGATTCGCTCTCCAAGTTCCATTGCCGTGTCTTCTGGCTCGCCAAGGGCGAGAAACGCCCGCCCGACTACTGGCGCGGGCTTGCGACGTTGCAGCCTGTGGTCGGCGGATGGCTCAGCCAACCGGGGCTGTTCAGCTGGGACAGGATCGACGACGGCTCCGCCCTGCTCGCCCGCTATCTGCCGGCCGATCTTTCGGGATTGGTCGCCGACTTCGGCTGCGGCTGGGGCTACCTCGCGCGCGAGATCCTGGCGCGCGCGCCCGCCGTCACGCGCATCGATCTAGTGGACGCCGAGCATCGCGCGCTCGAGGCGGCCAAGGCCAACGTCAAAGACGCGCGCGCGTCGTTCCACTGGCTCGATCTCGCGAGCGAGCGCCCGCCCGCCACCTACGACACCATCGTCTGCAATCCGCCCTTCCATGCCGGCCGCGCCGCCGTTCCCGACTTGGGACAGGCAGTGATCGAAGCCGCCGCCCGTGCGCTCGCGCCTGGCGGTCGCCTCTTCATGGTCGCCAACCGAGGCTTGCCGTATGAGGCGGTACTGAAGCGACGCTTCGCTTCGTACGAGATCCTGGCCGACAACAACAAGTTCTGCGTAACGCGCGCTACGCGCTGAACGCAGCCGCGATCAAGAATTCCTTGTTGCCCTCGGCGCCGGTGATCGGGCTTTCGATCACGCCCAGCACGCACCAGCCCGATTGCTCGCCCAGCCAATTCGCGATCGTGTCGCAGACTTGGGCGTGCAGCGCCGGCTCACGCACGATGCCACCCTTGCCGACCTTGCCCTTGCCCACTTCGAACTGCGGCTTGACCAGCGCCACCAGGTGCGCGCCCGGCGCAGCCAGCGCCAGCGCGGCTGGCAGTGCGGTGCGCAGGCCGATGAACGAGGCATCGCAGACGATGAGCTCGATCGGTTCGGTGATGAGCGCGCGGGTGACGTCGCGGACGTTGGTCTTTTCCATCGAGATCACGCGCGAGTCCGAGCGCAGCTTCCAGGCGAGCTGGTTGGTGCCGACATCGATGGCATAGACCTTGGCGGCGCCGCGCTGCAGCAAGCAGTCGGTGAAGCCGCCGGTCGAGGCGCCGACGTCGAGTGCGACGCGGCCCTTCACCGGAACGACGAACTGATCCAGCGCCCTTTCGAGCTTCAGCCCACCGCGCGACACATAGGGATGCGGCTGGCCGCGCACTTCCAGAGCGACGTCCGGCGTGACTCCCTGCCCCGCCTTGTCGAGCCGCTTGTCGTTCGAAAACACCAGCCCCGCCATGACGAGCCGCTGTGCCGCGGCCCGGCTTTCCGCCAGCCCGCGCTCCACCAGCGCCACGTCCAGCCGTGTCTTGGCCATCCGATCCTAGACCTGCGGAGTCGCCGAACGATGTTGATCCGCAACGGGACTCATCAGCCCGACAGCGATGCCATCGGGATCCTCCACGATCGCGTAGCGCGCGCCCCAGAAGGCGTCGTATGGCGCCTGCAAGCCACGATAGCCCGCTACAGTCAGCTCGCCATAGAGCCGATCGACCGACTCGCGCGTGGCGACGCCGAAGCCTATGACGACTCGGCCCTTGAGATCCGGACGGCCGCGCCATCCCGTGTTCCAGACCTGCGCGAAGTTCGCGCTGTCGAAATCGAGATCGACCGCATCGGACTCCGCGGGACATTCGGCATTGGCGTGATGCGCGCCGGAGCTTGTCGACCAAACCCGTTGCTCGGGAATGGTGATACCCAGGCGACGATAGAAGTCGATGGATGCACGGAGATTGCCGCTTACAATGTTCAGCTGATTGAGCACGGGTCGGTTGGCGTCCATGGGCTCGCTCCTGGGAGGGGAGGACAAAGACTACCATGAGCACGAACCTTCTTGCGGGCGAGCGCGCCCTTGTCACAGGGTGCGCCGGCGGCATCGGCCGCGGCGTCGCCAAGGCATTGCTGGCGGAAGGCGCCAGGGTACTGGGCAGCGACATAGCCGCGCCAGCGACCGAAGACGGCATCGACTTCCTGGCGTGTGATCTCGCCCAGCGCGACGGCTGGAAAACTCTTTTCAACGGCGCCATCGAGCGGCTCGGCACGATCTCGCTGCTCGTCCATGCCGCGAGCCCGCGCCGGCAGGAAGTCGACACGCCGCTCGCGGTGACGGAGGCGACATGGGACGCCATGACCGACGTCAACCTGCGCTCGGGCTTCTTCCTGGCGCGCGAGATCGGCCGGCACATGCGCGATCACAAGATCAGAGGACGCATCCTGCTGATCACGTCCCTGCATGCCGAGACGCCGCGCAACCTGCCACACTACAGCGCCTCGAAGGCCGGCATGACGATGGTGATGAAGGAGCTGGCGCGCGTGCTGGCGCCGGACGGCATTCGCGTCAATGCGATCGCGCCCGGTGCGATCCCGGGCGGCGGCTTCGTCGCGGGCAATCTTGCCGAATTGGTGGCGCAGATCCCGATCGGCCGTCCCGGGACGCCCGACGATATCGCGCAGGCGGCTGTCGCCGTCCTGTCAGAAAGATTTGGTCGGTACATGGTGGGGACCACAGTAGAAGTTGATGGTGGAATGGGGCTTTTGAGCTGGATTCCTGCCAAGGCTTGACGACGCCAGATGGAGGTCTAGATAGGGAACAGCGTTGCCTGCAGAGGGGGATTCGCCATGACGCTTCGCATCAATTCAACCGCGCCCGACTTCAAAGCCGACACCACACAGGGACCGATCGAGTTTCACAAGTGGATCGGCGACGGTTGGGCGATCCTGTTCTCGCATCCCAAGGATTTCACGCCGGTCTGCACGACCGAGCTCGGCTACATGGCCGGACTGAAGCCCGAGTTCGACAAGCGCAACACCAAGATCGTCGGTCTCTCGGTCGATCCAGTCGGCAACCACGAGAAGTGGTCGAAGGACATCGAGGAGACGCAGGGTCACAAGGTGACCTACCCGATGATCGGCGATCCCCAGCTCAAGGTCGCCATGGCTTACGACATGCTGCCGGAAGGCGCCGGCACGACTTCCGAGGGCCGCACCGCAGCCGACAACGCCACCGTGCGCTCGGTGTTCGTGATCGGCCCGGACAAGAAGATCAAGGCGATGCTCACCTATCCGATGAACACCGGCCGCAACTTCGACGAGGTGCTGCGCGTGCTCGATTCGGTGCAGCTCACCGCCAAGCACATGGTGGCGACGCCGGTGAACTGGAAACAGGGCGGCGATGTCATCATCCCGCCGGCCGTCACCGACGAGCAGGCCAAGGCCAAGTACCCCAAGGGCTGGAAGACGCTGAAGCCCTATCTCCGCATCGTGCCGCAGCCCAAGTAGGGCTGTACAAGTAGCGCTGTAGAAGCGACAGCCTAGCTGTCAATTGGATCGGGCCGCCTGCGCGGCCCGGCCTTGCGCCTATCCGTGGGCGCGCTCCGCCTGCTGGCCAAGTGCCGCCAGCGCCGTCGCCACAATGTGCGGCGCATCGAGCCCGGCCCATTCGTACTGCTTGGCCGGCGAGGCATGGTCGAAGAAGCGATCGGGCAGCACCATCGGCCGCACCTTCAGGCCGAGATCCAGGAGGCCGGCGGTCGCGAGGTATTGCAAGACGTGGCTGGCAAAGCCGCCGACCGCACCCTCCTCTATGGTGATCAGCACCTCGTGCTCGCGCGCCAGCCTCCGCACCAGGTCGGTGTCGAGAGGCTTGGCGAAGCGGGCATCGGCTACCGTGGTGCTGAGCCCCTTGGCGGCCAGGTCCTCGGCCGCCAGCAAACACGTCGCAAGCCGCGCGCCGAAGCTCAGGATCGCGATCTTGGAGCCTTCGCGCACGATGCGGCCCTTGCCGATCTCGAGCGGTGTGCCGCGCGCCGGCAGCTCGACGCCGACGCCCTCGCCGCGCGGATAGCGGAAGGCCGACGGCCGGTCGCCGATTTGCGCCGCCGTCGCCACCATGTGCATCAGCTCGAGCTCGTCGGCCGCCGCCATCACGACGAAATCCGGCAGGCAGGCGAGATAGGTCACATCGTAGGAGCCGGCATGGGTGGCGCCATCGGCCCCCACCAGCCCAGCGCGATCGATTGCAAAGCGCACCGGCAACTTCTGGATGGCAACGTCGTGGACCACCTGGTCGTAGCCGCGCTGCAGGAAGGTCGAATAGATGGCCGCGAACGGCTTGAAGCCCTCGCAGGCCAGCCCGGCGGCGAAGGTGACGCCGTGCTGCTCGGCGATGCCGACGTCGAAGCAGCGTTCGGGGAAGCGCTCGGCGAACTTGTCGAGGCTGGTGCCCGAGGGCATGGCGGCGGTGATGGCGACGATCTTCTTGTCGACCTCGGCCTCGGCGATCAGCGCCTTGGCGAACACTGCCTGATAGGCCGGCGCATTGGCCACCGGTTTGGCCTGCTTGCCGGTGATGACGTCGAACTTTACCACGCCGTGGTACTTGTCGGCGCTGTTCTCGGCCGGCGGATAGCCCTTGCCCTTCTTGGTCACGACATGGACCAGGATCGGCTTGTCGAGCCGGCTGTCGCGGGCGTTGCGCAGCACTGGCAGCAGATGGTCGATGTTGTGACCGTCGACGGGACCGACATAGTAGAAGCCGAGCTCGTCGAACAGCGTGCCGCCCGCCACCATGCCGCGCGCATATTCCTCGGCGCGCCGCGCCGCCTTGCCGAGCGGCTTGGGCAACACCTCGACGAAGGTGCGCCCCAAATTGCGCAAGGTGACGTATGGCCGGCCCGACAGGAGGCGCGATAGATGCCCCGACATGGCGCCGACCGGCGGCGCGATCGACATGTCGTTGTCATTCAGGATGACGATCAGGCGGCTGCGCAGGTGGCCCGCGTTGTTCATCGCCTCGTAGGCCATGCCGGCGCTCATCGCTCCGTCGCCAATCACCGCCACCACGTGGTTGTGTGCGCCGGCAAGATCGCGCGCCACAGCCATGCCGAGGCCGGACGAGATCGAGGTCGAGGAGTGGGCGGCGCCGAACGGGTCGTACTCGCTCTCGCTGCGGCGCGTGAAGCCCGAGAGACCGCCCTCCTGGCGGAGCGTGCGAATGCGCCGCCGCCGGCCGGTGACGATCTTGTGCGGATAGGCCTGGTGGCCGACGTCCCAGATCAGCCGGTCGCGCGGAGTGTCGAAGGTGTAGTGCAACGCCACGGTGAGTTCGACCACGCCCAGGCCGGCGCCGAGATGGCCGCCCGTGACCGACACGGCCGAGATCGTCTCCTGACGCAGCTCGTCCGCCAGCTGGCGCAGCTGGTCGGGCCGCAGCCGGCGGATGTCGGACGGCAAGTCGACAGTGTCGAGAAGCGGCGTCGTGTTCTGCCCGGTCATGGAAACGTCGTTGTTCATTGGTCCACTATACCCTTGTGCTCTCTTTTAGGACCGCCGGGAAACTACGAAATTGGCCGCCTGGCGCAATAAATCGGCACTGTGGCCAAATGGCTCAAGGTGCGCCGCGGCCTGCTCGGCCAGGAGTTGGGCCTGGGCGCGCGCGCGTTCCAGCCCCAGGATCGACACGAACGTCGCCTTGCCGGCGTCGGCGTCCTTGCCCGGTGTCTTGCCGAGCTCGGCCGCATTACCCTCGACGTCGAGAAGGTCATCGACGATCTGGAAAGCAAGGCCGAGATCATGAGCGTAGGCCGACAGCGCCATGCGCGGCGATTCGGCCGCCTTGCCCAGGATTGCCCCGGCGGTGCACGAGAACGAGATCAGTGCCCCGGTCTTCAGTCGCTGCAGGCGCGTGATGGCGCCGATCGACATCTCGCTGCCCTGGTGCTCGGCCAGGAGATCGAGCATCTGGCCGCCAACCATGCCGTGTGCGCCCGCCGCCTTAGCGAGTTCCGACACCAGCGCCGCGCGCACCGTGGGATCGCCGTGCGTCGCCTCCTGCGCCAGCACCTCGAAGGCGAGCGCCTGCAGCGCATCGCCGGCCAGGATCGCCGTCGCCTCGTCGAACTGCTTGTGGCACGACGGCTTGCCGCGCCGCAGGTCGTCGTCGTCCATCGCCGGCAAATCGTCGTGAATAAGCGAATAGGCATGCACGAACTCGATCGCGCTCGCCGTGCGCAGGGCCTGTAGCGCACCCACCTTGAAGAGCGTGGCGCCGGCCAGCACAAAGAACGCGCGCAGCCGCTTGCCGCCCCCCAGGCTCGAATAGCGCATGGCTTCGAAGACGCGCGCCTCTCCGGTGTCGCCCCTCGGCAGAAGGCGATCCATGGTGCGATCGGTCGACTCGGCGGCGAACGCAAGCGCGGCATCGAACGAGCGGTGCGCTGAAAGCGGCATGGAACGTCAACGTCGAAGTCAGCTGAGGTCGGTGGGCTGGCTGCTGACCGAGCCGTCGGCGGCGAACACGATCTTCTCGACCTTCATCTTGGCTTCGGCGAGCTTCTGCTCGCAGTGGCGCTTCAGCAGCGCACCCCGTTCGTAGGCCGAAATCGCCTCGTCGAGCTTCACCTGTCCGCGCTCGAGCTGCTGGACGATCCCTTCGAGCTCCTTCAGCGCATCTTCGAACGACAGGCTGGCGATGTCCCTGGGGACGGAGGCAGGTTCCTTGGCCAATTTTAGTCTCTTGTCCGGTGGCTTGGGGCGGTCTCTTGAGGGGACCTCTGAGGGCGGTCGCGGCAGAGTAGCGGCCGTTTCCGGCCGAAGCCAGCCATCCCTGTGCAAGGCCCGGAAACACCAACGAATCCGTGCCTTTCGGCGACTTCGCATAGGACCCGCGGTTCGGTCATAGCGGCCTTGCATGTTCGCACGCCAAAATCCGGTCTCGCGGATTGCGGCTCAACGGTGCAGATGGCAGGTTCCGCCCACAGAAAATAAACGGTCGTTCATAGGAGAAAAACGCCATGGGCAATGTGAGCCATCTTGTCACCCGCACCGCCGCCTTGGCCAGCTCCGCCGAAACCGCCGAGGGCCTGCCGACCAAGGACCGGCAGTTCGTGACGGCGCTCGCCCGTGGCCTCGACATCCTGCGCGCCTTCCATGCCGGCGAGGGCATGCTGGGCAACCAGGAGATCGCGCACCGCACGGGCCTGCCCAAGCCGACCGTGGCGCGGCTCACCCATACGCTGACCGAGCTCGGCTACCTCAACTACATCCGCCGTTTCCGCAAGTACGAGCTTGGCGCTTCGGTGCTGGCGCTGGGCTATGCGGCGATCTCCAGCATGGATGTGCGGCGGGCCTCGCGCGGGCCGCTCGAGCAGCTCGCCCATGCGCTCAACGCCTCGACGGCGCTGGGCGGCCGCGACCGTCATTCGATGATCTACCTCGAAGCCTGCCGCGGTCCTTCGGTGGTGGCGATCACCCACGATGTCGGCACCCGCGTGCCGATGGCGAACACGGCGATCGGCCGCGCCTACCTCTTCTCCCTGCCCGACGCCGACCGCAACAAGCATATCGATGCCATTCGCCGCCGCTGGCGCGACGACTGGAGCAAGGTCAAGGCGGGCATCGACCGCTCCTTCAAGGAGCTGGCTGACCACGGCTTCTGCGTCACCTGGGGTGAATGGCTGCCCGAGCTTTGCGGCGTGGGCGCCCCGCTGCGCAACACCGACGGCACGGCGGCCTACGCCATCAACGCGTCGGCGCCGATCTACCAGATCAGCCGCGACCGGCTCGAGGCCGACTGGGGTCCGCGCCTGGTGAAGGTGGCGCGCGACATCCGCACGGCCATGGCAGCCCAGCCCGCCTCTTCGGCGCATGCTGCACCCGCCACGCCGGTTCGCGCCGGCGGCAACGGCGCGCAGCGGCCACCGATGGCGGCGATGGCGCGGCGCTGATTTAGGGAGCGGCCAAGACGAAAAGCGGGCCTGCGGGCCCGCTTTTTCATGGCTACGCGGTAGAGCTCAGCCGATAACGCAGCCAGACCGCGCCGCCCTCGAGCACTTCGTGGCTGGCGAGAGTCATTTTCTCGATGGGCGCTGGCCCGAGATCGCGGTCGCCCGAATTGAACACGATGGGGCCGCCCGTGCTGCCGTCGACGACCGGACAGACCACCAGGCTCAACTCGTCCAAAAGTCCGGCGCGCAGGAGCGCGCCGTTCGCCCCGCCGCCGCCTTCCAGCATCAGCCGCGTGATGCCAAGTTCGCGGTTGAGCGTTTCCAGCGCCGCAGCGAGGTCGATCTCGGTCTTGCCGGCGAAGATGTAGGAGACACGATCGCCGCGCAGGCCGGCGAGATGCGCGTCCGGCACGGCTTCCGTCAGGATCACGAGAATCGCATCGCCACCGATGTCCGAGCGCTCCCAGCACGCCTTGCCATGGGCATCGAGGAAGATGCCCCAGGCCTTAACGTCGCGCCGCGCAAACCAGTTTTCGCGCGGGAACATCTCCTTGGTCACCGGATAAACCTTGCCCTTGCCGCGCGCGAATTCCTGCGCGGTCACCCGGCCGCAGAGCCACGAGCCGCCACCGTGCTCGGCGACCAGCTGATCGTGCAGCTTCTCGAAAAGGTTCGGCAAGACGTTGGCCTTGGGCCGCCAACGGCTGCCCCAGATCCGGCCGTCGACGCTGCAAACCATGTGGCAGAGGACATATGGCTTCATGGCCACGAGCTTAGCGTTAGACTGGCTGAATGCCACCGCGGAGCATCGAAGGGATCTACGAGCTCGGCCACGTGCTCTATGCACTCGACGCCGAAAGCCACGGCTTTGCGTGCGGCGACATCGCGCGCGTCGAGGGGTTCTGGACCTTCGGTGACATGCACAGCAGCGAGGCCGGCTTCGTGCTTCGCCTCAAGGACGGGCGGCGCGCCCATGTCGAGCTGTTGCACACGCACGCCTTCGAGCAGGTCGAGGATCTGCGGATTGAAGTCGCCTTTCTGGCCGGCGAGGGCCTTCCACCCCTGCCGCCGGACGCGCCAGTGACGGCGTGGTCCAGCGACACCGTGCATCTCGATAGGGTGCTTGCTACCTGATCGTGATCTCCGTGCCGCCGAGCCCTGCGAACTCGGTGCGGGCCACGCCCTTGGCCGGCAGGAAGGCCGGCGGATGCACCGAGCCCGTGAGCACGACATCTCCGGCCTTGAGGTGTTTGCCATGCTCCAGGAGCTTGTTGGCGAGCCAGGCGAGCGAGATCGGCATGCCGCCCATGACGGAGCTGCCGGGGCCGTTGGCGAGTTCCTTGCCGTCGAGCAGCGAGCGGCCCTTGAGATTGGGGAAGTCGAGCTTCTGCCAGTCCTTGATCTCGGTGCCCAGCACGCACGCCGCCTGCAGCACGTTATCGGCGATGCGGCCGGGCCCGCCCACTTTCGTCACGTCGACGTAGCGGTTGTCGACCAGCTCCATGCCGCAATAGAGGTCGGCAATGTGAGCCTTGATCGAGTCGGCCGTGTAGGGTTTGCCGGCGGCAGTGGCGTCCCTGCCGATGCGCGCCACCATCTCGGGTTCGATGCCGGGCCTGAGCGGCCAGCCCGGCTCGAAGGACGCACCGCTCTGGCGGACGCCGCTCTTGTAGATCGCGGCGAACACCGGCCCCGACAGTTTCAGCGGCTGGTACTGCACCGGCAAGGTCAGCGCAATCTTCCACCCGGCGACCGGATCGCCCGCTGCCGCCATCTTGTCGTGCACCGCGAACTGCACCTTGTAGGAGTCGGCCTCGGAGAGGCTCGCCGTCGCGGCGGCGATGTCCATCGGCTTCTTCGATCTGCGGCCTTCGGCGAGCTTGTCGGCGAGAGCGGCGATTTCGGTGGCGTTCACGGCGTTCCCTCCTTTAGGCCGCCTTCGCCGCCGTCTTGCCGTAGAAGCTCTGGCCCTTGGCTGCCATGTCGCGCAGGAGTTTCGGCACCTCGAACTGCCTGCCGTACTTCTTAGTGAGTTCGTCGCACTCGGCGACGAACTGCTTGACGCCTACCTGCTCGATCAGGCTGACGGCGCCGCCGGTCTGTGGCGCGAAGCCCAGTCCCATGATCGAGCCGACGTCGCCGTCCTGTGGCGCGGTCAGCACGTTGCCCTCCAGGCAGCGCGCGGTGTCGACCGCCTGCACATAGAGCAGGCGCTTCCGGATCTCGGCCTCCTTGGCACGTTTGTCCTCGCCCTCGCCATACAGGAGCTTGGGATCGGGCGGAAAGTGCTTGGCAAGGTCGGGCCACAGCCGCTTCTTGCCGTCGGCCGGATAGTCGTAGAAGCCCTTGCCGTTCTTGCGCCCGAAGCGCTCCAGCTTCTTGACCATCAGCTCGAGGATGTCCTCGGTGCCCGAGGCCTGGTACTTCTGCCCCGCCGCCTGGGCGTCGCGCCGGGTCTGGTCCATGATCTTGTAGCTGAGGTCGATCGCGACCTCGTCGTTGAGCGACAGCGGCCCGACCGGCATGCCGGCATATTTGGCGCAATTCTCGATCATCGCCGCCGGGATGCCCTCCTTCAGCATGCGATGACCCTCGCTGATGAAGGCGCCGCAGACGCGTGAGGTGAAGAAGCCGCGGCTGTCGTTCACCACGATCGGTGTCTTGCGGATCTTCTGAACGAAGTCCATGGAGCGTGCCAACGTCTCCTGCGAGGTCTTCTTGCCGACGATGATCTCGACCAGCGGCATCTTCTCGACCGGCGAGAAGAAGTGCAGCCCGATGAAATGCTCGGGCCGGCCCGACGCCTCGGCCAGTCCCGTGATCGGCAAGGTCGAGGTGTTGGAGGCGAACACCGCCTCGGGCGCGAGCGACGCCTCGGCCTTGCGGGTCGCCTCGGCCTTGACCTCGCGGTTCTCGAACACCGCTTCGACCACCAGCTCGCAGCCTTTGAGGTCGGCGAAGTCCGGCGTGGCCTTGACCTTGGCCAGGAGCGCATCGCGCCTTGCCTGGTCCATGCGGCCGCGCTTCACGAGCTTGTCGAGTTCGGAGGCAATGTGCGCCTTGCCCTTGTCGGCCGAGGCCTGGTCCTTGTCGATCAGCACGATGTCGAGACCGGCCTGCACCGACACGGTGGCAATGCCCGATCCCATCAGGCCCGCGCCCAGCACGCCGATCTTCTTGTATTCCTGCTTGGGCACGGCTTTCGGCCGTCGCGCCAGCTTGTTGGCTTCCTGCAGGCCGAAGAACAGCGTGCGGATCATGCTCTTGGCGACCGGGTCGCGCAGCAGCGACACGAAATAGCGCGTCTCGACCTTGAGGCCCGAGTCGATCGGCAGCTGCAGTCCCTCATAGACGCAGGACATGATCGCCCTGGGGGCCGGATAGACGCCGTTTGTCTTGCCGGCGATCATGGCGTTGCCGCCGATGAAGGTCTGTACGCCCGGCGGGCTCCAGACCTGCCCGCCCGGGAAGCCCGGCGTCTTGAAGCCCTTGCGGTCCCACGGCTGCACGGCGCGGCCGTCGATCGGCTTGGCGCCTTTGCCGGAGAATTCCGGCACGACGTGCTCGGTCGGCGCCGCCGTCAGCCAAGCCTTGGCTTTTGCCAGGAGCTCGCCCGCCGGCACCACCTCGTGGATCAGCCCCAGACCCTTGGCGGCCTCGACCGAGAGATCCTTGCCCTCGAGCAGGATGGGCGCGGCGTTCATCACGCCGATCAGGCGCGGGATGCGCTGCGTGCCGCCGCCGCCCGGCAGCAGGCCGAGCTTGACCTCGGGCTGGCCGAGCTTGGCCTTTGGGTTGGCCGCCGCAATGCGATAGTGGCAGGCGAGGCAGATCTCGAAGCCGCCGCCCAACGCGGTGCC
>JBPYDO010000208.1:0-2783 GCA_051985755.1 Reyranella sp. | reverse complement strand
TTAGTATCGCTCATGGAGAGCTCCTTCCTGATTGAGGCTGTGAACACCTCGATTCTCAGGACGGGGGCTCTCCACCGCTACCACTATCCTCTCAACTACCTACCGGCCTCTCGGCTCTTGCCCCCGCGCAGCGGGCTGGAGCGCAGCGACTTCGTGCTCTGGCCCGAAGCTGCGGTTGGAGAATGTCTGGTTTTCCGCTGCTGTTAAGGGGTAAGCAGACGTTCGGCGAACTGCCCCAAAACGACGCTCATGACCCGTAGCGGTCATCGGAAAAACTGGCTTCTGTGTGTCTACGTGCATGCAGATCATTCCCGGACGACGAAGTTCACCAACCGTCCGGGAATGGCGATCTCCTTCAAGATCTGCTTGCCTGCCAGCAGCTCCTTCACCCGCGGATCCGCCTTTACCAGCGCGAACAGCGTGTCGGTCCCCATTTCGGCGTCGGCAAC
The DNA here is from genome assembly GCA_051985755.1 of Reyranella sp. Lineage (GTDB taxonomy): Bacteria > Pseudomonadota > Alphaproteobacteria > Reyranellales > Reyranellaceae > Reyranella. The sequence goes on along the minus strand of JBPYDO010000208.1, from coordinate 2,334 downwards.
GATCCTATGCCGGAACCGCCCGTTCAGTTGGACGACATATTCCCGCTGCTCGTCACGCGCGAGATCGGGATCGAAGACGGGCCAAGGTGCGTAGGCCAACGATTCGCCGTGGCCGAGGACGCGCCACAATTCCTCGCAGAGATGGGGCGCAAAGGGAGCCAGCAGCAATACAAGGCTTTGCACGACGCTACGCGGCCTTTGCTCCAAAGGTGTCAGCGCGTTCACCAATTCCATGAGTCGGGCAATGCTGGTGTTGAAGCGGAGGTCCTCGATGCCCTCGGTCACCGCGCGAACGGTCTTGTGCTGAAGGCGCAAGAGCGGTTGATCTGGTGCGACGTCGACCAGCCGCGGACTGTCGGGGATATCGTCCTCGCAGACCAGGCGCCAGGCGCGTTCGAGGAAATGCCGCATGCCGTGAACCGCCGAGGTCTGCCAGGGCTTCGTCATCTCAAGCGGCCCCATGAACATCTCGTAGAGCCGCAGCGAGTCGGCACCGTACGCCGCAACAATGTCGTCGGGATTGACGACATTGAAGCGCGACTTCGACATCTTCTCGGTCTTCTGGGTTACTGCAATGTCGCCTGCGAAATGGTGTCCCTCACGCTGGGTGACCTTCTCCGGCTCGTAGTATTTGCCGGCGGCATCGCGATAGGAGAAGGCCAGGATCATTCCTTGATTGAACAGCTTGCGGAACGGTTCCTTCGTCGAGACGATGCCGATGTCATAGAGCACCTTGTGCCAAAAGCGCGCATAGAGCAGGTGGAGCACCGCATGCTCTGCGCCGCCGACATAGAGATCGACCGGCATCCAATAGCGCTCCTTTCCGGGATCGACGATCGCGCGGTCGTTGTGCGGATCAAGGAAGCGCAGATAGTACCAGCAGGATCCCGCCCACTGCGGCATGGTGTTAGTCTCGCGCAGGGCCGGAGCGCCCGTAGCCGGATCGGTGGTCCGCACCCAATGCGGCGTCCTAGCCAGCGGTGGCTCGCCGGTGGCCGTCGGCTTGTAGTCTACGAGCTCCGGCGGCAACAGGGGCAGCGCATCGTCGGGCAGGGCAACCACCGAGCCATCGGCACGATGCAGGATCGGCACCGGCTCACCCCAATAGCGCTGGCGCGAGAATAGCCAGTCGCGCAAATGGTACTGAACCTGAGCGTGCCCGGCGCCGCGGGCCTTCAGCCAGGCGATTGCGGCCGTCTTGCCAGCTAGTGACGACAGGCCATCGAGGGGCGGCGAATTGACGATTGTGCCGTCGCCCTCCCATGCCTCGTCGTGTATGTCGCCGCCGCCAGTCACCACGCGGACGATCGGCAGGTCGAATGCGCGCGCAAAAGCGTGGTCGCGGCTGTCATGTCCGGGCACGGCCATGATGGCGCCCTTGCCGTAACCCATCAGCACATAGTCGGCGACCCAGAGCGGCAGCTTGGCCCCATTGGCCGGATTGATCGCGCAACCGCCGGTGAACACGCCCGACTTGTGGCCGGCGCGCTCGGAGCGTTCTCGCTCACCCCTGCGGGCACTCGCTTCGACATAGGCCATGACGGCAGACCGCCGGTCGTCGTCGGCGATCTTCGGCACGAGAGGATGCTCGGGAGCGAGCACGCAGTAGGTCACCCCCCACAGCGTTTCGGGTCGCGTGGTGAAGACCTGCAGCGTTTCATCAACGCCATCGATCTTGAATGCGATTTCCGCTCCCTCCGAGCGACCGATCCAGTCGCGCTGCATCGCCTTGATGCCGTCCGGCCAGTCGAGTTCCTCCAGATCTTCCAGGAGGCGGTCGGCATATGCGGTTATCTTCAGCATCCATTGCCGCATCAGCCGCTTTTCCACGGGATCGCCGGTCTCGACATACTTGCCGTCCTTCACCTCCTCGTTGGCGAGCACGGTTCCCTGGGCCGGACACCAGTTCACCGGCACTTCTGCCTGATAGGCCAGCCCCCGCTCGAAAAGCTTTAGGAAGATCCATTGCGTCCAACGAACATACCTGGGATCCGTCGTCGACAGCTCTCGGCTCCAGTCGTAGGAAAAGCCCAGCCGCTTCACTTGCGCGCGAAAGGTCTCGATGTTGCGCTTCGTGGTGATGGCCGGATGTACGCCTGTGCGCACCGCATAGCGCTCGGCCGGTAGGCCATAAGCGTCCCACCCCATGGGGTGCAGGACATTGAAGCCGCGCATCCGCTTGTAGCGCGCAACGATGTCAGTTGCCGTGTATCCCTCCGGATGACCGACATGCAGTCCTTCGCCTGAGGGATAGGGAAACATATCCAGGACGTAGAATTTTGGCTTTGTGGGCTCGACCTCCGCGCCAAAGGTCCCGTTTGCCTCCCAGTATTG
>JBPYDO010000207.1:0-14731 GCA_051985755.1 Reyranella sp. | reverse complement strand
TTCCTGGCCGATATCGGCTTCCTCAACGACCGGCTGGTATGCGCCCATTGCCGATGCATGGAGCCCGATGAGGAAAAGCTCCTCGGCGAGGCCAAGGTCATTGTCGCCTTCAACTCAGCCATCGCCGCCCGCCGCGGCCTCAGCCCACGCATCGATTCTCTGGAGCGCCACGGCTGCACAATCACCATGGGCAGCGACAACATGGCCGAGGACATGGTCGAGGTGATGCGCACCGGCCTATTCATGGAGCGGGTGCGCCGGCAGGACGGCCGCCATCCGACGCCCGAGCAGGCCCTGCGCTGGGCGACACGCAACGGCTACCGGGCGCTCGGCATCCCCGACGGCGGCTGGCTGGCTCCGGGCAACCGGGCCGATCTGATCCTGGTCGATCTGCGGCGGGCGCATCTGGTGCCGGTGCTGCGCCCTGTTTCCGATTTTGTGCATAACGGTCAGGCACGCGACGTCCGGGCCGTCATGGTCGACGGTCGCTGGCTGATGCGCGACGGCAAAGTGCTGACCATGGACGAATCCGCCATCCTTGAAGAGGCCCAGCAGGTCGCCCGGGCGGCCTGGTCGCGCCAGTTCCGCAGCCGCCTCGATCTCAAGCCGCCCGACGGCTTCCTGCCCGACGCCTTGCCCTGAGCCGGCTGTAAGGTTGCAGATACCGCGCAACCGGAAACGAGTGGTGATGGCGATTTCTCAGTTGGCACGCAATTCGCCGCGGGGATACTAAAGAGGCGTGTTCCATCCAATCCTCCCGGCAGCGCTCCCGTGATCACTCCTGTGATCGCCCCGTTCAGCCTTTCGAACGTGCTGACGGTCGTCCTCGCCGTCATGTGCTTGCGCTCGCTCTTGGCCCAATCGTCGGGCGGCATCGTGAAGCTGTGGCGGTTGGCCGTCCCGCCTTGTCTTGCCGCCGCGGTTGCCCTCGTGCTGTTGGCTGGCGTCTTCGATGCCACTCCGGCGCATGACGGCGAATGGCTGGCCGCCGCCGTCCTCGGCGGCGTTGTTGGTCGCGCCAAGGGTTGGCTGGCACGCATCGAGGCCGATCAAAGGTGGGGCCTGGTTCGTCTCCCACGATCGACCGATGGCGTGATCGTCGGCTTCATCGTCGTCGTGTGGGCGCTGCTCGATTCCTTGGGCGCGGCCCTGGAAGATCCCGTGGTCCAACCCCAGTACGTCGCGGCGGGCGCCGCACTATGCGCCGGCTATCTCGCCTTCCGCGCTCTCGCCATGACCGTTCGCGCCGAACGCGCGCCGCACGTTCAGCTGCACGACGCCTAAGACGACAAGAGCTAGTTGGGACGCCAGGCCATCGGCGAGCGCCGATCACCGTCGATTGGCGGCCGGAGTTCGTCGCCCGGGCCGACACACCAATTGAGATACTGCAGAGGAAGACGTTGGGCGTTCGCCACCATGGCGACCGCCGCGCGATCGATGCAACGGCTGCCCTCGGCGCTATAGACCGGCGCCATGAGGCCGGCAGCGTCGTGTCCGGCGCCCAGCACGTGGCCGAATTCGTGCATCACCACGCCTGTCAGGTCGCGTCTGCCGATACGGTCGCTGATGACGTATACGACGCCGGAATAGCTGGTGCCGATCGTGAGCGCCAGCGCGTGCCGGCCCTCGCCTTGGTGCGCCACCGGGTGCCGGCTGTCGACACGGGCGACGATCCAACCGCCGGACTGCCTTATGCCCGCGATCAGTCGGGGAGAGGCTTCCTGGGGCAACAAACGGGCGCGGATCTGCACAAAGCCGTTCAGCACATAGTTCCACTGGCGGATGGCCGACACGATGCGGTCCTGCTCGCTCGGACTGAACTCGCGATCGACGTACATGTTGAGCGTGCGGCCCACCGACGCCCGAAAGGCATGGCTGGTGTAGCCGTAGAGCGGCACGCCGGCGTCGGCGTCGCTTCTCTCCGAACCTGGGGTCGCATTCGCCGGCTGTACCGACAACAACAGCGCCACCAGCAGCAAAGCAAATCCGCCGCCCAATAGCGCGGCTACAATACGCCTCAAGCGCAAAGCCCCTGCCCCTTAAGCCGGCCTTCAGCCCAGCATACGTTGCCCAACCCTCGACCATCCCCTGGCGACACGGCAAGTGCGCAATATCACGCACCCAAGCGAAAACGGGGGATGGAAACGGGAGAAGGCGCGGTCGGATTGGCCCGTCAGCGGGTGAAGACCAGGTCTCCCGTGTAGTGCCGCGATTCCCAGTGGTGGCGTTCGAGCTCGGGATCGAGGTGCTCCTCGGCCGGCCAGCCGATGTCGAGATAGGCGACCAAGGTCCAACCGTCCGGCACGTCCAGGGCCCGCACCACGGCCACCGGATCGAGGATCGACACCCAGCCCATGCCCAGCCCCTCGGCGCGGGCGCCGAGCCACAAGGTCTGGACGGCGGCAACCACCGAATAGCGCAGCGTTTCCGGCATGGTCTGACGACCAAGCCCGCCGCCCGTCTGGGTCGATTCGTCGGCAAAGACCGCGAGATGGATGGGCGCCTCCTTCAGGCCTGCCAACTTGAGCCCGGCATAGTTTGCCCGCCGCTCGCCCTCATAGCCTGCGAGCGCGCGGGCATTGGCGGCGGCAAAGCTCTCCCACACTGCGCGCCGGCGCTCGGCGGACTTCACCTTCACGAAGCGCCACGGCTGGCTGAAGCCCACCGACGGCGCGTGGGTGGCAAGCTCGATCAAGTCGTCGAGCAGCCTCTCGTCGACGGGATCGCTGCGAAAGCGACGCACATCGCGGCGCCACAGGACCAGGTCGCGGAAAGTCGCACGAAACGTCGCGTCGAATGGCAGGTGAAGGGGCGGCATTGTCTTGGAGGCAGTCATGACGATCCCGTGCTGATCAGATGGAAGAACGTGCCGCTGACCGATCCGCGACGCGCGCCGGCCTCGGGCACCCTGGATCCTTCGGCGTCACGGCAATCGGCCAGTGGGTCGTCGCCTGCAGCCAAAGTCTGCGCGTAGTGAAACTCGTGACCGAGTATTTCGGTTCCGACAGGGCCCAAGGCGCAGTCGGCGCGCAGGCGCGCCTGCCGATAGCCCAGGTGCAATCGGCGGTTGGCGAAGGAGGTTTCGAGTTTCAGGAGCCCGGTCATGCGATGGCGCCGGCCGTCAGCATCCTCGATGCCCTCTCCCAGGACCATGTAGCCGCCGCATTCGCCATGGATCGGCACGGAACGCATTGCGAGCCTGCGCAGGCCTTGACGCAGCCGCTCAGCCGATGAAAGGGTGCCAGCGTGGAGCTCGGGATAGCCGCCGGGCAACCACACCGCATCGGCGTCGGGGTCAGGTGCTTCGTCGGCCAAGGGCGAGAAGGGCAGGATCTCCGCCCCGGCCGCGCGCCAGCCTTCGACCAGATGGGGGTAGATGAAGGAGAACGCGCGATCGCGGGCCAGCGCGATGCGCTGACCGGGCGGGCGCTGGCGAAGATCGATCTGGGCGGGGAGCGTAGCCGGCCGGGCGCAACGCACGACCGCATCGAGATCGAGGGCCCCCTCCATCGCATCGGCGATGCCCTCGAGGCGGGCCTCGACATCGGCCATTTCGGCCGCCTGTACCAGTCCCAGATGCCGCTCGGGCAAGGCTAGCCGTGGATTCTCGTAGAGTGCTCCGAACACCGCGAGCCCAATGCGGGCGAAGCCTGGCTGTATCAGAGCGAGGTGTCGCTGGCTCGCGATCCGATTGAGGATCACGCCCGCGACCGAGAGGTCCTTGCGGTAGTTGGCACAACCTGCCGCCACGGCCGCCGCCGTTTCGGTCTGGCCCGTCACGTCGAGCACCAGTACCACGGGCCAGCCCAGCACGGCAGCGATGTCGGCGGTCGCGCCGCGACCGGCAACACCGTCGAACAAGCCCATCACGCCCTCGGCGATGGCAATTTCGCTCGCTCCACCATGCCGGCTGACCAATTCGCCCAGCATGCCGGGCGGCATCGCCCAGCCGTCGAGATTGAAGCTCGGCCGACCGCAGGCCACGCCGTGAAAGGCGGGATCGATATAGTCGGGGCCGCACTTGTAGGGCTGCACGACGTGACCGCGGCGGCTGAGCGCGCGCATCAAACCCAGCGCGACGGTGGTCTTGCCGGCCCCTGAGTGCGCCGCGGCGATGATCAGGCCAGGCGCCGTCATAGCCAACCAACCAGACTTGGCAGCAGCTTCTCACGCAGTCCGGCAATGGCGCCGATCACCACGATGGCGGGCGAGGCAATGCCGTGCCTGGCCGCATCCTCGGCCAGGCGTGCAAGCGTGCTTTCGACCACGCGCTCGCGTTTCGTCGTCGCGGCCTCGAGGAGCGCCGCCGGCGTGTCGGGGGCGAGTCCGCCCTGCTGCAGGGCCGCCGTGATCTCGGCCAGCTGGGACATCGGCATGTAGAGCACGATGGGCTGGCCGAACTGCGCCAGCGACTGCCAATCGGCGGCCGAGCGGACTTCTTCGGCGCGGTGCCCGGCAGCCAGGACGACCGCGTGGTTGGTGTCGCGCGTCGTCGCGGGAATGCCGGCCAGGGCCGCCGCGGCCAGGCCGGAGGTCAGGCCGGGAATGATGCGGAAGCGGATACCGGCCTCGGTCAAAGCAAGGGCCTCATCCCAGCCACGGCCGAAAACGAACGGATCGCCGCCCTTCAGGCGCAGCACACGGCGGCCGGCGCGGGCCCGCTCGATCAGCACCTCGTTGATGTCACGCTGGCCTGGCGACGGCCGACCACCGCGCTTGCCGGCGAAGACTCGCTGGGCATCGCCGCGCGCCAGAGCCAGGACGCGCGCATCGACCAGTGCGTCGTAGACGATGTCATCGGCTGCCGAGAGGGCATGCAGCGCCAGCAAAGTCAGAAGCCGCGGATCGCCCGGCCCCGCCCCGGCCAGCCACACTTCGCCGGGCGGGAATTCCGGCATGTCGGGAAACCGTGCGATCCTCACGTGCCCCTGCCGCGAAACCGCCGCTGATAGTCCGCGTCATAGAGGGCGCTGGCCCGAAAGTCGCGCGCCGACAGCACCCTGCCCACCAGGATGAGTGCCGTGCGCTCGATCGGCAGCTCGGGTAGCCGTGCGGCGATCGTGCCCAGCGTTGCACGGATGACGCGCTCCTCCGGCCAGGATGCGCGATAGACCACGGCCACCGGACAATCGGCGCCATAGAACGGCACCAGGTCGGCGACGACCCTGTCCAGCACGTGGATCGAAAGATGAATAGCCAGCGTAGCGCCGGTCGCCGCATAGGCCTTCAGATCCTCGCTCGCCGGCATTGCCGAAGCGCGACCGGAGGTGCGGGTGAGCACCACCGTCTGCGCGACCTCGGGCAACGTCAGTTCCTGACCCAGCGCCGCCGCAGCGGCCGCGAAGGCGGGGACGCCCGGCGTCACCGTGTACGGGATTCCAAGCGTCTCGAGGCGGCGCAGCTGCTCGCCAAGCGCGCTCCAGATCGAAAGGTCTCCCGAATGCAGACGGGCCACATCCTGCCCGAGCTCGGTGGCACGCCGGCATTCGGCCACGATCTCGTCGAGCGACATCGGCGCGGTGTCGATGATGCGCGCACCGGGCGGGCAATGATCGAGCAATGGCCTCGGCACCAGCGAGCCGGCATAAAGGCAGACCGGGCAGCGCGCGATGAGATCCCGGCCACGCAAGGTGATCAGGTCGGCAGCCCCTGGTCCGGCGCCGATGAAGTGCACCGTCATTGGCCGTCTCCGACAGCGATGGCGCATGTCGCGCGGCCCATGGCGACACGGGCGCCGAGAAGCCGGCTGTTGCGACCAGCCGCCACCAGCGCCGCACCCTCGGCGATCGAGGGAACACCCTTGCTTTGCAGGGCCAGCTTGGAGGGCGTGAGGATGCGGCCGGCGACACGATCGAGTTCTTCTGTCGTGCAACCCCTGAGTGTCGCCGACAATCGTCGCGCGGCTTCGGCAAACGCCGGATCGCCCGCCTTGCCGCTTTCGGTCGCCAGGATTTCCAGGCGCTCCGCCTCGACGTCGAACAGTCCCAGCGCCATGCGCACCGCTTTCTCGATTTCATCGGCGCAAATCTCGCGGCGGAAGCCCACTCCGGCGACAATCATGGCTTAAGCACGCGCCATTGGATGATCGGGGCCGCCGGACGCCAGACGAAGACGCTGCCGCTTCCTGCCCGGCCGGATCGCGCGACCTCAATCCGTGTGAGTTCGCCACCCAGCCGTTGAAAGACGTCGATCAGCCGTGCTTCTGACGCCAACGACACCGCATTCGCGACCAGGCGCCCGCCTGGTTTCAGTGCCGACCAGACCCTCCCAACCAGTTCCTGGTCCGACAAGCCGCCACCGACGAACACTGCGTCCGGCGCCGGAAGGCCATCCAGTGCGGCGGGCGCGTGGCCGTGCACAATGCGTAGATCGGGCGTGCCCAGCGTAGCGGCATTGCGCGCCGCCCGAGCAGCACGTTCGGCATCCTGTTCGATGCCGATCGCCTTGAGCGAGGGATGCCGCAGCAGCCATTCGATGGCGATCGAACCCGCGCCCAACCCCACGTCCCACAGGAGCTCGCCCTGCCGCGGCGCCAGGGCCGACAAGGTGATCGCCCGTACTTCGCGCTTGGTCAGCTGACCGTCATGCTCGAACAGGCCGTCGTCGAGGCCGGGCGCAAGGCCAAGGACAGTCGCCGAAGCCGGCGCATCGACGTCGAGGGCGACGATGTTGAGCGGCGCCACCTCGCCAAGATCGAACCCGGCCGCCGTCGCGCTTCGGATCCGCTCGCGGGGTCCGCCGAGTTGCTCCAGCACCGTCAGCCGCGAGCCACCCATCCCGCGCGCCGCGAGCAGTCGGCAGAGCTTGGCCGGCGTATCTCCATCCCACGACAACGCCAGAATCCGGGCGCCCGGCTGAAGGTGGCGCACGATGCCTTCCAGCGCACGACCATGCAGGCTCACGAGCGAGATATCCTGCAGCGACCACCCAAGCCGCGCGGCGGCGAGGCTGAAGGAAGAAGGCTGCGGCAGACAGACGATCTCCTCCGCCGGAATCGAACGGGTAAGCAGGTCGCCCACGCCGTAATGGAACGGGTCGCCGCTGGCCAAGACCGCCACCGGCCGGCCGCGAAGCCTCTCGATTTCCGACAGGCCATCCGAGATCGGCGAGGGCCAGGCAAGCCTGCGACCCCGGATGAGGCTGTCGGCGAGCGCGAGATGTCGCTTGCCGCCGATCACCAGCTCGGCACCCGCGACAAGTCGCTGCGCCACGGCCGACAGGCCGTCGGCACCATCCTCGCCGATCCCGATGATGGACAGCCATCGCTTGCCCGGGCAGTTTGCCTCGGCTTTCACGTTCCATGCCTCTTCGCGTTCTCATTCTGGGCGGCACGACGGAAGCTTCGGCATTGGCCGGACTTCTCGCGGGCGATCCGCGCGTCAGCGCGACCCTGTCTCTGGCGGGACGCACCAAGACACCGCGCTTGACGGCGCTCGACACCCGGGTCGGCGGCTTTGGCGGCGTCGAAGGTCTCGCCGGCTTTCTGGCCCGGCAGTCGATCGACGCGGTTGTCGATGCGACCCATCCCTATGCCGACCAGATGTCGGCCAACGCCGTGGCGGCCTGCGCGCGCGAACGCGTGCCGCTCGCCACCATCGTGCGGCCGGCCTGGCGCGCCCTGCCAGGCGACTGCTGGCAGGTCGTGGCGACGCCGCAGTCTGCCGCGCTGGCGTTGGGCGATGCGCCGCGCCGGGTATTCCTGGCGCTGGGGCGCCAGGATCTTCCGGCCTTCACGGCGGCCCCGCAGCATCGCTACCTCGCCCGCGTCATCGAGCGTCCCGATGCGCCCACCCTGCCGCCCGATCTGCGCATCCTGCAGGCACGCGGGCCGTTCGATCGGGCCCAGGAGATCCAGCTTCTGAGCACCGAGAAGATCGAGGTCGTGGTCTCCAAGAATTCCGGGGGAGGCGCCACTTACGCCAAGATCGAAGCGGCCCGCGAGCTTGCTCTCCCCCTGGTCATGATCGCGCGGCCCCACAAGGCGACCGGCGAGGTCATGGGCGACGCGCAGCAGGCCCTCGCTTGGGTGCAGCAGCGGCTTCACGAGCCCGCCCCCTCTTCGCCGCGTGGCGTGTAGGTCCAACGCCCGACGCGCCGAGTGGTGCTGCTGCCAATGATGACCAGGGTCCGCATATCGGCCTCGTGCGCATCGGCCGTGGCAAGCGTCGTCGAGATCACCCTCGCCTCCGGAGTGCCGGCCGCCTGGACGAACAAGACCGGCGTGGTGGCGGCCTTGAGACTGCGCAGGAGATCGAAGGCGCGCCCGAGCTGATGCGGCCGGCCCCGCGAAGCTGGATTGTAGAGCGCGATCACGAAATCGCCGTCGGCCGCCGCCCTCAGCCGCCGCTCGATGGTCGTCCATGACTTGAGATTGTCGGAAAGCGACAGGGCGCAGAAATCGCCGCCCAGCGGCGCGCCGGCTTCGGCGGCCGCCGCAAGCATCGCGGTGACGCCGGGTTCGATGCGGATGTCGAGGGCGCGCCAGCCTTCTTCGCCCGTCTCCACCGCTTCGAAGATGGTGGCCGCCATGGCGAACACGCCAGGATCGCCGCCCGACACCACGACGACCCTGCGACCGGCGGCGGCGAGCGACAACGCATGGCGCGCGCGGGCGAGCTCCGCCCGATTGTCGGACGGATGACGGCGCTGGCCGCCTGGCGTCCTGGGAATTCGGTCGAGATAGGGGCCGTAGCCGACGAGATCGGTCGCCTGGGCGAGTGCGGCCTTTGTGGCTGGAGTCATCAGGTCGGCCTTGCCGGGCCCGGTGCCGACGACGACGAGCGAGCCGCTCACAGCCGCCTCCCCTCGCCCGGGATCAGGACCATGGCGAAATAGGCGCCGCGTGGCTGGCTGCACTCGGCCAGCGGCAGGATGCGCTCGTCCTCCATGGTGCCACGCTCGACATAGACCGCGCGCGACAGCAGCCCCGCCGTCTCCACGGCGCGGCGCACCTTTCCGAGGTTGCGGCCGACTTTCATGATGACCGCGGCGTCGGTGAGGCGCAGCCGCTCGACCAGCTGCTCCTCGCCCAGGGTCCCGGGCAAGACGGCCAGGGTGTCATTGCCCCAGGTCATCGGCATCTTGGCGCGCGTCCAGCACCCCGACATGCCGGTGACGCCGGGTACGACTTCGATCGGGAAGTCGCCGGCGAGCCTGCGCCACATATGCATGAAGGAGCCGTAGAAGAACGGATCGCCCTCGGCCAGCAGACCCACCGATTTGCCCGCTTGCAGGATCGCCGCCAGCGACGACGCCGTCGCGCGATAGAACGCCGCCAGTTCTTGCCGATATTCCGGAGTATCGGCCGCAATCTCGTCGGTCAGCGGATATTCGAAGCGCTGCTCCGCGCGGTCCGCGTCCAGCAGCGGCGCCACGATGCGCCGGGCCCTTCCCGGCATGCCCCGCTTGGCGAAGTAGGCAATGACATCGACGGCGCGCACCAGGCCGGCCGCCCGCAAGGTCAGATAGCGGACGTCGCCCGGCCCGACGCCGATGCCGTAAAGCGTGCCGGCGCGCGCGGTTCCTGCGAAGGCGTCGAGGCCGGTCATTCGGCCTCGCTCGCGAGCGCATTGACCGCCGCGGCGGCCATAGCGCTGCCGCCCTTCCGCCCGCGCACGATCAGGAATGGGACTCGCCCATCGGTCGCTAGCGCCTCCTTTGACTCGAAGGCGCCGACGAAGCCGACCGGCAGACCGATGATCGCCGCCGGCGGCTTTGCGCCCGTATCAAGCAGCTCGAGCAACCGGAAGAGCGCGGTCGGCGCATTGCCTATGGCGACAAGGGCGCCGGCCAGGCGCGGCCCCCACAGCTCCAGCGCGGCGGCCGAGCGGGTGTTGCCGATCTTGCCGGCCAGCGCCGGCACCGCCGGGTCGTCGAGCGTGCAGACAACCTCATTGTTGGCCGGCAGACGCTGCCGGGTGACGCCGTGAGCGACCATCCTGGAGTCGCACAGGATCGGCGCACCCGCGAGCAAGGCCTGTCGCGCGCTTTGCGCGAAAGTGGGGGACAGCACGATGTCGCGCGCGATCTCCGTCATGCCGCAGGCGTGGATGAGGCGCACGGCCACACGCTCCTCCAGCCTGTCGAACCGCGCCAGATCCGCCTCGGAGCGGATCACGGCAAAGGAACGTCGGTAGATCTCCGCGCCATCGCGGACGTAGGCGCGCGCCTCAGCCATGGAGCGCGACCATGACGTCATCGGGATCGAGCGTGCCCTCTGGCCGATCGTGCGTCGTGCCCTGGTGGATCACGCCGAAGCGCCCCCGTTCGCCCACGAGTACGAGGTCCGCCGGGGCCGAACGCGCGCATCCCTTGGCGCAGCCCGAGACATGGATGCTGCCGGCGAAACCGGTCTCAGCCAGAAGACGCGCCGCGTGGCGGGTGTCGACAGTCGACGACGCGCAAGCCGGCATGCCGGGACAGGCGTCGACACGGAGGATCGGATCGCTCTCGTCGATGATCAGCCCGGCGGTTTCCCCGAGGTCGGCGTCGACGTATAGGGCACGCCAGGGTGACAGGCGGATTTCCGAGGCACCGGCCCGCGTCGCCGCGGCAACGAGTTGTTCGAGCTGACGCGCTTCCAGGCGACCGAAGGGCGCAGCCAATCCAGTCACGCCGGTGAGCGTTCCGAGGCGTCGCCGTCCGGGGCAAGCCGTCACTTGGGCTTTCGGCAGCGTGATCCGCTCCCCAAAGGCCAGCGACAGCGCCGCCTGCAGCGAGTCGATCGCGAGCCAGTCGCCGGCCGCGCGCACGGCGATGCGACCGTCCTTCACGTACAGCGCAATGTCGGCGCGCTCGCCCAGGATGGAAAGCGGGCCGCCATCATCGACCAGCCAGCCAAACTTCGCCGGAAGCGCCTTGGCGCGCGGGTCTGCCGCCAACGCCCGGCCGAGCGCCGCCGCCAGAGACCGCGCCTCGGCGCCGGCCAGCGGTCCCACCATGATGTTGCGAGCGGCTTCGCTCTCGGCGTTGGCATCGAGCAGGCTCAGCCGATCGAGGGCACGTTGCAGATCCGGCAGGTCTTCCTCGGTAAGACCACGGATTTGCAGGTTGGCGCGACGCGTGACATCGAGATGGCCGTTGCCCAGGCGAGCCGCTATCCCGGCAAGGCCCAGCGCCTGATCGAGCGTGAAGGCGCCGCACCAGGGCCGGATGCGCGCCAGCAGCCCATCGCCGCTCGGCATTGGCCGGAGCGCGCCCGGGCACCAGCCCTTCACCTCGAAGTCGGCCGCGAGACTCAACGATCCGCTCCAAGGGAATTGCGCCGCGTCACCCAGAGGCCGCGCTCCCGCGCCTCGTCGAGGCGGCCCACGATGGCCGCCACCGCCTGGGGATTGCTGGCACGCATCGCCGCCAGCACGGTCTCGTCGCCGATCAGCGCGGCATGGGTGGCATCGAACAAGTGGTCAGGCACGGCGCGCGCCGTCGCGGCAAAGGCAAAAAGCGCATCGACGCCCTGGGCGATCTCGGCAACGCCACGATGGCCGTGCCGCAGCATACCGGCGAGCCAGCGCGGATTGGTCAGCCGGCCGTGCACGATACGGGCGATCTCCTCGGCCAGTTTCCGTGCCCTTGGTCTGTCGGATTGGCTTGTGTCGAGGTGGTAGAGTTCCGGCCGATTGCCCAGCAGAGCGGCGGCGGCGGCGAAGCCACCGGCGAAGTCGGCGACGCCATCGCCGTCCAGAATATCCCGCTCGCGATCGTCCTGCGGATGAACCAGCGCACTCGCCTTCGCGACTCGATCGCGAAACGCCTGGTCGGCGGCGGGAGTCCCTTCGCTGGTGCCATAGGCATGCGTCGTGGCGGCGAGGTAGGCCGCGCCGAGTTCGTCGCGCGTCTGCCATGAACCGTCGAGGGCGAGATCGCCGGCGCGCGCGCCGTAGGAGCCCGGCGCTCCGCCAAATACCCGCCTGAGATCGCTGCCCAGGCGCCACGCCTCGGCAAATGGATTGTCGGCAGCATCCTCGTCGAGGGCGGCGACCTTCTGCACGGCCATGTCGAACAGCGCCATCTGGGTCTCGAAGATGTCGCGGAACAGACCGGAGACCCTGAGTGTGACATCTATGCGCGGCCGGTCGAGGGCGGCAAGCGGCAGCACCTCGATGCCCGTCACGCGGCTCGATTTGTCGTCCCAGGTCGGCCGCACCCCGAGATAAGCCAGAGCCTGCGCGAGATCGTCGCCGCCGGTGCGCAGCGATGCCGACGCCCACAGGTCGATCACCAACGCACGCGGATAGTCGCCATGATCCTGGAGGTAGCGGCGCACGATCTCGTCGGCGGCCCGCACGCCGATCGCGGCGGCCGTGCGGGTCGGGATGGAGCGTGGATCGATCGAGGTGAGATTGCGCCCGGTCGGCAGCACGTCCGCGCGACCGCGCGTCGGCGCGCCGGCCGGTCCCGGCGCCACGCGCCGTCCGTCGAGAGCCGCCAGCAGGGCCGCCCGCTCGCTCGTGGCACAGGCCTCCACATCCGCTTCCCGCACCTTGATCGCTTCGGCCAGGGCGTGCCTTGCATTGGATTGAGGTGCCCGGCCGAAGACATGCAGGCCCTCGCGGATGCTGAGTTCCTTGATGTCGCAAAGCTGGGCATCGAGCTTGGCGATGGCCGCGCGATTGCTCTCGCCGCGCACCAGCCCGCAATCGGCCGCCAGCCCGCTCGCCCAAGCACGATCGATGATCTCGCCTTCGAGGTGCTTCACGCGGCGACCATCGAGGCCGTCGGCGGCGGCATATTCCTCGATGATGCCTTCCATCTCGCTGAGCGAGCCATGCAGGCCGGCGGCGCTGAGCGGCGGCGTCAAATGGCCGATCGTGACGGCGCTGAGCCGGCGCTTGGCCTGCATCGCTTCGCCGGGATTGTTGACGATGAAGGGATAGATAACCGGCAGCGGTCCGAGCACCGCCTCAGGCCAGCATTTGGCCGACAGGGCCAACGCCTTGCCGGGCAGCCATTCGAGCGTGCCATGCGTGCCGAGATGGATCATGGCGTCGATGCGCTCGACGTCGCGCAGCGAGGCATAGACCGCGACATAATCCGGGTCCGGCTCGGCGGCTGTGTCGTGATAGGCGGCGCCTCGGTCGGGCTGCAGCAGCACGATGACCTTGCCGCAGCGAAGATGCGCGCGGCTGCCGTCGAGGAGCGGTGCGATGTCGGCCGCCTGCCAATCCGCCGCGCCGACATCGTAGCCTTCCGCGCGCAGCAGCCGCAGGATTTCGAGCGCGCTCTCGGTCGTATCGAGGCCGACCGCGTAGCCCGCCCGGCCGCCGCGACCGCGATAGTTGGAAAGCACAAGCGCGAGCTTGCGTTCGGCGGGCTTCTTGGCAGAGAGCCTCACCCACGACGCAGCGAGCCTCGCCACATAGTCGATGCGCCCGGCGTCCGGGACGTGGCGAATGGCGGCGAATTCCAGGCGCGGATCGACGGGAGACGCTTCCTTGAAAGAGACGGCGCGGGTCAGTAGCCGGCCGTCGAGCTCGGGCAGCACGACGTTCATAGCGAGATCGGCGGGCGACAGGCCGCGGCCGGACTCGAGCCAGGCCTCGCGCGGGCTGCCCGAGAGGACGACCTGCAGGACCGGCACTTCGGCCTGGTCGAGGATCGTCGTGTCGTCGGATCGGCGCGCCGAAAAGGCAGTGGTGTTGAGCACGATTGCCGGGGGCCGGCTGGCGATCAGCTCGCCGAGCTCCTGCTGAATGGCCGGATCCTTGAGGCTGGAAACGGCGACGGCGAGCGGCGCCATGCCCTCGCCGTCGAGCGCCTGCATCAGCGCCGTGATCGGCGCCATGTCCGCGGCCAAAAAGTTCGCGCGATAGAACACAATCAGCGCCGTCGGCCGGCCATCGTCTTGCGAGCTGAGAACCGTCAGCGGCTTGATTGGCGCGGGTGGCTTCCAGGGCGTGCCTCGCCCGAGCAGAGCGCCGACGTGGCGCAGCGCCTGGCGCAGGTTCGCGCTGCCGCCCTCGTGAAAGAACGCCTCGAGCCAGCCGATCGATTGCGCCGGCATGGTCGACATCGCTGCCAAACGCGGATCGGCGCGGTCATCACCGGGTAGCGCGGCGAACAAGACCCCGTTGTCACGCGCGACGTCGGCTATGCGCTCCAGCCCGTAGCGCCAATAGTCGAGCCCGCCCAGGCAGCGCACGATCACGGCGCGCGATCGCGCCACGACGCTGTCGACATAAAGATCGACCGACATGGGGTGCTTCAGCCGCTTGAGACTGGCGAGCCGCAGCGTCGGCAACGCATGGCTTTCCTGCTGCCAGGCATCGGCCAGGGCGGAAAGATCGCTGTCGGAAAAGGACAGCACGACGACTTCAGCCGGCGACTGGCCGAGATCGACGGCGAGCTCGACCTCTTCCAGGCTCGCCAGCTCGGTCGCCAGGATGTGCACGGTCCTACCCCAGGATCTGCGCCTGGATCGCGGCGCGGTCGAGGCCCGTCTCGCCGATCACCACAAGCCGGCCCTGGCGCTTCCGGCCGGCCGGCCAGCGGCGGTCGAACTGATGCTGGATGCGCGCGCCCACGCCCTGCACCAAGAGCCGCATCGGCTTGCCGACGATCTCGGCAAAGCCCTTGACCCGAAGGATGTCGTGCGCCGCCGTCGCCCGGGTGATGCGTTCGACCAGAGCCTGCGGCGTGTCGAACGCCGGCAGCTCGATGATGAAGCTGTCGAAGTCGTCGTGATCGTGCTCGCCCTCGAGGTCGTGGTGCGAGGGCCGGCTTGCCAGGTCCG
>JBPYDO010000206.1:0-4659 GCA_051985755.1 Reyranella sp. | reverse complement strand
AGCGAATCGTAGATCGGAAGGACCGCGCCGCCCGGATAACCGAAGACGACCTCGACTTCCTCGTCGATCAGGGCTTTCACCAGCAGATCGGCGCCAGTCGTGGCGGACTCCTCGGGCGTCATGACACGCATCCCCTTCCTGACTTCTGTCACAGACAAATGTGCCGCAAAACGCGGGTTTTGCGGCGGCGCGGAACATAAGGGCGACCTTGTAGACAGGTCAATCAAATTCGGCACGAAACATAAAGATTCAGACCCCGATTTTGTCCAAATATTTCTCAAGTGCCGCCAGACTTTGGTTCGACCCCCCTCCGACCACAAGATCTGGTGTAAGCTGATGACGAAACCACGTCATCTGGCGTTTGGCATATTGGCGCGTGTGGTCGACCGCGATCTTGCGCGCCGCCTCGAGGGTCAATTCTCCCCGAAAGTGGCGAAACAGCTCCGGCGCGCCATGCGCCTTGAGACCGGGCGCGTCGGGAGCCGGATGAGCGTCGAAGATGGCCCGCACTTCGCTCAGCGCGCCCGCCGACATCATGGCGTCGAAGCGGACGGTGATCCGTTCCCGCAGCCAGGCGCGCTCAGGCGCCAACAGCACGGTGAAGAACCGCCAGGGCGCAGCCTCGCCTTTGCCGGCCTGCCACTGGCTGAGCGGTCGGCCGGTGGCGATCAGAACTTCCCAGGCGCGGACGTGACGCTGCCGGTCGCCCGGCTTGAACTTGGCCACGATCGCTGGATCGCGTTCGGCGAGGCGAGCGCGAAAGGCCTCGGCTCCCATCCGGCGCCAGTCGTCATTAGCTGCGCTGCGGACGGCGCCGGGCACTGTCGGCATGGCCGCCAAGCCCTTCATCAGGGCACGCAGATAGAGCCCGGAGCCGCCGCACAGGATGGGCAGGCGCTCGTCCTCCAGGCACCGTTGGATCTCGGCTCTGGCGAAGCCGCACCAGCGCGCGGCAGACAAGGTCTCGCTGATCGGCAGCACGCCATAGAGCCGATGCGGAACCGCGGATCGTTCCGCCGCGTCAGGCTGCGCGGTCAGGATGGGAAAGGCGTCGTAGGTCTGCATGGCGTCGGCGTTGATCACCGTGCCGCGCCGCTGCTTGGCGAGCGCCAGCGCCAGCGCCGACTTGCCGCTGGCGGTCGGCCCGGTGATGACGATGACGTCGGGCTTGGACATGTCGGCGAACAGTTTGCAAATCCCTACCCCCACCGCTAGAGGCGGGGCGTGAAAAACGTCCTGGTCCTGATCGCGGGTCCGGCCGGAGCCGCCCTCGACGAGGCGACGGTGGAGGCGGCAGGTCGCACGCTGCGCGCCGGCGGCGCCGAGATCGGCACGGCCGACTGGCTGGCGCGCGGCATCGCCTGCGACCTGCCCTTCGAGGGGGCCGCGGGCAAAGTCGAGATCCCCGGGATCGACGCGGTCGTGGTGAGCGCCGCGGGCCGGCGCAAGCGACTGCTGGTCGCCGACATGGAATCGACCATCATCCGCAACGAGATGCTGGATGAGCTCGCCGATTTCCTGGGCCTGCGCCAGAGGATCGCCGCCATCACCAATCGGGCCATGAACGGTGAGATCGATTTCGGCCAAGCGCTCGAGGAGAGGGTCGGCCTGCTGAAGGGCCTGCCGGTCGCCAAGCTCGACGAGGCCGCCCAGCGCATCCGCTACACGCCGGGCGCCGCCACGCTGGTGGCAACCATGAAGAAGAACGGCGCCTACTGCGCCCTGGTCTCCGGCGGCTTCACCCATTTCACCGCCCTGGTCCGCCGAGCCTTGGGTTTCGATGCCGACTCGGCCAATACGTTGAAGCAGGACGGCCGAACACTTTCAGGCACGGTCGTGCCGCCCATCGTGGGCAAGGAAGCCAAGCTCGCCACCCTGCAGCGGTTGGCCAACGAGCGCGGTCTGGCGGCGGCCGACGCACTAACGGTTGGCGACGGCGCCAACGATCTGCCGATGCTCAAGGCCGCGGGGCTGGGCGTGGCCTTTCACGCCAAGCCCAAGGTAGCGGCCGAGGTCGCCTGCCGTATCGACCACGGCGACCTCCGGGCACTCCTCTATCTGCAGGGCTATCGCATCAGTGAATTCATCGAGCGAAGCGATCCCCGAGCCGGTCAGCCGCCGGGCGGCTCGGCGTAGGGGAAGTCGTTCACGTACTTGAAGTAGCGCGACAGGTAGCGATCGCTCTGGACCAGCACGCCGCGGCGGAAGCGCATGCCATCCAGCACCGGCTCGTCCTCGCCCAGGAGCCGCTCGACGAAGACGCGGATGCCGTCGAGCTTGGCTTGGCTCGCCTGCCGCTCGGCTGGGCTCGGGCCGCCCTTGGGCACGCCGACCACGAAGAATGATCGCCGCTGCTTCTGGTCGATCGGCGCCCCGCAGAACAGCATGAACATGTCCTGCCCGGGCGGCGTCAGGTGCTGGGCAAATGTGCTGAGGCCGGAAATCAATCCGCTCTGGGTGTAGCCCGCGCCCTCGACCTTGAACTCGATCTCATGGCCGCGGACCTCGATCTCGCTCGGCGCGGTGGTCTGCAGTCCGTGCAGGGTGCGCAGATGCTGGAAGTCGATACCGTTACTCAGCGCCACCACCCCCGGTGAGCGGCGCACGCCGCGGAAGTGGGCCTGCAGGTCGATTTCACCCTCGACCGCGTCGGGGATGCGCGGCACCCCGAACGACGGCTTCTCGCCGTTGAACAGCCAGACCAGCCCCCAGGCCTCGGCCGAGGGATAGGTGAAGATGCGGGCGGCCGGGGGAATGCGATCGCCAGTGGGAATGTGGGTGCAGGCGCCCGAAGTATCGAAGCGCCAATGGTGATAGGGGCAACGCACCTGCCCCTCGATGCGCTGGCCCTGCGAGAGATCGGCCCCGAGATGCGGGCACCAGGCGCTCTGCACGACGGCTTTGCCCTCGGCATCGCGATAGACGATGACGCGCGTGCCCAGGATGTCGACGCCGACCAGGTCCTGCGGTCCGACCTCGGCGGCGAGGCACACCGGGAACCAGCACTGGGCGTAGCCCGGCCGCTCGTTCATGGCGAACCGGGAAGTCTCGGCAACGATGGTGTCCATTTCCTCCTCCATCAGGGTTGCTCGGTTGCCGATCATATGGTACCACTCAGTACCAATGCAAGCGTTTTATTCGCCGGTGGCCGGCTGTACGGTGCCGGGCGTGAAAACCCAGCAGCGGACCAGGGCCCACCGGCCGGCGGCGCAATCGGCGAAGGATCCGCGCGCGACGGTGCGCGAGCGCATCATCGAGGCGACTTTCATGGTCCTGATGGAAAAGGGCTATGCCGGCGCCAGCACGCTCGAGATCGCGCGCCGCGCCAAAGTATCCAAACGCGAGCTCTACGCCCTGTTCGGCGACAAGCAGGGCATCCTGGCGACCATGATCGCCCAGCGCTCGCAGCGCATGGTGCGGCCGCTGGAGCTGCCGGAGGTCGCCGACAAGAAGACGTTCGGCGAAACGCTGGTGAAGTTCGGCACCACGCTGCTCAGGGAGGTGACCGATCCCGCGGTGGTCGCCATGCACCGGCTGGCGATCGCCGAGGCGGACCGCTCGCCCGAGCTGGCGCGCCTGCTTGACGAACGCGGCCGCGGCGCCAACCGGGCCGCCTTGGTCGCCTTCCTCGCCCGCGCCAAGGACGCCGGCCTGCTTGGCGGCGACCCCGAGAAGCTTTGCGGGCTATTCCTGACGACGCTGTTCAGCGACCTGATGCTGCGGCTCGTCATGGGGGTCGCCCCGCCGCCATCGGCACGCGTCTGCGCCGAGCGCGCGGCCAACGCCGCCGCGGTCCTGCTCGGCCGCCATCAATTCGATAGGGTCGCTACTTCGTCAGCCTGAGGGCAGCGAAGCGCGGGTCGCCCTGGCGCTCCACGAACAGCAGGACCGACCGCTTTTTCTGCGCCTGCAGCTTGGCGACGATGTCGCTAACTTCCTTGGGCGTCGTCACCGGCTTCTGATCGACTTCGAGGATGACGTCGCCCGCCTGCAGCTGCTTCTCCGCCGCCGGGCTATCGGGCGTCACGCGGGTCACGACCACCCCCTTGACGTTATCGCCCAGTCCGAACTTCTCGCGCAGCTGGTCGCTCACCTTCTGCAAGGTGAGGCCGAGTTGCTCGACAGTCGAGGTCACCTGCTGGTCGGGCTCGGCGGGCTTCTTGGTGCCGCCGCCCTGGGCCGAGGCGTTCTGCTTCTCGGGCTCCTCCTGCTCGCCGACGCGCATCTTCAGCGTCTGCTCCTTGCCCTGGCGGAAGATCGTGACGTCGACCGTGCTGCCGACCCGGGCATTGGCAACCAGCCGCGGGAAATGCCGCAGATCAGGGATGTTCTGGCCGCCGAACGTCAGGATGATGTCGTTGCGCTTGATGCCGGCCTTGGCGGCTGGCCCGTCGGCCACGACATTGGCAACCAGCACGCCGCGCGCATGGTCGAGGCCGAAACTGTCGGCTATGTCGTCGGTCACGCTCTGGTAGCTGACGCCGATCCAGCCGCGCCGCACGCGGCCGAATTCGCGCAGCTGGTCGGTGATTTGCTTGACGAAGTTGGAGGGGATCGAGAAGGCGAGGCCGGCGTTGGTGCCGGACGGCGAATAGATCGCGGTGTTGACCCCGATCACCTCGCCGTCGGTGTTGAACAACGGGCCGCCCGAATTGCCCT
>JBPYDO010000205.1:0-10696 GCA_051985755.1 Reyranella sp. | reverse complement strand
CCACGATGCCGTAGCCCGCGATCGCAGCGGTGCCGAAACGGCCGACCAGGCCAGTGACCAGCAGGATGGTGACATTGGCCGTGATCGTGGTCAGCGAGCCCATGAGGCCGACGCCCAGGATTTCACGCAACAGATGCGGCTTCAGACGAACGCCGGCGAGCGCCGGCCGAAACCCGAGCCGTCCCTGCCATAGCGCGCGTGCCTGCATCACGGCCGCAGCCGTATTGGCCATGACCGCCGCGCAAGCCAGTCCCATGAGCCCGAGCCCGAGGCCCAGCGCCAGCACGGCCGCAAGCGGCGCATAGGCGAGCGACGCCACGAGCCCGATGCGGCTGGGCGTCAGAGCATCGCCGCTGCCGCGCAGCAGCGCGCTCAGAAAAAAGTTCGTCCATACCAGGGCCGCGCCGCTGAACCAGACATTGCTGTAGGCGATCGCGCTCGCAAGCGCGCCGGCGTCGCCCCCGAGCAGCCGGTAAAGCGCCGGCAACACGGTCCAGGCGAGGACGGTAAAGCAAAGCGCGAAGGCAAGACCGAGCGCCAGCGCGTGCACCACGAGTGCACGCGCATCGTCGTGCCGCCCCGCGCCGAGGGCACGGGCAAGTGCGGAGGCGACACCTCCGCCCATGCCGCCGGCGGCGACGTTCTGCATCAGCATCTGCACGGGGAACACCAGGGCGGCGCCGGCAAGCGAGGCGGTGCCAAGCCGGCCGATCAACCAGGTATCGACGATGCCGATCAGGATCTGCAGCGCCATCAGGCCTGTCGTCGGGCCGGCAAGCCGCATCAGGCTCCGCCCGATGGGCGCGGTCAAAAGCGGATGGGACAAGGGAAACTCCAGAAAAGTCGAAGCAGCCGGCGCGAGGGCTAATGACAGCCGACCGTGCCATCGCCCGTCAGCCGACGAGCGGACCGAAGGGGATCGGGATGCGGCGAAATCGCCTTCCGATCGGGTACTAGCGCTGCTTCACTTCTTGCTATCCTCGGAGCGGGACCAGTGTGGCGAACCACGGGGGAGAAGACAAGACAGTGGCCCGCTTACTTCTCGTGTCGTTTTGTTGGCTGCTTGCGTTAATGGCTTTGCCGCTCGGCGCCGAGGGCGCCGATCCGGCGAGCGCTGCCGACCCGGCAAAACCCTCGCCTTATGCCCCCGAGGAACTGACTCCGCAGCCGGTGCCCATTCCGATGCACGTCTGCATCGCAGTGCTGGGCGATTCGCTGGCGGACGGCGTGTGGGGCGGCATCTTTCGCAAGCTTTTCCAGAACAAGCGGATGACCGTTTATCGCGGCGCCAAGAACTCGATCGGATTCGGCGGCGGCGATCTCCTGGACATGATCGACCAGGCCTTCGCCGCCGGGCCGGTCGACGCCGTGGTGATGATGATCGGCGCCAACGACCGGCGCGGCATCTATCTCGCCGACGGCAAGCTCGCCGCCGCCTATCGCTCGCCGCAATGGCCCGAGGCCTATCAGCGTCGCGCCGAGACCTTCATGGACCGCGTGCTGTCGCATAACGTGCCCCTGGTGTGGATCCTGCTGCCGGTGATGCGCGAGGACGACGCCAAGGCGGACGCCAAGCAGATGAACGCGCTCGTCGCCGCGGCGGCCGCGAGCCGGCCCAAGGTGGCGCTTGTCGAAACCTGGCCGATGACGATCGATGCCGATGGCGCCTTCGCCGCCTACCTCAAGGACGCCAAGGGCCAGTCGCGGCTGGTGCGCGCATCGGATGGCGTGCATTTCAGCGACGCGGGTTACGACATGATCGCCGACGCGGTGCTCGCCAAGCTCATGCAAGTGTCGCGGCCGATCGGCCTGGTTTTGCAGAAGTAGCGCATGCCCTCGCCCCTGCTTCGCCTTGCCGCCTGCCTATCGGCCGCCCTGCTGCTGGTCATGTCGGGATGTGTTTCGCACGGCCAGCCGTCGGATGCTTCCGGTGGGCCCAATGTCGCGCGGGCCGCGGCGCCGGGCGGACCGCTGGGCAACCTGCATCGCGCCCTGGCCAATTTGAGTGCGGGCCGCAGCGATCGCGTATCGATCGTCATGATCGGCGACAGCCATACCGCGGGCGAGCATTTCAGCGGCCGGCTGCGCGAATTGTTCCAGGATCGCTTCGGCAATGCCGGACGAGGCATGATGCCGCCGGGTTACCCCTTCCCCTACTGGCGACCCTACCAGGTCGAGGTCGGGCAGAAGGGCGCCTGGACGGTGCTGTCGAGCAACAAGGTCGACTACCCGCAGCTTCCCTTCGGCCTTTCCGGGTTCATCACCCGGTCGCGCCGGCGCGACGACACCATGACGCTCACCGCCGATTCCCAATTCGACTCTGTCGACATCGGCTTCTTCCGGCAGGCCAATGGCGGGCATCTTCTGGTGTCGATCGACGGCCGGCGCGTCGACGATATCGACACGCGTGGCCCGGCCTGGCAGCTCACGCGCAAGTCCATCTCCACCAATGGCGCACGATCGCTCGAGCTGCGCACGCGCGGCGACGGCATTGTCGATGTCGCCGACTGGGCGGTCTGGCGTCGCGACCGCGGCGTGACGCTCTCGAGCTTCGGCTTCAGCGGGGCCGAGATCGGCATCATCGACCATTGGAATGCGAGCAATCTCGCGCGCCAGCTGCACGAGCTCGCACCCGCCCTGATCATCCTGGCCTTCGGCACCAACGAGGGCTTCCGCCCGCCGGTCGACCTTGGCGACTACCAGTCACTGTACGAATCGCGGCTGGCGCAGCTGCGCGCCATGGTGCCGACTGCGTCGATCGTCGTCGTCGGACCGCCCGATGCGAACCGGCTGCCCGACTTTTGCGGCATCCGTGGGCCGCGCCGCGAGACGATCGGTTGCCGGCCGCTCAGCGAGGCGGAAGCTGCCGACTATTCGGCGCTGATGGCGCACCGCGATCGCAGGCTCTGCCGCTGGCATACGCCGGCCGGCATTGCCCTGGTGCGCGAAGCGCAGATACAGGCATCGCACCGGCAAGGCGCCTTCTTCTGGGACTGGTCGAGCGTGCAGGGCGGCGCCTGCGGCGCCGACCGATGGGTGCCACAGCAGCTGCAACGCGCCGACCACGTGCACATGTTCGAAAGCGGCTATGGGCTTTCCGCCGAGCGCCTGTTCGACGAGCTAATGCGCGGGTATCGCGGCCGATAACCGGTGGTTTTTCCGACCCTAAGCTTCCTCGTCTTCTACCTCGTCACCTGGCCCGCTTCGTGGGCGATGGTGCTGCTGCGCCGCCATGCGCTGCACAAGGTTGCCATCGTGCTGGCGAGCTACGTGTTCTACATCTCGTGGAACACCCGCCTCGCCGCCCTGGTGCTGGGCAGCGTCGTGTTCAACTGGGCGATGGGCCATGCGATCGGCAAGCGGCGTGGCACGCCGGGTGCGCGGCGCTTCACGGTGCTGGCGGTCGCGGCCAACCTGCTGGTGCTGGGCTACTTCAAGTACTTCAACTTCTTCGTCTACAATCTCAATGAGCTCCTGTCGGCGCTCGGTGTCGGCCGCGAAGTGCGCCATCTCGACATCATCCTGCCGCTCGGCATCTCCTTCTTCACCTTCCAGGGCATCTCCTACATCGTCGACATCTATCGCGGCGATCTCGACAGGCCACGGCCGCTGCTCGACGTGATGCTGTTCATCTCCTTCTTCGCCCATCTGATCGCCGGGCCGATCATCCGCGCCTCGCGGTTCCTGCCCCAGCTCGAGCGACCGCCCGACACCAGTCGCGTATTCGTCGGGCTCGGCGTGCTGCTGATCGGCTGGGGCACCTTCAAGAAGGCGGTGATCGCCAATTGGCTCGCCGTCGCTCTGGTCGACCAGGTGTTCGTGGCGCCGGGCGCCTACCACGGCGGCGACCTGCTGATCTGCATCTACGGCTACGCCGTGCAGATCTATTGCGACTTCAGCGGTTACAGCGACATCGCCATCGGCGTGGCGGCGCTGCTTGGCTACCGTTTCCAGCGCAATTTCGACCAGCCCTACCGCGCCGCCTCGCTTCGGGAGTTCTGGCGCCGCTGGCACATCTCGCTGTCGACCTGGCTGCGCGACTATCTCTACCGGCCGCTCGGCGGCAATCGCCACGGCCGCTTGAACACCTACCGCAACCTGGCGCTCACCATGCTTCTGGGCGGGCTGTGGCACGGCGCCTCGATCAAGTTCGTGATCTGGGGAGGCTTGCACGGGACGGGTCTCGCCTTGGAGCGCTTCGCCTCGGAGAGCCTGGGCGGCGGCACGGCGCGACGCGGCACGCTGATGGAGATCGTGCGCATCCTGCTGGTGTTCCATTTCGTCTGCTTCTGCTGGATCTTCTTCCGCGCCCAGGACATGGACCAGGTCGGCCAGGTCCTGGCTGGCCTCACCGACTGGTCGCAGCCGGTGCAGCTCCTGACGCCCCTCATCGCGGTGCTGCTGGCGCTGGGCGCTCTGATGCAGTTCATGCCGCCCGATCTCCTGGTGCGCTGCGACCGGCTCTACCACCGGCTGCCCACCTGGGGTGTCGGCGTGCTGAGCGGCGTGGCGTTGCTCGCCATCGAGATCCTGGGCGGCGACAACACGGCGCCCTTCATCTACTTCCAGTTCTAGGGGACGAAACCGGTGAAAGAGCGGGATCTGATCGGGACCGAGGACCTTGAAGCCGGCATGCGGGCCTCGCGTGCTTCGACCTTCGTCGCCATCGCGGCGATCGTCGTCGTCATGCTGATGCTGTTCAATTCACGCACCCTCGTGGCATGGACGGAGCAGCCGCAGCCGGGACCCGTCATCGCCGCCCTGCAGGGCCCGGCCACTGCCTGGCATCAGCTGACCGTCGAGATCGGCACGGCTGCTGCGTTCGAGCGACTGCGCACTCGACTGCGGACGCTGATGGGAATGTAAGGCCCGCCGCGGGGGCGGCTCCGCTCCGAACACGGAAATGTGCGGGAACGACTGCGCAGCAGCACACGTACCGCCTGTAGGAAAGAAACGAGAAGGTGGAGCAATGAAACGGTTGCTCTTGTCGATCGCTCTCGCCCTGCTGGGCACCGCGGCGTGCGGATCCACGCAACCCTACGTCTCGCAGAATTCGACCTATTATTCGGTCGGCGGCGCGCGCAGCGATGCCGATCTGCAGGCCGCAGCGCAGGCTTGCGATGGACGCTTCGGCGTCATCCAGGCCGGCTCGGACACTCCCGATGCCTACAAGCAGTGCATGCTCGAGCAAGGCTGGGAATACGGCTCCACGACCCGCAACAACGTCTATCCCGACCCACGGCACCCGGGCCTTGCCTGTCATGACTTTGTGATCCTGGGAATCGTCGGATCGAGCTGCTCGAATTTCTAGGCCAAGACTACGACCAGGCGGCGAAGCACATGCCGGTTCCGGTGCCGGCGGGCGTGCGGTAGCCCGGACAATATTGCACCCAGCCGAGGTCGAGATGCTCGAGCGCTCCGGCCGCGCAGATCCAGTTGCGGATCTCGGAGTTGCCGGCTTCGAGCTTCTCGCGCGGCAGGGCTTGCAAGGCGGTTGCGTCCCTCTCGCGCAGTGCGCGGATCACTTCGCCATCGAAGGCTTCGTCGACCGTGAAGTGGCTGAGACCGCCCGACGCCACGACGCCGACACGGCGATCGGCCGGGTAGCGCTCGACCGCCTCGCGAATCGCCTGGCCGAGCCGGTAGCAGCGCCGCGGCGAGGGCTGGTTGGGCGGATAGTAGGTATTGAGGAAGACCGGAACCACCGGCACGCCGGGATCCTTGATGATCCGACGGTGCACGAAGGCAAAGGCGTGTCCCTCGCCCTCGCCGTCCGGCAGGGCATTGGCGACCGCCACGTCGAACTCGCGCTCGACCAGCGAAGCGATCAGGTGCTCGGCCAGTCCGGCATCCACCGGATAGTGCCGCGTCTTGGCTTCCTCGTAGTAGCGCGCATTGGCGCGCTGCGCCCATTCCGGGCGGCCGGCGCGAGCCGGCTCTGGCGCGCCGGTGCGGAACGGCACATTGGCGATGGTGGCGCCGCGATAGACCAGGACTCCCGGCATGTTGTCGTCGCCATAGAGCTCCTGCTGGTCGTCGCCGATCACGATCACGGCGTCGAGGCGAGCCCCAGTCAGGGTCTCGTGCAGCCTCTGGAGGGCGGCCATTGCCTCGCCATGGCGCCGCGCGTGCTTCTCGGGCGCGAGCTCGGCGCAGATCGACGCGGGCGCGACGGCGAGAAGCTCGTCATAGGTCGCGGGCCGGCCGTCGAGTCGACGATGCGGACGCCGCCGGTCGAGCTCGATGTAAAGCGGCCACTCCTCGGGGCCGAGATTGAGCATCGGCGTATGCGAGGTTCCGATCCCGAGGACGATTTGCGCCATCGGCTGCCTATCCTCTCCGTTGCCCTATCGCTGCTCCCTTACGCGTCGGCCGGCGGTCATGCCGCCGTCGATCACCAGCTCCTGACCGGTGATGTAGTTCGCCGCCTCGCTGCACAGGAACAAGACGCCATTGGCGATGTCCTGCGCCTCGCCGGCGCGCACCAAGGGCACGTTCCGGGCGGCGCGCTCGTGCGGATCGAGCGGGGCGTTGCGGCGGCCGCCCATACTGCCGGCCGGCAGCTTGCCCCAGATCGGCGTGGCGATGATGCCGGGATGGACCGAGTTGCAGCGGATCTTGTCGGCGGCGAGCTCGAGCGCCGCCGACTTGGCGAGCAGTCGCACGCCGCCCTTGGTGGCCGAATAGGCCGCGAGATCGGGCGCGCCGCGCAGGCCCGCGACCGACGACATCAGCACGATCGAGCCGCCACCCGAGCGCCGCATCGCCGGCACGGCGTGCTTGATCGAGAGAAACACGCCGTCGAGGTTGATCGCCTGCTGGCGCTGCCAGTCGGCCAGCGTCATCTCGACCAGCGGCCCGGAGATGCCGATGCCGGCGTTGGCGACCATGATGTCGAGCCGGCCGAAGCGCCTCTCGGCCTCGCCGATCACGTCGGGCCATTCGCTCTCGTTGCGCACGTCGTGCATCACGAAGCAGGCCTTGCCGCCCGACCGCTTGATGCGCTCGACGACACCTTTGCCCAGGCTCGCATCGACGTCGCTCACCACCACCGCGGCACCCTCGCGCGCCAGCGTGATCGCGCAGGCCTCGCCTATGCCCGACGCCGCGCCGGTGACGATCGCGACCTTGCCGTCGAGTTGGCCCACGGGGCTCTAGCGCCCCTTGAAGTTGCCGACGCGCCGTTCGGCGTAGGACTTCACGCCCTCCTTGAAATCCTCGGTCTTGCGCGTCCAGTCCTGCTCGACCAGCTCGCGTTCGGTGGCGGCTTCGGCCGCATCGGCGTAGCCGCGGCGCATGGTCTCGCGCGTGGAGAGCAGCGCCAGCGGCGCCGATTCGGCGATCTCCTTGGCGAGCGCCAGCGCCGCCTTGCGCACCTCGGCGAGCGGCACCAGCTGGTCGGCCAGGCCCCACGCCACCGCCTCCTCGCCGCCGATGCGCCGTCCGGTATAGAACATGAGGTTGGCGCGCTGCTGGCCGATCAGGCGCGGCAGGGTGAAGGTGAGCGAAAATCCCGGATGGAATCCGAGCCGCGTGAAATTCGCGGCAAAGCGGCCCTCGGCACAGGTGACGCGGAAGTCGGCCATGACGGCGAGCCCCAGGCCGCCGCCGATCGCCGCGCCCTGGACCGCCGCGATCGACGGCTTCCTGGAGCGGAACAGGCGCGTCGCCTCCTTGTAGAGATGCTTGCCGGTCTCGGACTGGCTGCCGGTCGCGGGCCGGTTCTGGAAGTCGGCGCCGGCGCAGAACGACTTGCCTTCGGCGCACAGCACATAGGCGCGGATATTGCCGTCGCGGTCGAACGCCTCGAAGGCGTCGGCGATCTGGTTGATCAGCGCATTGTCGAAGAAATTGTGCGGCGGACGCTGCATCTCGACGATGCCGACATGACCATCGCTCGACACGCCGATATCCTTGTAGGTACCGCTCATGCGTTTCCCCTCATATAAGTGAAACGCATTGTGCCCCGCGCCGGGGTCATCCGTCGAGTTGGGAGGCAGGAGAATGTCGCAACGCGAACACCACGCGCTCGTGCTTGGTGGCGGCACGATGGGCGTCGGCATCATCGCCATGTTCCTCGGCGGCGGCTGGAAGGTCGACGTCGTGTCGCGCTCCGCCGCCACGCGCGACGGCTTGCCGGCGGCTCTTGCCAAGGCGCTTGTCGCGATGGGCAAGCCCGCCGACACATCGGGCCTCCGGACCTTCGCCGCCTTGGGCGAGGTGGCCTGGGAGAAGATCGAGATCGCCGTCGAGACGGTGACCGAGGATTTGCTGCTGAAGCAGCGGCTGTTCGCCGAGATGGAGACGCTGGCTGGGCCCGGTTGCGCGCTCACCTCCAATTCATCGAGCTTCCCGATCAGCGAGATCGGCAAGGGACTCGGCTCGCAGCGCCGCATGATGGGCCTGCACTTCTTCATGCCGGCGCACCTGATCCCGCTGGTCGAGGTGGTGCGTTCGGTCCACACCGACGTGACGCTTGCCGAACAGGTCGGCGCGATCATGACCTCGCTCGGCAAGTGGCCGGTGCAGGTCAGGAAGGATGTGATCGGCTTTCTCGGCAACCGCATCCAGGGCGCCCTGATGCGCGAAGCCCTGTGGCTGATCGAGCAGGGTGTCGCTTCGCCGGAGGACATCGATGCCACGGTGCGGCTGAGCTTCGGCTTCCGCTATGCCGCGGCCGGGCCCATCGTGCAGAAGGAGCATTCGGGCTGGGACACGACCTGCGCCGTCGCCAAGATCATCTATCCCGACCTGTGCAACGAGAAAGGCCCGCCGCCGGTGCTGCAGAGGAATGTCGATCAGGGCCGCATCGGCTTCAAGACCGGGCGCGGCTTCTTCGACTGGACACCCGAGACGATGGCCAATGAACGCACGCGCTACGAGCGCGCCCTGCGCAAGTGCCTGGAGATCTTCCGGGAAGAAGGCATCGTCTGAAAGAAAGCGCCGGTCAATCGGGCGCGTGCGATGCCGCAGGCGCGTTTCGGAACATGGTCACGGCCAGCATCACGAGGTGCCGGACGAGGACGTAGACGCAGATCGCCATGAAGACGGCGCCCAGGCCAAGGATCGCCGGGTCGATACCCTTGGTGTACACAATGTGGTTCGGCAGCCGGATGGCTTCGATGCACATCTCGGCGAACAGGCCGAAGATCAGAAGGCCGATCCCCGTGCTGTGACAGCCGTGGTCGATGGCGCGCTGCCTCGCATGGTCCGGCACGCGCAGCAATCCGAAGATCTCCCGTATCTCGCCGCGTTCCTCCAACGCCACGCCCCAACCGATCAAGATCACTCCCATGCCTTCGACAACGTCCATCGGCTGCTGGATGTTCTGGCCTTGCCAGAGACCGCGCACCACGTCGAAGGTCGCCAGCACGAGAGGTATCAGGACAAAGAGATCGATGAAGGCGATGGCGAGGGGCGTAATGATCAAGCGAATCAAGAAACGTAGCATTGGCCGCTCTCCGCGTGGCGCCGTCTTCCCGCAAATACTCCAGCCCGACCGGCAATGAAAGGTCTTGGTGTGCACGTCGTGTGCACGTCGCTCATCGACGCGCGATGCATTGCCTCTGAAAAATGCATCCCGGTGGCCCCCGACCGCGCGACCGGTGTAGTGTCCGCTCCCGCCTGCCAAGACACCGTCCGGACTGCCCCTTGATCGACTGGCTTTACAATCTTCCCGAAGCGGCGCTGCTGGTGATACCCGCCGCGACGCTGGCGCTGCTGGTCGTTTTCCTGCCGCGCTTCCTCCAGCGGCTGCCCTGGCTCGCGCCGAGCGACGCCAACACCGATTTCGTCATACGCATGCAGGCGACATTGTTCACGCTGACCAGCCTGCTGCTCGCCTTCACCCTGGTTCAGGCCGACATCAACTTCCGGCAAGCCGATTCGCTGGTCGCGGCGGAGGCGGCTCGCATCGACCAATTCGACCGGCTGCTCACCCGCTACGGCGAGCAGTCGGCGCGCGACGTGCGACCGCTGCTGCGCGCCTACGCGCTGTCGATCATTCATGACGAATGGCCCGAGATGCTGAACGGCAACGTCAACGGCAACGCAGCGACGAGCGCCGCCTTCACGCCGGTGTCGCGCCACATCCTGGCGATCGATCCCGAGACCACGCGGCAGGGCCTGATCCTGGCGGAAATGCTGAAGTCGCTGGATGCCATCGCCGAAGCGCGCGCCGCGCGCCTCAACACGGTCGGTCTCGGGCTGCCGATCATCTATTGGCAGGTCGTGCTGTTCGCGCTGGCCGGGCTGATCGTCGTCAGCTGCACCATCCAGCAGACGGCCTTCCGCACTTCCGTGCTGGCCATCCAGGTCGCCGTGATCGGCGCCTTCGTCGGCTTCGTCTTCATCATGGATCAGCCGTTCAAGGGCGACACCGCCGTCGGGCCCGATTCGTTCGTCCAGATCCTCGCCCGCATGGAACGACGCGTCTACTAGGTCCTAGGCGCGCCCCGGTCCTCCGTCACGCTGCGTGGCGACGCCGACGTTTCCAATGCAGCCGGCGCGGCTCGCCAAGATACTCCTGGCGACGGTCATTGCGCGGCTCGCGCCGTGGTTCCATAGGCCGATCTTCGTTGGCCGGGGTCGCGATCACGGTGATGCGCTGGTTGGTGAGCCGCTCGATGCTCTTGAGCTGCCCACGCTCGCTGCCGTCGCAGAAGGAGAGCGCTACACCCGAGGCGCCGGCGCGCGC
>JBPYDO010000204.1:0-13575 GCA_051985755.1 Reyranella sp. | reverse complement strand
ATGCGATGCTGAACTACTGCCGCACGCCGATGAGCCGCCAGGCCGCGCGCAACGACCAGCTGCCGCGCGGCGGCAATACGGTGATCGGGACTGCGCCGGGCGACCTCTACAAGTGCGCGCCGGGCGGGCTCGACGACTGGTGCTACATCTTCGCCTCGCGCGGCAACGAGGACCATTGGCGCCGCCTGGTGAAGGCAATCGGCCGCGAGGACCTGCTCAAGGATCCGCGCATGAAGGACGGCCCGACCCGCGCCCAGAATCGAGAGGCAGTGAATGCGGCCATCACGGAATTCACATCGACCCGCACCAAGGACGAGGTAACCCGGATCGTCGCCGGCGCCGGCGTTCCCTGCGGCGCCGTCAAGACCACCCTCGAGCTGATGCACGATTCCGACCTGCATGCGCGCGGCATGATGCAGACCATCCAGCATCCGGTGCGCGGGCCGGTGATTGTCCCGGCTTGGCCGCTCAGGATGTCGGACACCAAGGTCCCGCTGAAATCCGCCCCGATTCTCGGTGGCGATTCCGAGGCGATCTACGGCGAGTGGCTCGGCTGCACGCCGGAAGAGGTCAAGGAGATGCGGAAGACCAAGGTCATCTGAGGGCCGCTGGTCTCCCGTTGGTCAGGTAAATCACGAGACGCTTTGGAAAGGGCGCTTGCTGGCCACCCTCATTGACGTTTACGTAAACGTCAACTATGAATGTTCCATGCCCGATGCCGCTTCGTCCGCCAATACGTCCCCGGCGCGTGCGGCCAAGACCGCCGCCCAGGACCATCAACGCATCTACAGCATCGCCGAACTCGCGCGCGAGTTCGGGATCACGGCGCGCGCCATCCGCTTCTACGAGGACGAGGGCCTGATCAAGCCGCGCCGGCAGGGGCTGACGCGCCTCTACAGCGTGGGCGATCGGGCCAAGCTTGGCTGGATCCGCCGCGGTCAGCGCCTCGGATTCAAGCTCGCCGAGATCAAGGAGCTGCTCGATCTGTACCAGGTCGATCGCACCGGCGTGCATCAGATGCGCGAGCTGCTGAAGCGCACGCGTGGTCTTCTCGCCGATTTGGAAGTGAAGCGTCACGATCTCGACGCACATATTCAGGAGATTAAAGACGTACAGAACTTGGTCACGACCGAGCTCAAGAAGCGCGGTGTTGATCCCGCGAGGGACTAGGGAGGGGAACCATGGCCGTCTACAAGGCGCCGCTCAGGGACATCGAGTTCGTGCTGAACGAAGTGCTCGACGTGGCGAGCCTTGCCACGCTGCCGGGCTACGAGGACGCCACGCCCGACACCATCCAGGCGATCCTCGAGGAGGCGGGCAAGCTCTGTGAGAACGTGCTGTTCCCGCTCAACCGCACGGGCGACGAGGAAGGCTGCACCTACGAGAACGGCGTCGTGCGCACGCCCAAGGGCTTCAAGGAAGCCTACAATCAGTTCCGCGAAGGCGGCTGGACGGCGACGACCTGCGATCCGCAATACGGCGGCCAGGGGCTGCCGGCGACGGTGGGCTTCGCCATCACCGAGATGATCACCGCCTCGAACCAGGCCTTCGGCATGTATCCGGGCCTGAGCCACGGCGCCTACGAGGCGCTGGCGACGCACGGCTCCGAAGAGTTGAAGAAGCTTTACCTGCCCAAGCTCAGCGACGGCACTTGGTCGGGCACGATGTGCCTTACCGAGCCTCACTGCGGCACCGACCTCGGCATGCTGCGCACCAAGGCCGAGGCGCAGGCCGACGGCAGCTACTCCATCACCGGCACCAAGATCTTCATCTCGGCGGGCGAGCACGACCTGACCGAGAACATCCTCCATCTGGTGCTGGCGCGGCTGCCCGATGCGCCGGGCGGTACGAAGGGCATCTCGCTGTTCCTGGTGCCGAAGTTCCTTCCCAAGGCGGACGGCACGGTCGGCGAGCGCAACGGCATCCGCTGCGGCGCCATCGAGCACAAGATGGGCATCAAGGCGTCGTCGACCTGCGTGATGAATTTGGACGGCGCCAAGGGCTGGTTGGTCGGCGAGCTGAACAAAGGCATGCCGGCGATGTTCGTGATGATGAATGCCGCGCGACTCGGCGTCGGCATGCAGGGCCTGGGTATCGCCGAGGCCTCGTACCAGAGCGCCGTCGCCTATGCGCGCGAGCGCCTGCAGGGCCGCTCGCTCACCGGGCCCAAGAACGCGTCGGGTCCGGCCGATCCAATCATCGTGCATCCCGATGTGCGGCGCATGCTGCTCACGCAGAAGTCATTCACCGAAGCGGCGCGGGCGCTGGCGCTATGGACCGGCATGTTGATCGACGAGGCGCATCGCCATCCCGATGCGGCGCGCCGCGAGGCAGCCGACGACCTGATCCAGATGCTGACGCCGATCATCAAGGCGTACTTCACCGACATGGGCTCGGAGTGCGCCAACCTCGCGGTGCAGACCTATGGCGGGCACGGCTACATCCGCGAGAACGGCGTCGAGCAGTTGGTGCGCGATGCGCGCATCACCCAGCTCTACGAAGGCACCAACGGCATCCAGGCGCTAGACCTGGTCGGCCGCAAGCTGCCGATGAAGGGCGGCCGGGCGGCGCAGCGGCTGTTGGGTGAGATTTCCGGCTTTGTTGCCAAGCACAAGACCGACGACAAGATGAAAGAGTTCGTCGAGCCTTTGGAGAAGGCGCTCGGCCGCGTGCAGGACGCCGCGCTCTTCCTGATGCAGAACGCGATGAAGAACCCCGACGAGGCGGGCGCCGCCGCGAGCGATCTGTTGCGCCTGATGGCGCTCACCGCCATGGCCTTCATGTGGAACCGCATCGTGATCGCGGCGCACAAGGGGCTCGGCAACGGCGGCGACAAGGCCTTCTACGAGGCCAAGCTCGCCACAGCGCGCTTCTACATAGCTCGTATTCTGCCGCAGACGACGTCGCTCAACCACCAGATCAAGGCGGGTGCCGCGACCGTGATGGCGATTCCGGCCGAGGCCTTCTAGCGAAGGTGTTGCTCAATCAGCGGCAGCACCTCATCGACGCGATTGGCGACTAGCGAGTGATCGCCGCCGCGGATGATCACCAGCCGCGCGTTGGGCAGCAGGGAGGCCAGCCGCTCGCCGACAAAAGGCGGCGCGATCGGATCGGCATCGCCGAACAGCAGCAGCACCGGACAGGCGATGCGGTGGATCGCGCCGGTCAAGTCGGGCCCGGCGTTGTAGATCCACGGAGCCGCATTGGGGTAGTCGCGGCGATAGTCGACGCTCCAGTCGTGCAGGGCTCTTGCCCGCGCGGCGGCATCGACACCGCCGCTGGTCACCGAGAGCACGATGCGGCGGATCGCGTCGGGCCGTTTCAGCGCCAGCTTCACCGCGATGACGCCGCCCATCGACTGGTCGAGGAGATCGACGGGCTCACGGCCTAGGCGTGCTTCAACCAGCGCCACGAGATCATCGAGAGACTTGATTGCCGGATCGGCGGGCTGATCGCCGAGCCCCGGCCAGCCGAAATAGACTTTCGGCCGGTTCGCCGGCAGGCGGTCGCCCAGCGGCCGCCAGAATAGCGGCGAGGCGCCGGCGCCGGGCAGAAAGAAGAGTGGTGTCATGGGTCGTTCCTGAATCGAGGGCAAGAAAAACCCGCCGGGACGGCGGGTGCAATGTCATTCACGAAGCAAGATCAACGTCGTCGCCGATCACTTCGCGCGCCATCGCCCGCCGCAACGCCGCGGCGTCGACGATTGATGAAGGCGAGGTCGAGACCCATATCGCTCTTATGGGCTGCGGCCGGCGCCGCGGTCAACAGGCTTGCAGTGTGCGTCACAACGGCAGACCATTCCGACGAGGTCAGCATGTCCACCGACGATCCCAAACCCAGTTCGCCTGCTTGCCTCGCGCATGAGGCCGATCCCGCCTACATGGGCTACGCGAGCCGCGACGAGATTGCGGCGTTCCTAAACGAGCTCCTGGAGGCCGAACGTGCCGGCACGGGCGTTGCGCTGAAAAGCGCCCAGGCCGCCGACGGCACGCCATTCGTCGACTTGCTGCGCGACGTGCACAAGGACGAAGCACGCTGGTGCGCCATGCTGTTGCGCCAGCTGAAGGCGTTGGGCGCGCCGCCATCGCCGCGCGTCGGCGCTTTTCAGGAGAAGGCAATGGCGATCGAGGCGTTGCCCGAGCGCATCGCCTTCCTCAACCGCGGCCAGGGCTGGGTGGTGCGCAAGCTGCGCGAGATGCTGCCCAAGGTGCGCGACGACGGGCTGCATCGCGACCTCGCCGAGATGCTGCAGAGCCACGAAGTCAACATCTCGCGCGCCAACGAGGCATTGAAAGCCAACACCTGATTGCGCTGACCGCGCGAAGATCAGGCCACAGCAAAGTCACCGCGTAGTCACACGCCCTCGACGCTGCGCCGACGTTACACTGCGCCCGCCAGTCCGGTCGCTTTGTTCGGTCGCTTAGTTGTGAGGGTACACGGTGCGAACGAGAACAGGCCGCATCGAAGCCCTTGATGTTCTGCGTGGGGGCGCTGCGACCGCGGTGATGCTGCATCACCACGGGCAATACTACGATGTGCTCTATCCCGCGCGCCGTGCGCTTGCGATCAATCTCGGGCCGGGCCATTTCGGCGTCGAGCTGTTCTTCATCATCAGCGGCTTCGTGATCCTGATGACGACCGAGCGCAAGAAAACCGTGCGCGAGTTCGTAGTCAGCCGGTTCTCGCGCTTGATGCCCGCCTTCGTTGCCGCATTGCTGCTCGCGACCGTGATCCTGAGCTACGCGCCGATGCCGCCCTTGAACACGCCGACGCTGCCGCAGGTCGTCGCCAACCTCACCATGGCGCCCAGCCTGTTTGGCGAGCCGGGCGTCGACCTGCCCTACTGGACGCTGACCTATGAGCTGGTGTTCTACGGCTACATCGCGCTGGCGCTGCGCTTGGGCGCTCTGCGCTCGATCGAAGGGTTTGGTCTTGTGTTGATGGCGTTCGGCTACCTGTTCCTCGCGACCGTGGACGTTTCCCATCATCACCGCAGCGCCATCGTGCTGCTCGCTGGCTACAGCGCCTTTTTCCTGATTGGCATGTGCCTCTATCGCCTGCGCTCGGGCGCCGCCCGGCCGATCACCTATGTAGCGCTCGCCGCTGCCATCGCAGCCACGGCCTATGGCGGCGGCGAGCAGGCCTTCTGGGCGCCCGGCTATGTCTATCTGCCGCTGGCGGCAGCGTTCGCGGCGCTGGTGTGGTTCGCCGCGAGTCGCCACGGCAAATGGTTGACTTGGCAACCGCTACTCTTCGTCGGCCGGATCTCCTATCCGCTATACCTCGTCCATTGCGTGCTCGGTTTCACCATCATCCGCTTGGGCGTGGAGCATGGCTGGACGACGCTGCAAGGCGTTGTCGTGGCGG
The DNA here is from genome assembly GCA_051985755.1 of Reyranella sp. Lineage (GTDB taxonomy): Bacteria > Pseudomonadota > Alphaproteobacteria > Reyranellales > Reyranellaceae > Reyranella. The sequence continues at coordinate 8,208 of JBPYDO010000204.1, read as the reverse complement.
GAGTGGCGTCGCTCCTTGCGGCAACCCTGCTGCACTACCTGGTGGAAATGCCGGGTCAACGCTGGGCGCGGGCCCGCTTGCAGAAGCGGCAGCCCGTTGCGGCCCTGTCCGATGCCGGCGAATAGACTTCAAGGCCGCGAAACGGTCAGCGCCCCTTCCAATTGGGTTTGCGCTTTTCGGCGAAGGCCTTCGGCCCCTCGACCGTATCGTCGCTGTGGGTCATGGCGACGAAGGCGGGGTAGTTCCGGTTACGCATCGCAATCTCCAGCGCCGGCACGTCGAGCGCGCGCATCACCGTCTGCTTGGTGGCGCGCACCGACATCGGCGAGCAGGCGAGGATGTCGGCGGCCCAGCGTCGGGCCGCCGCCATCAGCTCGCCATGCGGCACGACTTCGGTGACGAAGCCGAGTTCGAAGCCTTCCTTGGCCGAGACGTTCCGGTCGGTCAGCAGCATGCCCATCGCCTTCTTGAGCGGGACCATGCGCGAGAGCCGCTGCATGCCGCCTGCGCCGGCAGCCAGCCCGACGCGCGGCTCCGGCAGCGCGAACGTCGCCTTGTCGGATGCCACGATGATGTCACAGGCAAGCGCGATCTCGAAGCCGCCGCCCATGGCGACGCCGTTGACCGCAGCAATCACCGGCTTGTCGAGATCGAACCGATTGGCAAGGCCGCCAAAACCCTTGGCCGGATGGACCGGCCGCTTGCCGGTTCGGGCGCGCAGTTCGGCGTGATATTTCAGGTCGTTGCCGGCGCAGAACGCCTTGTCGCCGGCGCCCGTGATGATGGCCACCCACAACTCTGGATTGTTTTGGAACTCGTCGAAGGCGGCGACCAGCTCCTCGTTCGCCATCGGGTGGCAGGCGTTGTAGACCTCGGGCCGGTTGATGGTGACGATCATCAGGCGGCCGTCCGTTTCAACCTTGCTGTACTGACCCATGGCGCTTCCTCGCAGTTCAAATGACGTGAAATTGCGCAATTTGTGGTTTACCGCAGCCCCGAGCGTGGCAAAATGTCTGCGTTGGCGCCAAATGCTGCCGCAGTTTTGGGGTAATTTATCTGCATCGAGCCCCACACGCAGGCAAGGAAGGTCACGCCGAATGTCGCTGGAAAGGATCACCCTGGGAACGCGGTCGCTTAGCCTCGCAAGCTTCGCGATGGTTGTTTGCCTGGGCTTGGCCAGCCAGGGTCTTGCTGCGGATTTCGATAAGAAACCCACTGGTTTTGCCATCGTCGGGCCGACCGCCAAGGACGCCATGTCCGATGCCCCATCGGTTGTAAGCCCTGCGCAGCCTGCGCCCAGCTCCGCGCACGCTCTTCCACAGGGACTGCCCAGCTCATCGGCACCGACGGCCACGTCGGTCGTGAGGGTGGAAAACGCGCCGCCAGCGCCTGGTCCGTTGGGCCTCAAGACGCCTAAGCCAGTGGTCGATGCGACGCACTCGAAGCCGGATTACTACCCGATGTTGCCCGGCGTTTTTGGGCGCCCTGACAACAATGTCGGGATGGTTTTGGGCGTCGTGCTGCCCATCGATTCCAAGGACAAGTAATCTACATATAGTGGTTGAATAACAGCGCTCTAACGCGCGATTCTGCCCACTGTTGCGCTACGGCCACAGGTTCGCCGCGAAAACGCCCGGCTCCTTGCACCTCACCAGTTGTGGTGTGTATATTCGTAGTGGAGTTGGTGATCGACCCAGCCCCGCCAACGCTCGTCAGGTTTCATAAACGAGGGGAAGAACTCATGAAGAAGGCTTTGATGGCCGCTGCTGCGCTGGTTGCGCTTCCGGTCATGGCCCAGGCGCAGACTCCGTCTGAAGGCTTTTACATCGGTGCGGAAGGCGGTCTCAACTGGCTGCTCAACACCACAATCGGCGGTCTTGGCATCACCCCGCAGACCGGATGGGCTGCCGGCGGCCACATTGGCTATGACTTCGTCGGCCCGCGGGTCGAGTTGGAAGGCATCTATCGCCAGAACCAGCTGGGCGGCTCGGTCGTCAACGGCCTGAATAATCCAAACCAGATCGGCCAGCTCGGTATCATGGCCAATCTGCTGTACGACTTCTCGCCCGGTGCGACGATCACCCCGTACATCGGCGCTGGCGCCGGCCTTGGTTTGGTCGACAGCAGCACCTCACTGGGCAGCACGCAGTTCGCCTATCAGGGCATCCTGGGTCTGGGCTGGAACGTCGACAGCAACTTCCGTATCGACCTCGACGGCCGCTACTACGGCACGACCAACCCCAGCGTGAACGGCAATACCTGGAGCAACAACAACTTCAGCGTCATGCTCGGCCTCACCTACAAGTTCGGCCCGCCGGCGCCTGCAGCGCCGCCGCCACCGCCGGCTCCGCAAGTGAAGTCGTTCATGGTGTTCTTCGATTGGGATCGCTCGAACCTGTCGGCTCAGGCGCTCAACACCATCAGGCAGGCGGCTCAGGTCTTCAAGGCCACGGGCAATGCTCGCATCACGGCGACCGGCCATACCGACAAGTCGGGCCCGGAGGCCTACAACATGGCGCTGTCGCTGCGTCGTGCGAATGCGGTCAAGGATGCCCTGGTGCGTGAGGGCGTGCCGGCGACGGCGATCACGGTCATCGGCAAGGGCAAGACTCAGCCGCTGGTTCCGACCGCCGACGGCGTGCGCTAGCCGCAGAACCGCCGCGTCGAGATCGTGATCCAGTAACGCGATCTAGAGCTTTCAAAGGGACGGCCGGGATATTCCCGGCCGTTTCTTTTTGCTGCCATTCCTGCTGTTTCCGAGGGGTCCCAGAGGGGTATTTTGAGGTTGGCGGGGGCGGGGGGTCTCTCTATATCCGGGCTCAGGAGTAACCATTCATGTCGCAAGTCTTGATGCCCAAGGCGACCGCCGTCTGGCTGGTCGAGAACACGACCCTGACCTTCGATCAGATTTCGGTCTTTACGGGCCTGCATCCGCTCGAAATCCAGGCGATCGCCGACGGCGAGGTGGCGGGCGGCATGACGGGCCTCGATCCCACCACCAACGGCCAGCTGACCAAGGAGGAGATCAAGCGCGCCGAATCCGATCCTGCAGCCCGGCTGAAGCTTAGTCCGCGCGACGTTCCGGAACCGGTGGTTCGCTCCAAGGGCCCGCGCTACACGCCCGTCGCCAAGCGGCAGGATCGACCCGACGCCATCGCGTGGCTCCTGAAAGTCCATCCAGAGTTGCAGGACAGCCAGGTCGCCAAGCTGGTGGGCTCGACCAAGAGCACTGTGCAATCGGTGCGCGATCGCACGCACTGGAACATGCAGAATGTGCGGCCGCGCGACCCGGTGACGCTTGGCCTCTGCACCTTGAAGGATCTCAATGACGCCGTCGACCGCGCCCGCCGCAAGGCCGCGCGTGAGGACGCCGCGCGCAAGAAGGCAGCCGCCAAGGCTGCCGCCGGCGAGGCGCCGGCCCCAGAAGCTCCGCCGGCCTCCGAGACGCCGCCGAGCGAACCTCCGCCGGCTGACGTGCCGGTCGATCCCGCCGAGGCCGATCAGCCGGACGTCGAGCACCGGCACTGAGCGTTCGCGCTCAGACCGTCAACATCACCTTGCCGACGTGATCGGCGCGCTCGAGCTCGGCGTGTGCCGCCGCAGTCTTTGTTTCGACACATGTCATCGTGGCGGGAAGCGCGCTCATTGGTCGGCCTTTCGGAGCAGGAGGAGCGATGGTAGGTCTCCCTTAGCCGCTCCCTTGGAGGTGGGCCATGGCCTTCGACCTCGACGATCTCGACCCCCGCCACAAGAAGAAGACGCCGCTCAACCTCGATGACATGAACATCGAGGACCTCAACGAATATGTCGCGGCGCTCAAGGCCGAGATCGACAGGGTCGAAGCCAAGGTCAAGGCCAAGCAGAGTCACGCCTCGGCCGCGGCGTCCTTTTTCAAGAAGTAGATCGTAGAGGTGCGTGATGTCGCTTAAGGGCAAGACTGCCATCGTTACAGGCTCGACCAGCGGGATCGGGCTCGCCATCGCGCAAGCCTTTGCCGCGCAAGGCTGTGGCGTCATGCTGAACGGCTTCGGCGATGCCGGTTCGATCGAGAACCTACGTCAGGACATGATCAAGAAATGCGGCGTTAAGGTGGAATACGATGGCGCCGACATGAGCAAGCCATCGCAGATCGCCAACCTCGTGACCAAGGCCAAGGCGACGCTCGGCAGCGTCGACATCCTGGTCAACAATGCCGGCATACAGTACGTGGCGCCGGTCGAGGAGTTCCCGGCCGACAGGTGGGACGCCATCATCGCCATCAACATGAGCGCCACGTTCCATGCCATTCAGGCGGCGCTGCCGCTGATGAAGGCGAGGAAATGGGGCCGCATCATCAATATCGCCAGCACCCACGGGCTGGTGGCCTCGGCGCACAAAGTGGCCTATGTGGCGGCCAAGCACGGCATCCTGGGCCTCACAAAGGTGGTCGGTGTCGAATGCGCCGATACCGGCGTCACATGCAACGCCATCTGCCCAGGCTGGGTCCTCACTCCCCTGGTGCAGCATCAGATCGAAGAACGCGCCAAGGCCGAGAAGATCACGGTCGAGAAGGCGAACTACAATCTCCTGGCCGAGAAGCAGCCGCAGCACCAATTCACCACGACCGAGCAGATCGCGGCTCTGGCGCTGTTCCTCGCTTCCGATGCCGCGTCGAACATGCAGGGCAGCCAGCTCGTCTCCGACGGCGGCTGGGTCGCTCAATGAGAGGGCCCGCGTGGTCGAGCCGAAGTTCCTGAAGCCCGATACGCTGGCTCTGCACGCGGGCCAGCATCCTGACCCCGCGACCGGGGCGCGGGCGGTGCCGATCTACCAGACGACGTCGTACGTCTTTCGCGACGTCGATCAGGCTGCCAGCCTGTTCAACCTCGAGGTCGGCGGCCATATCTACAGCCGCATCTCCAATCCCACGGTCGCGGTGTTCGAAGAACGGGTCGCGGCGCTCGAGGAGGGGTCGGGCGCGCTGGGCGTTGCGAGCGGCCAGGCGGCGCTGCACATTTCCATCGCCACGCTGATGGGAGCCGGCGGCCACATCGTCGCCTCGACCTCGCTCTATGGCGGCACGCGCAACATGCTGGGCCTCACCCTGCCGCGCTTCGGCATTACGACCACGTTCGTCGATCCGCGCGACCATGGCGGGTTCGCGCGCGCCATCAGGCCGGAGACCAGGCTCATTCTCGGCGAGACGATCGGCAATCCGGGCGGCGAGGTCCTGGACATTCCGGCAATTTCCGAAATTGCCCATGCCGCGAAGATCCCGCTGATGGTTGATAACACCTTCGCCTCGCCCGTCCTCTGCCGGCCGCTCACGCTCGGCGCGGACATCGTTTTCCATTCGGCGACCAAGTTCATCGGCGGTCACGGCGTGGCGATCGGCGGCGTTATTGTCGAAAGCGGCCGTTTCGACTGGGAGCATTCGGGCAAGTTCCCGACCCTCACCGAGCCCTATGCCGGCTATCACGGCATCGACTTCGCAGAGGAGTTCGGCCCGCACGCCTTCATCATGCGGGCGAGGACCGAGGGTGTCCGCGATTTCGGCTCCTGCATGGCGCCGCAGACGGCGTTCTATCTTCTGCAAGGGCTCGAGACCTTGCCCCTGCGCATGGCCCGCCACGTCGAGAACGCGCACAAGGCGATCGTCTTCCTGAAGGGCAACCCGGCGGTCGAGCGCATCGCTTCGCCGGAGCTTGCCGACCATCCCGACCATGCGCTTGCCAAGCGACTGCTGCCCAAGGGCGCCGGATCGATCTTCAGTTTCGACATCAAGGGCGGCCGCGAAGCGGGCCGGCGCTTCATCGAGCGTCTCAGGCTGTTCTCGCATCTCGCCAATGTCGGCGATGCGAAGTCGCTGGTGATCCATCCAGCTTCCACGACCCATGCCCAGCTCGATGCCAAGGCGCTGAAGGAGGCCGGAATCGGCGAAGGTATGATCCGGCTCTCGGTTGGCCTGGAAGACCCCGAGGACCTCCTGGACGACCTCGGGCAGGCGCTGCGGGCGTCGCAGAAGGGTTGAGCATGCGGCTCGACGTCGATGGCCGGGCGGCCTTCGCCACCACTGGCGGGGCGCCATTTGATCCGGCGAGGCCCGCCGTGGTCTTCCTGCATGGCGCGGGCTTCGACCGCACCGCCTGGCGCCTGCAGACGCGCTGGTTCGCGCACCACGATCGCAGCGTTCTGGCGATCGATTTCCCCGGGCACGGCTGGTCCGAGGGTAGCGCTCTGGGGTCGATCGCCGAACTGTCCGACTGGACGGCCAAGGTGGTCGAAGCGGCCGGCCTCAAGAGCGCCGCGCTGGTCGGCCACTCCATGGGGGCTCTGGTGGCGCTCGACTGCGCCGCCCGCCACGCCGACAAGGTGCGGGCAATCGGGCTGTGCGGCGTGGCCGCTGAGATGCCCGTCCATCCCGAAATGTTGGAGTCCGCCAAGGCCAACACGCTCAAGGTGCGGGAATTGATGACCTTCTGGGGCTTGGGGACTGCCCTGCACAAGGGTGGCATGGTTTCGCCCGGTCTCTGGCTGCGGCGCGAGGCGCTGGCCGTGCTAGCGGCCAACAGGCCAGGCGTGATCCACGCCGACCTGGCTGCCTGCAACGTCTACAAGGATGCCTCGCTGCGTGCCGCAGCGGTGAAATGCCCGACGGTACTGGTGCTGGGCGACGGCGATCTCATGACGCCACCCGCCAAGGCGAGGCCGCTCGCGGCGGCAATCGGCGGATCGAAGACCGTGGTCGTCCCGAGCTGCGGGCATTTCATGATGGTCGAGCGGCCTGACGAGACGCTGGAGGCCCTCAGGGCCTGCGTCTAGGTTAGGGGCACAACAAGGAGGAACGCGATGAACGTGCAGACCCTGCCGCCAGGCTACAAGGTCGCGCCGTGGACGCCGCCGGAGAAGATCGACGGCAAGATGCTGGGCGAGGCCTCGGCCAAGCTGATCGATTTGCTGCGCATCCGCACCCAGCCGATCGGCATGAAGCTGTTCGAGGACCCGGCGGACATGGACAAGATCCCGGGCGTGCGCAAGCCGACCGAGGGATTCAGGTTCACGACGTGCCAGATGGTGACCCAGTCGCGCTGGTACGGCTTCACGCTCGGCATCACCGTCGACAACACGCGCGGAGGCAACTGCGGCGGTGTGATCGGGCTCAACCATCCGGGAGAGGGTTTTCTGTCGGGCGACCACATGAACGGCGTGTGGTTCGGCAACAAGGAGGCTGCGGCGGCGCATCAGGCCCAGATGCCGCGCGTGCCGAACGGTCGCTACAACGGCCTTGTCGTCTCGCCGCTGCGTTCCGCACGCCTCGATCCGCCCGACATCTGCCTGTTCTACGGCACGCCCGGCCAGATGATCTATTTCATCAACGGGCTGCAGTTCCACCGCTACCGCCGTTACGATTTCACGGTCACCGGCGAGAGCGCCTGCGCCGATTCGTGGGGCCGCGCGCTTGCCACGCGCCAGACGTCGCTGTCGCTGCCGTGCTACGCCGAGCGGCGCTACGGCGGTGTGGCCGACGATGAATTGCTGATGGCCTGCCCGCCGGACGAGTTCCTGCGCGCTATCGAGGGCATGGGCCATCTTGGCAAGAACGGGCTGCGCTATCCCTTCCCGCCCTATGGCGCGGCGATGGATCCCGCCTTCGGCATGGCCAAGAGCTACGGCTGACGTGCTCTACGTCGTCGCCTGGCCGGTCCTGAGCGAGGCGGACGACACTGCATTGCGCAGGCTGCGGGCCCAGTATCATCCCACCGAGGCGGACCTGATCGGTCCGCACTTCACTCTGGTGTTTGGTGCGCCCAGCAGCCGGGAAGGCGAATTGCGCACGGCGTTGCGCGAGCTCGCGTTCTCACCCTTCTGGTTCGTGATCGAGCGTATCGTGCGGTCCGATCGGTACCTCTACGCCCAGCCGTTCGACGGCGCCGCGGAATTGGTCGAGCTGCACGATCTCCTCAATCCGGTCCGCAGCCGCGAGCCCTTCGAGCCGCACATCACCTTGGGTCTGTTCGAGCACGCCGCTGAAGCCGAGCAGGTCGCGCGAATCGTCGAACGCCAGCACCTGCCCATGCACGGCCGCGTCGAGGAGCTGGCTCTGCTGAGCCGGGAAGGCGGTGTGTTGGAGACCCTGGCGAGCGTCCGGCTGGCGCGTTGATTCCGCCTACCGCCAGAGCGGCGGCAGTGGCGGCAGGCGTACATTGCCCTGCCGGGCGGTGACGCCGA
>JBPYDO010000203.1:0-17546 GCA_051985755.1 Reyranella sp. | reverse complement strand
CACCGCCTGCGCCGCCGCCGACGCCGTCGCCGGTCGATCCTGCCATCAGCCAAGCCGCGACCGATGCGATGAAGCGCGCCAAGTCGGCCGCCGGCTACGCCTCGACCATCCTCAGCTCGCCGCAAGGCGTGACTGGACCCGCGAGCCTCGCGCTCAAGACCTTGCTCGGCCAGTGACGGGGCCAATGATGCCGTCGCAAGCCGGGGCGGCCGATGATGCGATCTGGCTGCGCTCCTACTTCGTGAACCGGCTGGCGTCGCTCGACCGCGAGCGCGCCAGCTTCTGGTCGACCTGGCGCGATCTTTCGGCTTTCTTCGCGCCGCGTCGCGGCCGCTTCCTCGTCGGCGCCAACGACAGCCAGCGCGGCCGCCGCCGCGACCGCAAGATCATCGACAACACGCCGCTCTTGGCGGCGCGCGTCATGGCCTCGGGCATGATGGCCGGCATCTCCTCGCCGGCGCGGCCGTGGTTTCGCCTGCGCCTGGTCGATGATCGCGCCAACCAGCAGCCGGGCATCCGCGCCTGGCTCGACGAGGTGCAGAAGCGCATCCTGCACATCTTTGCCAAGTCGAACCTCTACAATTGCCTGCACACGCTCTATGGCGAGCTGGGCGTGTTCGGCACCGCGGCACTTTGGGTCGACGAAGACGAGGAGGACGTCGTGCGCGGCTATACGCTCACCGCCGGCGAATACTGGCTCGCCTCCTCGCGCCGGCTGGCGGTCGACACGCTCTACCGCACCATGTGGTGGACGGTGCGCCGGATCGTCGACACCTTTGGCCGCGACCGGGTGAGCGGCGGCATCCGCGCCAACTACGACAACGGCCAGCTGGATATCGAGTACGAAATCGTCCAGGCGATCGAGCCGAACCCGCGCGCGACCGCGCGAGGGTTCGTCCCGAGCGAAGTCGAGGGACCTTTTTCCCGATGGGCCGGCTCCCTCTCGAGCCAGCTCCCCTTCCGCTCCGTGTGGTTCGAGCGCGGCCAGCAGGGAGAGCAGCCGTTCCTGCGCACCTCGGGCTACCATGAATGCCCCTGCATGGCGCCGCGCTGGGAAATTGCCGGCGTCGACACCTGGGGCTCAGGCCCGGGCTGGACGGCGCTGGGAGACGCCCAGCAGCTGCAGGCGCTGCAGCGGCAGAAGGCCGAAGCCATCGAGAAGCAGGTCAAGCCGCCCATGGTCGCGCCGCCGTCGCTGCGCAACGAGCCGGCGAGCCTGCTGCCCGGCGGCATCACCTATGTCGCCGATCCGGCGGGTCAGGCCTTCAAGCCGGCGATCGACGTTCGCATCGACCTCAGCCACCTCGGCGCCGACATCGCCGACACGCAGGCGCGCGTCAGTCGCGCCTTCTACGCCGACCTCTTTCTCATGATGGCCGAAAGCGACCGCCGCGAGATCACGGCACGCGAGATCGACGAGCGGCATGAGGAGAAGATGCTGATGCTGGGGCCGGTGCTCGAGCGCCTGCATGACGAGTTGCTCGATCCGCTGGTCGGCCGCGTGTTCGCCATCATGGCGCGCAGCGGCCTGATCCCGCCGCCGCCGGCCGGCGTCGACCTCAGGGGCCTGCAGGTCGAGTTCATCTCCATGCTGGCCCAGGCGCAGAAGGCCGCCGCCACCGGCGCCATCGAACGCTTCTGGCAGTTCGGCGCCCAGATCGGCGCCGTGAAGCCCGAGGCGCTCGACCGGCTCGATGCCGACGGCACGATGGAGGCCTATGCCGACATGCTGGGCGTGCCGGCCTCCGTGCTGGTCGATCCGGCCAAGGCCGAGGCGGCGCGCCAGGCCCGCGCCCAGGCATCGGCGCAGCAGGCGGCCCTGCAGCAGGGGCTGGCCCTGGTGAAGGGAGCGCAAGTCGCGAGCCAGATCGACGTCGGCGGCGGCGTCAACGCCGTACAGGCGATGCTGGGACGGGGATAAGGCGCCCGGCCGAGGCCGGCGGGGGTTTGCGAATCCTGGATTTTTCGCCAACCATGACGAGCGGGCTTGTTGGGGGCTGGGGTGCCGCAGTCGGGATTGTTCCTGCTGGTCATACTGTTGGTCTTTGCCACGGCTGGTGGCTGGATCGGTTGGCGGCAGAGCGCCGGCTGGCAGAGGGAGGGACGGGGCGCCGAGCCGCCGCGCGCGGCCGGCACCAGCCGCTCCGATCACGGGAGGAGGCTGCGCCGCATAAGAAAGCGAAAGCGGCTGCTCTGGGCGTTGCTGTACGCCTTCTTTGCGGTGCTTGCGCCGCTGATCGTGCTCCTGCTGACGCGCGGCGGCGCGTCCCTAATGGGTGGCTAGCGGCTGGGAGCGCGCCACTCCAGTGGCGCTCTTCTCATGCTCTTTCGGACCGCGCGCGTCTCGCGCACATGAGCATGAGCGAGCCAGGAAGCTCGCGGTCCGGAAGAACATGAGCGCCACTGGAGTGGCGCGCTCCCAGCAAAAACTACTTCCCCGCTGGCTTGGCGATCGCGGCGAAGATGTTGCTCATCGCCGCGCCCGCCTGATCCTGCGGCAGCTCGCCGATGGTGCGGAACATGGCGACCGAGAGCTGACAGAAGACGCCATACTGGTCGGGCGTCACCTGGCCTGGCGTGGTGAGGAGCCGAACCTTGTCGACGCCGAACTGCTCGATCAACTTCTGCGACAGCGCCACGCTCGCCGCCGTGATCAAGGCCGGCGTCGTGGGCTTGCGCCGCGCGACCGCGCGCAGCACCTCGATCGACAGGCTCATTTCCCGGTCGTTGAGTGCCTTGGGGATGACCGATGCGGTGCGCGTATCGCCGCCCCGTGTCGCGAGCTCGAAGCAGGCGCCGCTGTCGCTGGCGCCCAGTGCCTGGTACTGGCCGGCGAGTAGCCGCGCGTAGTCGACCAGCAGCTCGTCGGGGGCGCTCACCAGCCGCTGGCGCAGCAGCGGCGCGACTTTTTGCCGGCGGATCTCATCGGCGATCTGGCCCTCCGACCAGCCCTCGAAATAGCGCCGTTGGTAGAGCTCGGCGGTGTCGGAGAATATCGCAGGGGCCGCGATTTCGACAGCGGCGAACAGCGGCGTCTTGCGCAAGGCCGCCTTGAAATCCTCCAGGGCCGCATGGATGCCGAGGCCTGAGGCGGCGAAGCGGTAGGGGTCGACCACCGCCAGGATCACGTTGGCGGCCGCCAGTTCCGCCTCGGTCGGATACCAGATCGAGGCCGGGGGCTGCGCGACGGCGCGCTCGACGAAGGCGGGCTCGATGCCGGTGGCGTCGAGAAGACGGCGCATCTCCACCGCGCTCTCCTTGCCGGCGAAAGCCGCGCGATGGAAGCCGAGCTTGGCGCCTTCTTTCAGGTAGCGCTCACGACCGGCCAGGAAGGCGATCGTGCAGGCCGAGCTGCAGCTGGCGGACACGTAGGTGGCGAGCCCGCGGGCGCGGATCAGCTGGGCAAGCTCGATGGCCTCGCCCAGTCGCCCGCCGGCCGAGTCGAGATGCAGCACGGCAAGCTTGGGCGCTGACGCGAACAGCCGCTGAGCGTCGCGCGACAGGCCGAACTTGAAGCCGCCGGCGACCTCCGCCTCGGTTCCATTGCGCATCAGGCGGATGGAGTAGGGCCCGACCGCCGGGTCGCCGCGCAGGGCCATGTCGAACCCCTCGGCGAGCTCAGCGGCGCCTCTGCTGACCAGCAGGAGCGTGAAGCCCAGCACGCTCAACATCGCGGCGGCCTGGGCGGCGACGCCCCACAGCCCGCTCTTGCGCGCGCCGGCCGTGACCGCTCGATAGCGTCGCGCGGTGCGCCAGATGCCGACCGACAAATAGAGCTGCACGACCGCCGTCAGGCCCCAGAACGCCGACAGCGCGCCCAGCACCAGGTAGGGGTTGTAGGCCTGCTCGCGCACGAAGGTCGTGATCGCGAACAGCAAGAGCGCGAGCGCAATGTTTCCCGACCAGCCGATGACCCAGTAGGCGAAGGGGAGAGAGCACTCGCCGCGCCAGAAGCGGTGGAACACGCCGCGCTGCGACGGAACCTGATGAGAAGCGAAGATCATTGGCGCTCGCCGGAGTTTACCCGAGTTCATCCGACGAGGCGTGCTTCTCGACGTGAGGTGTCTTTCGCGAACGGGCTAAGCGGTTGATTTGCCTCGGCTTGTCGAGCTAACGACCATAATCGTTGGAATCAGGTCGGCGGGCTTAATTTGCCCCGCGTGACGAACGACACCTCTTCCGACGACGACTCTTCTCCGGACTCCGCTGCGTACGACGCCGGCAATCGGCGCCACGTCGAGCGCCGCGTGAAGGCGCGCAAGATGCGCCAGCGCCGGCTCGCCGAAGCCTTCAAGTGGCTGATGGCTGACGCCCGCGGGCGGCTCCTGATGTGGGAGCGGCTCGGCGAGGCCGGCGTCTTCCGGTCGAGCATGGCGCCCACGCCCGAGCTCACGGCCTTCCGTGAAGGACGCCGCGACATGGGCCTGCGCGACCTCGGCACGATCATGCGGCTTTGCCCCGCTGAGTACGCGCGGATGTCGGCGGAGCAGCAGGCAAGCGGCATCCCGGACAGTTCCAGTTCCGATTCTGGCGAAGGAGAAGGCGATGGCGAATGAGACTCCCGAAATCGCGCAGGGCGACGCGCCGGCTAGCACGCCTGCGCCGAGGTCTTCCGATGGGCCGCCGGCGACCGCCGCGGCGGCCGTTGCCTCCGCGCCCACGGCGGAGGCCGTTCCGGCCGTCGCGCAAACCGCTCTCGGTGCGCCGCCGCCGCAACAGAAGGATGCAAGTACCGCGCCGCAAGAACCGGCCCAGCCGGAGCCTGCCCCGAGGGCTTCCGAGGGGCCGGAGCTTGTCTACACCGAGTTCAAGCTGCCGGAAGGCGTGAGCGTCGACGATGCGGCGCTGAAGACCGCCACCGACCTCTTCAAACAAGCCGGCCTGCCGCAGGAGCAGGCGCAGAAATTCATCGACCTTGCGGTGTCGCGCGAGCAGGCGGCCGCCCAGAAGGGCGTGCAGGCCTTCGTCGACCTGCAGAACAAATGGGTCTCGGAGATCAAGGCGGATCCCGATATCGGCGGCGACAAGCTCGAGGCGTCTCTCGCTTCGGCGGCCCGCGCGATCGATCGCCTTGGCGTGCCGGGACTTCGCGAGGCGCTGAACCTCACAGGCGCGGGCAACAACCCCGCGGTCGTGAAGGCCTTCGTGCGTCTCGGGCAGATGGTCTCGGAGGACAGATTCCAGCCGGGCAAGGACGCCCCGCCGGAACCGCCGAAGTCACCGGCCGAAGTCATCTACGGCGCCAACGGGCCGAAACAGTCTGCCGACGCCGCCTGAACCTCAACCCCCTCTGGAGTGAACAATGGCAGTCATTGCCTCTTCGGCCCTGACCCTCGCGGAATGGGCCTCTCGACTGGATCCCGACGGCAAGCCCGCCGCCGTGATCGAGCTCTTGGGTCAGACCAACGAGATGCTGACCGACATGCTGTGGATGGAGTGCAACGACGGCGCCGGTCACAAGACCACCGTCCGCACCGGCCTCCCCACCGCGACCTGGCGCTTGCTGAACTACGGCGTGCAGAAGTCCAAGAGCACCACCGCCCAGGTGCGCGACGCCACCGGCATGCTGGAGGCCTACTCCGACATCGACAAGGCGCTGGCCGACTTGAACGGCAACACCGGTGAGTTCCGACTGGGCGAGGACATGGCCTTCATCGAAGGCATGAACCAAGGCATGCAGCAGACCGCGATCTACGGCTCGACGGCCGTCAATCCGGAACGCTTCACCGGGCTCGCCGCCCGCTTCTCGGCGATCGCCGGCGCCAACAACGGCGTCAACATCGTCGATGCCGGCGGCACCGGCTCGACCAACACCTCGATGTGGCTGATCGCCTGGGGTCAGAACACCTGCCATGGCCTGTTCCCCAAGGGATCGAAGGCTGGCCTCCAGGTGCGCGACTTGGGCGAGGTGCCGCTCTACGACCCCAACAACAACGTCTACCAGGGCTATCGCACCCACTTCAAATGGGACTGCGGGCTTACGGTGCGCGATTGGCGCTATGTGGTGCGCATCGCCAACATCAACGTGACGTCAGGCGCGGCCACCACCACGAACCTGATCAACAACCTGATCACGGCGGTGAACAAGCTGCCGGCGATCGGCGCGGCCGGCAACAGCCCGCCTCCGGGCGCGCCCGGCGGCACCATGACCAAACCCGGCCAGATCAACACGGCCTTTTACTGCAACCGCACGGTGCGCACCGCGCTCGACATCCAGGCGCTGCAGAAGACCAACAACTTCTTGACGCTCGAGACCCGCGACAGCAAGCCCTACACGGCCTTCCGCGGCATCCCGATCAGGCTTTGCGATCAGCTCTTGAACACGGAGGCGCGCGTCGTTTGACGCCAAAGCTGCCTCGCTGCGCTCGGGATGACACGGAAAGGGCTGCAAGGCCGGCGGTGTCATCCCGAGGTGAAGCCGAGGGACCTTTCCTTCTTCTTCCCACCCCTCTAGGAGACAACGACAATGCTTCTCGACAGTCAGAACATGTTCACCCTGCCGGCGGGCGACAGCCCGACCGTGGTGGGCAACACCGACTCGACCAACACGCTCGACCTTGGTGTGTCGCGCGACATCGGCGACGCCGCGACCGACGACCTCTATCTGCTGTGCGAGGTGGTGACCGCCTTCGCTTCGGGCGGCTCGGCCACCCTGCAGGTCGAGGTCCAGGACTCGCCCGACAACTCGACCTGGACCGTGCGCTACCAGTCTCCCGCGATCGCCGTGACGAGCCTGGTGCAGGGCTACAAGTTCCTGGTCGGCGCCATGCTCTCCCAGCAGGGCACGCCGGGCCGCTACATCAAGCTCACCTTCGTCATCGGCACCGCGGCCATGACCGCGGGCACAATCAAGGCGGCTTTCGTGCCGGCCCTCGACGCGCAGCCGGTGTACCCGCGCAATTACACCGCCTGAGCGGAGACAACGCGCCTTCCGTGGGCGCGGGCGGGGCGGTCTTCGCGGGCCGCCCTCCTTCCCCAAGCCGCACGACCGCGCGGTTTTGCAAAGGAGATCCCCATGGCAATCGTCAAGCACAAGGTGCTGGAGCTCAGCTACATCAACGGCCGGCTCGAGCAGCCCGGCACCATCGTCGATTTCGAGGAAGCGGACGCTGGCGCGAATCTCAAGAAGGCGACGCCCAAGGATATGTCCGCCGCCCAGCGGCGCGCCGAGGAGAGCGCCAGCGATCCTGATCTCAAGACCTAATTTGGGGACTGAGGGAGCTCTCCTCGGAAGCCGAACGGACTGGAAGCGCGGGCATACAAATTCCGGCCCCAGCCCCATGGGCTGGGGTGGCTAACCGAACGCGATTACTCCCGCTACGACAAGAAACGTGAAAATCAGGAACATCGCGACGTGGGCGCTGGCCGCCCCGCCGACATTGCCAATATGGTCATGGGTATTGGGCAGCATAATCTTCCTCCCTTGCCCGGCGCTGGCCAAAGAATGGAACCGACTTAATGAGCTCTGCTCGCGAGCGGGGCCGTGGGCTCGCGCTCCGAAAGAGGCGTGCTCCCGGCATGGGCCTGCTCGACGGCTGCCAAAGTTTGGAGGGTGGCGGCGTCGATGTGATCGTAGGCGCCAAGGGCGCAATTGGGCCTCATCAAGCCATGAGTCGTATGGCTGAGGCCGAGCACATGGCCGAGCTCGTGTCGGATCACACCGGAAAGCTCGCAACGATTGGAGGCGAACACGATGACCATCCGCAAGGGCTTCAAGGTCACCGCCGCCGCGGGAGCCCATGCGGCTGAGTTCTCAATGGTCCAGACCTCGGGCGCAGCCGCGCTAAGCTTTGCCGAAGGGCCTGCCTTGGGCTCCGTCGAAGCGCCTTGAGCCCATTCGAAATGCGCAAAGCCTGTGGCGTTCCATTCGTTGACGGCGAGCAGGATCTTGGCCTTCTCGTAGTCGCTGAAACCCTGCACTTTCAGGGTGACCACGGGCACTTCGGGGGGCGCGTCGGCCTGCAAGGCCTGCGGCTGAGGCGCGGCGGAGCAGGCGGACAGCGCCATCACGCAAAGGGCGACCGCCATGGCAAGCACCGAGTGAGACCGTGGCCCTGGATGGCTGCCGTCGTGCATGGCCGGATCCTCCGATGCCACGCTAGCGCACCAAGCGACTGTCCAACTGTGACCACCCAGCGGCCTAGTTGTGACATTGGTTGTGACAATAGTGGGCGCGTGTGCGGCGGCGATTCTATCGGAGTGCCCGTTGTCTTACGTTGGTACGCCAGCGACAGGAGCAAACGATGAAGCCTCGTGTTGCACTCGCAGCCCTCATCGCCGCGGCCGTGCCGGCGCTCGCGATGGCACAAATGGACGATGCGCACTACTGCGCCGCGCTCACCCAAAAGTACCAGATGTACGTCTCGAGCAGCGCCGACAGGCGTCCGCGTCCACCGCCGGCCGATGTCAGTGACGCGATGAGCAAGTGTTCGTCGGACGCCCAGTCGTCGATACCTGTTCTGGAAAGAGCGCTCAGGGACGCGCAGATCACCCTGCCGTCGCGCGGCTGACGTCCTGCTCTAGAGCATAAGCGTTCAGCGCCTCTCGCATGGCTGGCCGGCCAAGCGCCTCGCCGCGGCGCGGAAGGCCTTCATCGAGGCGCTGAACACAAATTGATCGCTCGCTACGGCCTGCAGCGTGACGAGTCTGTGGCGCACAGTAGCTGTGCGCAACCGTCGCGGCTCAACCGCCGTTCTTCTTTCTGCTTTCTGCGCACCACGCCGGGGGAGGGCCATGGCTCGTTCGTCGGACGATCGGGACACCTCCAACCGTCTCTTGCTGGCCATGCCCCGACCTGCGTACGAGCGTTTGCAGGCACGCCTTCACCCGATCGGAATCGAGCGCCAGCAGATCCTCCACAACATCAATCGGCCGATCACTCATGTCTATTTCGTCGAGCGGGGGCTGGTGTCCCTGATCAAGACGATGCACGACGGCCGGGTGGTGGAGATCGGCGCCGTCGGCATCGAGGGGATGGTCGGGGCCAACACCATTCTCGGCATGAGAAACGCGATCTTGGACTGCATCGTCCACATTCCCGGAACGGCGAAGCGCATGACGCTCGACGATCTGTGGACCGAGATGGACAGGAGCGCGGTGCTGCGCGATCTGCTGTTTCGTTACGCGCACTATCGCATCAGCCAGCTCGCGCAATCCTCCGCATGCAATCGCCTGCACACGCTGGAACAGCGCTGTTGCCGATGGTTGCTGATCGCACACGACAGCGCGCAGTCCGACAGCTTTCCGCTGACGCAGGAGTTCCTCGCCATGATGCTGGGCGTGCAACGCACCGGCGTGACCTTTGCGACTTTGTCACTTCAAAAGGTCGGACTCATCCGCAGCAGGCGCGGCGAAGTGACGATCGTCAATCGGCGCGGCCTCGAAGCGCTGGCCTGCGAATGCTACGCATCGCTGCGCACCGAGCTCGACGAACTTTTCGTCGCTCGTCCGCACGTTATCCACCGTGAAGCCTGACGTACCGGATTCGTTTTGAGCACCAACTGTCTGATTCCAGACAGACGCGGTGGCCGGCGGAAGATACAGGGAACGCCATGCACGCCACCTTGACGTGCCGACCACTTCGTCGAGTGGGGAGAGCGCGAGACGGGGACTGCGGATTCCGATTTGGAGTCCATCGGGGGCACTGACCGAAAAATTTCCGTTTTGTGACGGAGTATCGCGTTGCGCAGCGTAGAGGAGCATTCGCTATTCAACAGACAGAAGGAGTGCGGGGAACCAAGACATCGCGAGCGAGAGAAATCGTCCGCTTTGATCCGAATTGGGATTCAACCGGGGGCAAGGGCTAATCTTCAACTGAGCAGGAGTGCCGCGGGTACCAGGGCTCGCGGCGACGCCTTCGGCCTTCCTCGCAGCTCCTGCCGCGATGAAGCCAGCGGTTTCGATGCACGCGCGACAACAAGACCATTCAGGCACCGGCGATTGGGGCGCGCGGGTGACTTGGCATCGACCGACTGTTGTTAACGGGAGAGCAAAGTGACCATCAATACCTCGATCGCCGCGACCGACATCACGGGCGCCGTCGTCGATCCCCTGCTCGACGCCATTCCAGCCGCTTCGACCACCGCCGCGGCCGGCATCGCGCCCACCGGCGGCTCGAACCTGGGATCGATCCTGTCGGCGGCGATTGCCGGCGGCTACGTGGCGCACGTCACCGGGACCTTCACGGTCACCCAGCCGATCGTCATCCAGATAAACAGCACCATCGAGGGGCCGCTCGGCATCGACCTCGGCGGCGCCGTCATCAATTCGCAGATCACCAACGGGGCGCCGGTGATCGAGATCGACGTCGGTTCGGGAGTCGACTGCCGCTACCTGACGCTCAGCAACTTCACCATCCAGGGCAACGGCGCGGAGGGCGACGGTATCAAGATCGTCGCCGACGGCAGCGACCGCTTTCTCTACAACTGGAACATCAACAACGTCACCGTCAATCACGTGGGCGGCTACGGGCTCGACGTGCAGGGCAGCGTGTTCGAGGGGCTGGTCTCCAATTCGACGATGACCAACAACGCCCTGGGCGGCGCCTATTTCACCCACCTCGACGGCGGCCAAGTGAGCGCGCTGCACTGGTTCGGCGGCGCCCTGGAGAACAACGGCGGCGCCGGCCTCATGCTCGACAACGGCGCGCGCGACATGAGCATCGACGGCGCCACCATCAGCGGCAACGGCGGCCCAGGCATCAGCGCCCTTTCGGGCATCACTTCGGTGACCGACAGCACGATCGCCAACAACCATGGCGAAGGGATCTCGTTCCAGAATTATGGCAACTTCAACGCCGACACCTTCTCCGATTCGTCGGGTACGCAGACCGTGGGCATCACGGGGTTCCAGAATGGCGATTCGACCCTGATCGGCGACAGCAGCACCGATTCGACGCCGCTTGCCAGCATCAACGGCTATGGTGGGACGCTGGAGGACGGCGACACCGGCTCGATGTCCAATGGGGCGCTGACGGTGGCCGGGGCGGGCGGCGGCGACTTCGCCAACGTCTCGGTCGGCTCGACCGGCGTGGGCCTGCCGACGCTTTCGGCCGTCACAACGGGCGCGGTCGCGAACAGCACGGGATCGAGCGCTCTCGAGACCGCGATCAAGACCGCCTTCTCGAGCGACACAGTCGAGCATCTGACCGCCCCCAGCTACACGGTCACCACGCCGATCGTGATCAACCTTACCAAGTCGATGTCGGGCCCGGTCGGCATCGATCTCGGCGGCGCCACGATCAATTCGCAGATCACCAACGGCGCGCCGGTGATCGAAATCATCGTCGGCGCCGGCGTCAACATCAGCAACCTCACGATCTCCAACTTCGCCCTCGTGGGCACCGGCTCCGAAGGCGATGGCATCAAGATCGTGGCCGATGGCACGGATCGCTCGATCGCGAACCTCAATGTCCAAAACGTCAGCATCGAGGACACCGGCGGCATCGGCCTCGACGTGATCGGCAGCGTCAACAAGGGGCTGGTCGTCAATTCCTGGATGGATGGCAACGCTCAGGGCGGCGCCCGCTTCGCCAACAGCCCGGCCGGCGGCGTGGCCCAGGGCCTCGAATGGGAAGGTGGCGGCTTTCGCAACAACAGCGTGGCGGGCCTGACCCTGCAGAACGGTGCGCACGACATGACCGTCAAGGGCGCCTACTTCGTGGACAACAGCGGAGTCGGCATCGACGCCACATCGGGCATCACGCTGGTGCAGGAAAGCGGCTTCGAGAACAACGGCGGCACCGGCGTCGTAGTCCAGGGCTCGGGTAACTTCACCGACGACAGTTTCTCCACCTATGGGCCGCAGTTGACCGGAGTCGGCGGCTACCTGTCAGGCGGCACCATCACGCTCACCGGCACCGACAACGAATATTATGGAACGGGCAGCGATCCCACCGTCACGGCCAATGTGCAGGGCACGGGCACGCTGGACGTCGGCACCCAGGGCAACATCGTCGTGGGCTCGGGCATCAACGTGACCGGCGACACTCCGGTGATCGGCGTGACGGCCACGGCAACCCCACCCACGGTGACCGAGAAGCTGGTGAGCGATACCGGCGCTTCCTCGACCGACGGTATCACGTCCAACCCGGCGCTCACCGGTACGGCCGATGCCGGCGCCATCGTGCATTTCACGGTCGACGGCAGCGCCATTGCCGCCACGGCCACGGCCAATTCGAGCGGCGTGTGGACCTACACGCCGACGCTCGCCGACGGCAGCCACACGATCGTCGCCAGCGAGACCAACAGCGCCGGCCTGACCGGCCCGGCCTCGCTCACCTTCACGCTCGACACCACGCCGCCTGCGGTGACCGAAAAGCTGGCGGGCGGCGGCACCAGCGCCACTACCGCGGCGCTCACCGGCAGCGGCGACCCGAATGCCACGGTGCATTTCACGGTCGACGGCGCCGCCGTCAGCGGCACTGCGACAGCCAGTTCGACGGGCGCCTGGTCCTATACGCCGCCCGGCCTGGCAGCGGGCCAGCACACAGTGGTTGCGAGCGAGACCGATCTTGCCGGCAATACCGGCAAAGCCACGCTCACCTTCACGCTCAACCCCACATCGCCGCCTCCGCCGCCCCCTCCGCCGCCGCCCCCTCCACCGCCTCCTCCGATGACGCCGGGGGTCCCGGTCTTCACCGGCGGCACGCTCGCCAACGGCCAGGCGACGGTCACCGGCACGACCGACCAGGCCAACGACACGATCTGGATCTACGACGGCAGCAACTGGGCAGGGGCCACCTCGACAAATAGCAGCGGCAACTTCACCTTCACCGAATCCGCCGACACCACGGTGGCGCACACTTTCGGCGCGATCTCCGTCGACCCGGCGGGCGACGTGGTCGGAGCCACGTCGCTCTTTGTGCTTAGTCCGGGTGCGCCGCCTTCGCCGCCACCACCACCTCCTCCTCCGCCGCCGCCAACGCCGGTCGTGACCGAGCAGCTGGCGCACGACACCGGCGCCTCCTCGACCGACGACATCACGTCCAATCCGGCGCTCACCGGCACAGCCGATGCCAACGCGATCGTGCATTTCACGGTCGACGGAACCGCGATCGCCACCACCGCCACGGCCAACTCAAGCGGCGTCTGGTCCTATACGCCTACCGGTCTGGCGGACGGCACGCACAC
Organism: Reyranella sp.; assembly: GCA_051985755.1. GTDB lineage: Bacteria > Pseudomonadota > Alphaproteobacteria > Reyranellales > Reyranellaceae > Reyranella. The sequence goes on along the minus strand of JBPYDO010000203.1, from coordinate 4,416 downwards.
GATCGTGGCAAGCGAGACCAACGCGGCGGGATTGACCGGCTCGCACTCGCTCACCTTCACGCTCGACACGACGCCCCCTGCAGTGACGGAGAGCCTGGTGAGCGTCACGACATCGAGCACGACCAGTCCCGCCGTGACGGGCTCGGGCGACCCCAGTGCCGTCGTGCACGTCACGATCGACGGCAGTTCCGTTACCAGCACTGCGACCGCCGATTCGACCGGTCATTGGTCGTTCACGCCGAGCGGACTTGCCAACGGCACGCACACGATCGTAGCGAGCGAGACCGACCTTGCCGGCAACACCGGCCAGGCCTCGCTTACCTTCAACCTGCAGGCCGGGTCGGTCACGCCGCACTTCACCAGCATGGTCGACAGCAACGGCACGGTGACACTCAGCGGCACCACCGGTGAGGCCGGCGATACCGTCTGGATCTACGACGGCAACAGCTGGATCGGCGGGACGACTGCCGGCAGCGGTGGCAGCTGGAGCTTCACGGCGACGGCGTCGGCGGGCACGGTTCATTCCTACGGTTTCAACGGCTTGAACCTCGCCGGCCAGGTCATCGGCGGCACGGACAAGGCGATCCTGGGCGCCACCACCGGCTCGACCACGCTAACCGGCACGTCGGGCAACGACATCATCAACGCCAACGGTGGCAACGACACGATCATCGGTGGCGACGGCGCCGATTTGCTGACGGGCGGCTCGGGCAACGTGACGTTCTCCTACCAGGCCGCAAGCAATTCGACGCCCGCCGCGCCGGATACCATCACCGACTTCCGGCACGGAGTCGACAAGATCGACTTCACCACGATCTCCGGCATCACCGCCACTGCCGGTGTGCCGCTGTTCCAGGGCAACATCACGGGCAGCGGCAACCTGACGCTCAACGCACACAGCGTGGCCTACCTCGAGACCGGAGGTCACACGGAGGTCCTCGCCAACACCACCGCAACCGCCGAGACGGTGACGACGTCGAACGCGAGCGCGGCCAACATGGAAATCGTGCTGCTGGGGGTCAATCTCGGCCTGACCAGCACCGACTTCCATCACACGTGATCGCCATGCCTGCCAAGTCGCCCGAGCTTTCGCGGCTGCTGCGCCCCGTCGGCAGCTACTTCGGCACAGCCGCCTGCTTCAGCTTCGCGATCAACCTGCTCTATCTGGCGGGGCCGCTCTACATGCTGCAGGTCTACGACCGCGTGGTGCCGAGCGGCAGCCAGGTCACGCTGGTCATGCTGACGCTCGCCCTGCTGCTCGCCTACCTGGCACTCGCCGGGCTGGATGCCGTGCGGGCGCGTGTCCTGACGCGGGCCAGCGTCCGCCTCGACCGGCAGGTCGCTCCCCGGGTGATGACGGCGGCCATCAATCGCCCGCTGGCCGCCGCGGGCGGGCGCAGCCAGTACCTGCGCGACTTCGACAGCTTCCGCCAGTTCGTCAGCGGTGCCGGCGTCCATGCGCTCTTCGACCTGCCGTGGGCGCCGGTCTACGTCGCGGTGATCTTCATGCTGCACTGGGCACTCGGTGCGTTTGCGCTCGCCTGCTGTGCGGTCCTGCTTGTAATGGCGCTCGCCAACGAGTGGCTGGTGCGCACCCCGTTGGCGGAGGCCAATCTCGCGGCGTCGCGCAACTACGGCTTCACCGAAATGAGCCTGCGCAATGTCGAGGCGATCCGCGCCATGGGCATGACGGAAGGGCTGCTGCAGCGCTGGGCGCGCGACCGCGATCGCATGCTGGAGCGCCAGGTGCGCGCCAGCGACCGCGGTGCGGCGATGCAGAGCGTGATCCGCTTCCTCCGACTCTCCATGCAGTCGGTGATCCTGGGCCTGGGGGCCTGGCTGGTGATCGAGCGCGAGGTGACGGCCGGCGCAATCTTCGCGGGCAGCCTGCTGCTTGGCCGCGCCCTGCTGCCGGTCGAGCAGGTGGTCGGTGCGTGGCGCAACATCGTGGCGGTCCGCGCGGCGCGGCGGCGCCTGAAGGAGCTGTTCGCTGCCGCCGCGGCGGGGGTGACGCCGCTTGAGCTGCCGCGGCCGGCGGGAGCGCTCGCCGTCGAGGGCTTGAGCTGCCTCCTGCCAGGCAGTTCGCGGCCGCTGCTGCGTGGCGTGTCGTTCAACCTCGAGCCCGGCGAGGTGCTGGCCATCATCGGGCATTCGGGCGCCGGCAAGACCACGCTGGTCCGGCATCTCGTGGGAGCGTCGGTGCCTGGAGCGGGTGCCGTGCGGCTGGACGGTGCCGACGTGAGCGCTTGGGCACGCGGTACGCTCGGCCGCCACGTCGGCTACCTGCCGCAGGACATCGAGCTGTTCGCCGATACCGTCGCGGCCAACATCAACCGCTTCCAGCCGGGCGACGACGAGGCGACCATCCGTGCAGCCAGGATGGCGGGTGTGCACGAGCTGATCCTGCGCCTGCCCGACGGCTACGAGACCGAGGTTGGCGAAGGTGGCGCCGTGCTCTCCGGCGGCGTCCGCCAGCGCGTGGCGCTTGCCCGCGCAGTCTATGGCGATCCCAGCCTCGTGGTGCTCGATGAGCCCAGCTCCAACCTCGATTCCGATGGCGACTTCGCGCTGGGCACCTGCATTCGGCAGCTGAAGCAGAAGGGTGTCACGGTGGTGCTGGTGTCGCATCGCCCGACCACGATCGGCGTCGCCGACAAGCTCCTGATCCTGAGGGACGGCGCGGTCGAGCTGTTCGGCCCCAGGGCCGAGGTCCTCGCTCGCCTGCAACCGCCGGAGCGGCTGAACAGGGTGCGGCCGGCATGAAGCGCAAAGCTTCCACGGTCAGCGATTCGAGCTGGCGGCCGGCGCTGGCCGGCTGGCTGATCATCGCCTTCTTCTTCGGCGGACTGGGGACTTGGGCCGCTATCGCGCCGCTGAACGGCGCCGTCGTTGCCAACGGCGTGGTCAAAGTCGAGGGCAACCGCAAGAGCGTGCAGCACCTCGACGGCGGCATCGTCAAGGAGCTGCGCGTCAAGGAAGGCGACCATGTCGCGGTCGGCGACGTCCTGGTCGTGCTCGACGATACGCAGGCCAGGGCGGAGTACCAGGTGCTCTCGGAAGAGTACGTCGTGCTGCGAGCGAGCGAAGTCCGCCTGCTGACCGAACTCGCCGGCGGGTCGGAGATGGTCATGCCGGATGAACTCGCCGTGCGGCGCGACGATCCCTACACGACGAGCATCTGGTCGGGCCAGCTGAAGCAGTTCGAGAGCCGTCGCGCCGCGATCGAGGGCCAGCGAAAGGTGATCGGCGAGAAGATCCACCAGTTGCAGTCGCAGATCGCCGGCGCCGAGGCCCAGGTCAAGGCCTACAGCGAGGAGCTCGACTCGGTGCACGGCGAAGCCGAAAGCGTGGCGCCCCTGGTCGAGAAAATGCTGCTGCCCAAGCCGCGCCTGCTGCAGCTGCAGCGGACGGCCTACGGGCTCGACGGCCAGATGGCCGATGCCCAGGCCAACATCGCCAAGTTCCGTCAGGCCATCGCCGAGCAGCAACTGCAGATTGCCCAGCTCGATCGCGACCGCATGGCCGACGTGACGAAAGAGCTGCGCGAGGTGCAGGCCAAGCTCGTGGAGGTGCTGCCCAAGCGCGCCAGTGCCGAGGCCGTGCTGGGCCGCATGGAAATCCGGTCGCCTTACGCGGGCCAGGTTGTCGCCCTCAACGTCTTTTCCGTGGGCGGCGTGATCCAGCGCGGCGAGAAGATCCTCGACATCGTGCCCGACGAGGAAAATCTCACGATCGATGCCCAGGTCGCGGTCGAGGACATCAGCGAGGTGCATCCCGGCATGAAGGCCGAGCTGCATCTCACCGCCTACAAGCAGCGCATCGTGCCCACGATCCACGGCCAAGTCCTGCAGGTCTCGGCCGACCGTCTCACCGATGCCAAGACCGAGAGACCGTACTTCGTGGCTTCCATCCAGCCCGACCTGGCCGAGCTTGCGACCTTGCCAGGCGTGGGTCTCTATCCCGGCATGCCGGCCACAGTGACCATCCCGACCGAGAGCCGGACCGCGTTCGACTATATCGTTGGTCCGCTGGCCCAGTCCTTCAACAAGGCATTCCGGCAGAAGTAGCTCAGCTTCCCAGCTGCCGCTTCAGCGCGACCCAGCGGTCCATGATCGGCAGGAGCTTGTCCTCCTTCTCGGCCGGCAAGGTAAAGACGACCCGGTCGATGCCGATCTTCTGGCAGAGGCTGAGGCGTTCGATGTTGTCGGGCACGCGGAAGATGCTGACCGGCAGGCTCGCAGGGTTACGGCCGGCGTCGGCCGCCATCTTGCGGAAGTCGTCGATGACGCCGAGGCCGTCCTTCTCCAGCCAGTTGTCGCGCGGGATCCAGCCGTCGCCGTAGCGGATGGCGCGCCGCGCCGCGTAGGGGAAGGCGCCGCCGACGATGATCGGCGGGTGCGGCTGCCGAAAGGGCTT
>JBPYDO010000202.1:0-12298 GCA_051985755.1 Reyranella sp. | reverse complement strand
GCGGTAGCAAACGCCGGGCTCGAGGCGTCCGGCGCGGCCACGGCGTTGGTCCGCCGAGGCCTGGCTCACGCGCACGGTTTCCAGGCGGGTCATGCCCGAGCGCGGCGAAAAGCGCGGCAGTCGCATCTGGCCGCCATCGACGACGATGCGCACGCCCTCGATGGTGAGGCTGGTCTCGGCGATCGCGGTCGCCAGCACGACCTTGCGCCGGCCCGAGGGTGCCGGAGCGATGGCACGATCCTGCTCGCCCGGCGACAGGTCGCCATAGAGCGGCGCCACGTCGACATCCTTGCCGAGGTCACTCAGTTGCTCCGCGACCCGCCGGATCTCGGCGATGCCCGGCAGGAAGACCAGCGCACTGCCACTTTCCTCGCTGAGGGCGCGCCGTAGGACGGCCCCTACAGTGGCCTCGAGTCGACCCGTCGGTTCGCGATCGAGGTAGCGGGTGTCGACCGGAAACATGCGTCCGCGCGATTCCACGACAGGAGCTTCTCCCAGGCGTGCGGCGATCGGGCCGGGATCCAGGGTTGCCGACATCGCGATCACCCGCAGGTCCTCGCGCACGGCCTGCACCTCACGCACGAGCGCGAAAGCAAGGTCGGTCTCCAGCCCGCGCTCGTGCAGTTCGTCGAAGATCACGCAGCCGACGCCCTCGAGCGCCGGGTCGTCCTGCAGCCGGCGCAGGAACAACCCGTCGGTCACGACTTCGATCCGCGTGCGCGGGCCGACCTTGCTGTCGAGCCGCACTCGGTAGCCCACGGTCTCGCCGACCGACTCGGCGAGCGTCGCCGCCATGCGGCGCGCCGCGGCGCGTGCCGCTAGTCGCCGCGGCTCCTGCATCACGATCTTGCCGCCGCTGAGCCACGGCGCGCCGAGCAGCGCCAGCGGCACCCGAGTCGTCTTGCCGGCGCCCGGCAGGGCCACCAGCACCGCCGCCGTGCGTTGGCTGAGTGCCGCCTTCAGCCGCGGCAGCGCCTCGTCGACCGGCAGAGAGTCCATCGCCATGGTCGGCGCTTATAACCCTGTTCCGCTGGGGGCGCGCCCCCTGGGACAGCGCCTCCTGCATCGACTTCCGGAGGCGATTCAGCCTAGGGTTCACGGGCGATCAATTCTCCTCGCTGCGTTCGGGATGACGCCGGGCGGCAAGCGAGGGAGGAAGGCAGTCATGGACAGCAATGAAGCGCGCCACTCGGCCGCCCATTATTTCCTCGAGGGGCTGAACGAGATCGGCTTCGACTACCTGTTCTGCAACTTCGGCACCGACCATGCGCCGCTGATCGAGGCCATGGCGGCCTTCAAGCGCGCCGGGCGCGAGATGCCCCGGACGATCCTCTGCCCGCACGAGAACACCGCGGTGCACATGGCGGCGGGCTATGCCGTCGCCACCGGCCGCGGCCAGGGCGTCATGGTCCATGTCGATGCCGGCACCGCCAATTCGGCGATGGCGCTGCACAATCTCTGCCGCGCCCGCGTGCCGGTGATGCTGATGGCCGGCAAGGCGCCGTTCACCACGCGCGGCGAACTCCTGGGCACGCGCGACACCTACGTGCACTTCGTGCAGGAGCCGTTCGACCAGGCAAGCGTGGTGCGGCCCTACACCAAGTGGGAATACAACCTGCCGTCGGGCGTGATCGCCAAGGAGACGCTGCGCCGCGCTCACAGCGTGATGATGAGCGACCCCAAGGGGCCGGTCTATCTCACCTTCCCGCGCGAGACCTTGACCGAGAGTTTCAACGAAGGCGCCGTGCGTTCCTATCCGGCCGAGCGCTTCGGCGCGGTGGCGGCGCAGGGCGTCGATGCCAATGCGATCGCCGCCATTGCCGCCAGGCTGCTGGCCGCCGAGCGGCCACTCTTGATCACGTCCTATGCCGGCCGCAACCACGCCATGCCGGCGCTGCTCGACGAACTGGCACGCTTCGCCGGCATTCGCGTCGTCGAGTTCAGCCCGCTCTACCTGAACATGGCGCACGATTCGCCCTGCCATGGCGGCTTCGCGCCGGCCAAGGCGCTGGCCGATGCCGACGTTGGCCTGCTGGTCGATGTCGACGTGCCGTGGATTCCCTCCAGCGACCACGAGAACCCGGCAACCTGGTGGGCGCAGATCGACATCGACGCCGAGAAGCGCAATTTCCCGATGTGGACCTTCCCCGGCAACCTGCGCCTGCAGGGCGACAGCTACCGCACGCTGTCCGACCTGCTGGCCGTGCTGAAGGCGCGCGCCGATCACGGCTTCAGGAGCCGCGCCGAAGTGCGCGTGGCGCGGCTCGCCGAAGAAGGCAAGGCGCGGCGCGAACAGGCCGCCAAGGCCGCCGCCAATCGCGGCGCGCCGGGCCAGATCAACCCGCACTATCTCTGTGCGACCCTGGCCAAGGCGCTCGACCCAGAGGCGATCGTGCTGAACGAGGCGATCCGCAACGGCCCCGTGGTGGCGGCACAGATGACGCGCACCCGGCCCGGCTCCCTGGTCGGGCTGGCGGGCGGCGGGCTCGGCTTCTCCGGCGGCATGGCGCTCGGCCTGAAGCTCGCACAGCCCGAGCGCACCGTGGTCCAGATCGCGGGCGACGGCACCTTCTACTTCTCCAATCCGCAGTCGACCCTGGCGGTGTCGCGGCAGTACGGCCTGCCGATCTTCACCGTGGTGCTCGACAATTCTGGCTGGGCAGCGGTGAAGGAGGCGACCTTGCGCGTCTATCCCGAGGGCGAGGCCAAGCGGGCCGCCGACTACGGCGCGACGCTCGCGCCCGACATGAACTTCGCCAAGGTCGCCGAGGCCGCCGGCGCGCACGGTGAACTGGTGAGCGATCCCGACGCCGTCGAAGGCGCCATCGGCCGTTGCCTCGAGGCGGTGCAAGGCGGCCGCTCGGCCGTGCTGCACGCCAAGGTCACGAGACTCTAACGGAGAGCAGCCGCCATGCCCCTCGCCGTTGAAGCCTTCGACCATATCGTCATCAACGTGCGCGACGTCGAAGTCGCGGCGGCCTGGTATGAGCGCGTGCTGGGCATGAAGCGGGTGGTGAGCGAGCCCAGGCCGGGGCGCAAGGTGACGTCGATGCACTTTGGCCGGCAGAAGATCAACCTGCGGCCGATCGCGGCGACCCAGAAAGAGTGGTTCACCGGCAACGAGGTGGCACCGGGCAGCGACGATCTCTGCTTTCTCACCAGGTCGACACCGCAGCAGGTCGCGGATCACCTGCGCGCCTGCGGCGTTGCGATCGAAGAGGGCCCATCCGAGAAGAATGGCGCGATGGGGACGCTCGTGTCGGTCTATTGCCGCGATCCCGACGGCAGCTTGATCGAGATCTCCTCTTACAAGTAGCGGACCCGTCAAATTCACGTTTGGACACGACTCGGCGACCCGACTTTATCTGTTGTGATTTCGCAATCGTTGCAGAGGCGATCAGACCTGACTGCCGCCTACAGCGCCCACGTCTCGCCCGACGCCTGCGGGGTCAACGATGGCGAGCAGCAGTAGCGCTTCCCGCGAAGAGTCAGAAGGGAATAGCCACCAGGGTGTCGAAGCGGCGGCCGTCGCAGACCACGACGCGTTCGGCGAAGCGCAGCGCGCCCGAGGCGTCGGGTTTCACCTTGTCGCGATAGCAGCCGGTGGCGAACACGTCCATGTTGCCTTCGCGCATGATGCGCACGATCAGGAACGGCGTCTCCGCCTCGGTCGTGCCGTTGGCCTGCCCGGTCACCACCGGCAGCCCGACGATATGGCGGTAGCGCTGGCGCTCGTAGATGTTGACCTTGCGCAGGGAGGCGATGCGGTCCTCCAGCATGCCGCGCGTGTCGGCGTAGATCAGCCCGCCCTCCAGGCCGCGCGCGAAGTTCTCCGCCGTCGTCACCTTGTAGAGGCAGGGATCGTGGAACAGCTTGGGCCATTCCTCGAAGTGCTCGTTGTCGATGACGCGCGCGTAGGCGGCGTTCAGCTCGACCAGGCGCGCGACGTCCATCGTCCGCCGCCGGCCTAGTAGCCCATGTGGCGGCGGTAGGCCTTCCAGAAGCCGCGCACCGAAGCCTCGGTGGCGCGCGTCTGCTGGCTTTCGGCGGTGCTGCCGCCCATCTCGATCACCGACACCTTCTCCGGCGCCGTCGCGGTGCCGCGCTGGACGAAGCCGCCGACGCAGCCGTCCTCCATCGAGATGAAGCCGGCCGGGCCGACCAGGTTCTGCTGCTTCAGCCGGCGCCGCGTCATCTCGGGCGTGTCGTCCTCGAAGCCGAAATAGGTCCACACCAGGTCCATCTTGTCGATGCCGCGCGGCACGACCTGGCGGATCGCCAGGCAATTGTAGATCTGCTGCAGCACGAAGCAGGGGAAGACCGACAGGATCTGCAGCTGGATGTGGTCGCCGAACTCCTCGACCGACTCGAGCACGCTGGGATCGGCAAGCGCGAATTTGCCGTCCTGGTCGGTGCGGATTTGCTGCGCCCTGTAGGCGCCGGCATTGTCGCCCTCGGGCACGGCGATGGTGTAGCTCGAATGGTTGCCGCCGTCGGGGCTCACCAGCACGCCGCCGCCCTGCGTCAGGCGCGAGATGCGGAAGGTCGTCAGGAAGGTGTGCAGCAAGCTCGCGTGGTAGGTGTCCTTGACGTTCTCGACATAGAGCTTCCAGTTGTTGGGCAGCGGCTGCACGAAGCGGCCCATCACCTTGATCGGCCGGTTGAGCACGCGCTTAAGCCGGCCCAGCACGTCGGCGCCGATATAGTCCTCGATTGGCGGCGTGTCGGACGACAGGGTGGCGAACACCAGGCCGCACAGGGTCGTGGTGCGGAGCTTGCGCGGCGAGAAATTCTCGCGGCAGAAATCCTTGGGCATGCCGCCCAGCCCATTGATGCCCTTCTCGAAGGCGATGCCGCGCAGATTGCCGGCGAGGTCGTAGCTCCAGGCGTGGTAGATGCACTTGAAGTTGTTCTGCACGTTGCCGCTGTCGTCGAAGGCGATCAGCGCGCCGCGGTGCGAGCAGCGGTTCTCGAAGCAGTTGATGGCGCCGTCCGCGCCGCGCACCGCGATCACGGGCATGCCGCCCACCTGGTTGGTGCGGTAGTCGCCCTTGTTGGGAATCTCGGCTTCCAGGCAGACGAAGTTCCAGGTGGCGCCCTCGAACAGCCGGCGCTGCTCGCGCGCGTGGTTGTCGTGGTCCTGGTAGACCCAGTAGGGAACGCGGGCCAGCGAGTCCTCCGGCCAGGCGGGTTGCCCGGGCGAGCGCCGGTCGAGCGGTTCGCGGACCGTCTCGTCGTGGCGAATGTCCATGCATTCCTCCAGTTTCTTGCTCTTCCCCCGTCTTCGGGGGAGGGGGCTTCTATAGATAACGTTGACCCATTTGCCGGCGCTGCGCCAGCCTAGATCTAGTTAGAGTCTTCCTCTCCTATCCCATGACCAAGCCCCCGTTTCACGACTTCATTGCATCGATCCAGCCGCAGAGCCCGTTGCGCTCGGCGATCACGGCGGCGTGGCGGCGGGCGGAGCCCGCGTGCCTGCCGCCGCTGCTGGCGCTGGCGGAGCGGCCGGCTGCGGAGAGAGGAGAGGCGCGGGCACTGGCGCGGCGGCTGGTCGAGACCTTGCGCGGCAAGGGGCGCTCAAGCGGCATCGAAGGGCTGATCCACGAATACAGCCTCTCGAGTCAGGAGGGCGTAGCGCTGATGTGCCTCGCCGAGGCGCTGCTGCGCATCCCCGACGACGAGACGCGCGATGGGCTGATCCGCGACAAGGTGGGCGGCGGCGACTGGCAGGCGCATCTCGGCCACAGCAAGTCGCTGTTCGTCAATGCCGCAACGTGGGGCCTGCTGCTGACCGGCCGGCTCACTGCCACCCACAGCGAGGCGGGGCTCTCGTCGGCGCTCACCCGCCTCGTGGCGAAGGGCGGCGAGCCGCTGATCCGGCACGGTGTCAATCTCGCGATGCGCCTGATGGGCGAGCAGTTCGTCTCCGGCCAGACCATCGAAGAGGCGCTGGCCAACAGCCGCTCCTGGATGGCCAAGGGCTTCCGCTATTCCTACGACATGCTGGGCGAGGCCGCCGTTACCGCGGCCCAGGCGCAGAAATATTTCGACGACTATGCCGATGCGATCGGCGCCATCGGCGCGGCGTCGGCCGGCCGCGGTATCTACCAGGGCCCCGGGCTTTCGGTGAAGCTGTCGGCGCTGCACCCGCGCTACGGCCGCCAGCACATCGGGCGCGTCCAGGCCGAGCTCTATCCCCGGCTCAAGGCGCTGGCCGTGCTGGCGCGCAGGGTCGATATCGGCCTCAACATCGATGCCGAGGAGGCCGATAGCCTGGAGGTCTCGCTCGATCTCCTGGAGCGCCTCTGTTTCGAGCCCGAGCTGAAAGACTGGAACGGCATCGGCTTCGTGGTGCAGGCCTACCAGAAGCGCTGCCCCTTCGTGATCGACTGGCTGGTCGACCTGGCGCGGCAGAGCGGTCATCGGCTGATGGTGCGCCTGGTCAAGGGCGCCTACTGGGACAGCGAGATCAAGCGCGCCCAGCTCGACGGCCTGGACGGCTTCCCGGTGTTCACCCGCAAGGCCCACACCGACGTTTCCTACCTCGCCTGCGCCGCCAAGCTTTTGGGCGCGCGCGACGTCCTTTTTCCGCAGTTCGCCACCCACAATGCGCTGACCCTTGCGGCGATCCACGGCATGGCCGGCCCGGACTTCCGGCTGGGGCAGTACGAGTTCCAGTGCCTGCACGGGATGGGCGAGAGCCTCTATGAGGAGGTGGTCGGCCGCGACAAGCTCGACCGGCCGTGCCGCATCTATGCGCCGGTCGGCACGCACGAGACCCTGCTCGCCTACCTGGTGCGGCGGCTGCTGGAGAACGGCGCCAATACCTCCTTCGTGCACCAGCTCGCCGATCCCGCCTATCCCATCGACGAGCTCTTGGCCGATCCGGTCGAGGCGGCGCGCGCGCTCGCGCCAGTGGGTGCGCCGCATCCGCGCATCGTCCTGCCGCGCGATTTGTTCGGGGCCGAGCGCGCCAATTCGATCGGCCTCGACCTCGCCAATGAGCAGCGGTTGGCGGCGCTCGCCGAGGCCGTCGCGGCGTCGGCGCGCGAACAATGGCGCGCCGTGCCGCTTCTCGGCGACGGCCTGCGCGAGGGCCCAAGGGACGGCAAGCGGCGCGCATTGCGCAATCCGGCCGAACGCGACGACATCGTCGGCCAGGTCGTCGAAGCGACGCCGGAGCTGGTCGACGCCGCCTGCGCGCGGGCCGTGCCCTGGACGGCAGCGCCGGCCGAGCGCGCCGCCTGCCTGGCCCGCGTCGCCGACCGGCTCGAGGCGCGCCTGTTGCCGCTCAGCAGCCTGATGGTGCGCGAGGCCGGCAAGACCTTCGCCAATGCCGTGGGCGAGGTGCGCGAGGCGGTCGACTTCCTGCGCTACTACGCGAGCCAGGTCCGCGACTGGAGCAACGCGACGCACCGGCCGCTCGGTACCGTCGCCTGCATCAGCCCGTGGAACTTCCCGCTCTCGATTTTTACCGGCCAAGTGGCCGCGGCGCTGGCCGCCGGCAATGCCGTAATCGCCAAGCCGGCCGAAGAGGCGCCGCTCACCGCCGCCCAGGCAGTGCGCCAGTTCCTGGGCGCCGGGCTGCCGGCGGGGGCGCTGCAGCTCCTGCCGGGCGACGGCACGATCGGCGCGCGGCTGGTCGCTAATCCGGCGATTGCCGGCGTCGTCTTCACCGGCTCGACGGAGGCGGCACGCTCCATCCAGCGCACCCTCGCGCGCCGGCTAGGCCGCGACGGCAAGCCGTTGCCGCTGATTGCCGAGACCGGCGGCCAGAACGCGCTCGTGGCCGACTCCTCGGCGCTGCCCGAGCAGCTGGTCGCCGACGCGATCGTCTCGGCCTTCGATTCGGCCGGCCAGCGCTGCTCGGCGCTGCGGCTGCTCTGCCTGCAGGACGACATCGCCGATCGCGTGCTGCCCATGCTGAAGGGTGCCATGGCCGAACTGGCAGTGGGCAATCCCGACCGGCTGGCGACCGACGTCGGACCGGTGATCTCGCAGGAGGCGCGCCAACGGCTGCTCGATCACATCGCGCGCATGCGGGCCAGTGGGCACGCGGTCGTGCAAGGCGAGGTGCCGGCTGACGCCAACGGCCTGTTCGTGCCGCCGACGATGATCGAGATCGCCAGTGTCGGCGAGCTCACGGGCGAGGTATTCGGCCCCGTGCTGCACGTGCTGCGCTTCCCGCGCGAGCGCCTTCAGGAGACGATCCGCGCGGTCAACCGAACCGGCTTCGGCCTGACTTTCGGCGTGCACAGCCGCATCGACGAGACCATCGAGCGGGCCACCCGGGCCAGCGCCGCCGGCAACCAGTACGTCAACCGCACCATCATCGGCGCCGTGGTCGGCGTGCAGCCGTTCGGCGGCCACGGCCTGAGCGGCACCGGCCCCAAGGCGGGCGGCCCGCTCTATCTCAGGCGGCTCTTGTCACAGTGCCCGCCGATGGCGCTCGAGCAGCTGCCGCGCCGCAGCCCCAGCGAGCTCAGCGGCCCGGTCGGCGAGTACAACGGCTACAAGCTGCGGCCCAAGGGCACGGTGCTCTGCGTTGCGTCAGACCCCGCCCGGCTGCAGGAGCAGGTCGCTCTAGTGCAGTCGACCGGCAGCCGCGCCGTCATGGATCCCGACGATCCGCACTACGCTGGCGCGCTGTTCGCCGGCAGCGCCGAGCAGCTGCTCGCACTCAATGCCAAGCTCGCCGAGCGCGACGGCCCGATCGTGCCGGTCTACGTTGCGCCCTATCCGCTCGAGTTCCTGTTCGACGAGGTCTCGCTCAGCATCAACACCGCCGCCGCCGGCGGCAATGCGAGCCTGATGGCGATCGGGTGACTTGGGGGCGTCTGGCAGCACGGAAGATTGATCTTTCGCGGCCACGGCCATCGGGGCAGTATGGGGCTTGCTGCCAACTCCGGTGACGCCCTTGGTCGTCGAACCGGACCACGCACTCTCAGAAGAGGCATCTAGCAGAAACAGAGAGACATCTATCCAAAGTCGCGGGGGGCGCGTTTGTGAGCCGCAAGGAAACGCTGCATGTCGTTGCCTCAGCCGACTGTGTTTCTCGTCGATGTAGATAACACCCTGCTCGACAATGACAGGATCCAGCAGGACCTGAAAGACGAGCTCGAGCGCACCGTCGGGGCCGCCTGCCGGGATCGCTACTGGCAGATCCTGGAGGAGTTGTTCGCCGAGGTGGGCTACCGCGACTATATCGGCGCCTTGCAGCGGTGCCGGAGCGAGCACCCGCGCCAGATCGAGCTGCTGTCGATCTCGGCCTATCTCATGGATTATCCCTTCGCAGACAGGCTGTATCCGTCTGCCCTGCAGGTATTGAGGCGATTGCGCGGCATCGCTCCGACCGTGTTGCTGTCGGATGGCGACGCGGTATTCCAGCCCCGCAAGGTCGAGCATGCCGGCCTGGCCAGGGCGGTGGACGGCCACGTCCTGATCTACATTCATAAGGAAGAGGTGCTGGACGACGTCGAGCAGCGCTACCCGGCCAATCACTACGTCATGGTCGATGACAAGCTGCGCATCCTGACGGCGATCAAGCGGCATTGGGGAGAACGTGTGACAACCGTCTTTCCCCGCCAGGGCATGTACGCCCGCGACCCCAAGGTGCTGAGCGGCCTCCCGGCGGCAGATTTTACCATCGAGTGCATCGCCGATCTGTCCAACTGCGTTACCGACCTGTTGCGTCCGTCATCAATCGCAACCTTGAATCCAGTTTGAGGGGGCAAGCATGAAACCAACCGGTACTCTTCACGAGCTCGGCCAGAGCCTATGGCTCGACAACATCACACGGGAGATGCTGAACAGCGGCACGCTGCGGCGCTATATCGATGAATTTTCGGTAACCGGGCTCACATCGAACCCGACGATATTCGACCATGCCGTGCGAAACAGCGCCGTCTACGATGAGGACATCATCGAGAAGGCCGCCTCGGTCACCTCGGACGAGGCGTTGTTCTTCGAACTCGCACTGACAGACCTCGGCCGCGCCGCCGACCTTTTCCAGCCTGCTTTCGCCCGGACCGACGGGATCGACGGCTGGGTGTCGCTGGAAGTCTCGCCCAATCTCGCGCACAACACCAAGAGCACCCTCGCGGCCGTGCGCGACCTGCACCGCCGTGGCGGCAAGCCCAACCTTTTCATCAAGATCCCCGGCACGAAGGAAGGATTGCCGGCGATCGAGGAGTCGATCTTCGCCGGGGTGCCCGTCAACGTCACGTTGCTGTTCTCGCACAGCCAGTATCTGGCGGCCGCCGAAGCCTACATGCGCGGCGTCGAGCGCCGGATCGAGGCGGGCCTCAATCCCGCCGTGGCGTCGGTCGCCTCCGTGTTCGTCAGTCGCTGGGACGTCGCCGTCGCCGGCAAGGTTCCGGCCGATCTCAACAACCGGCTCGGCATCGCCGTCGCCCAACGCACGTTCAGGGCGTACAACGAGCTGCTTGCCTCGGCGCGCTTCCGCCGCCTTGCGAACGCAGGCGGGCGGGCACAAAGGCTGTTGTGGGCGAGCACCGGCACCAAGGACCCCAAGGCCTCCGACACACTATATGTCGGAAGCCTTGCGGCGCCCTTCACCATCGACACGATGCCGGAGCCAACCCTGCGCGCCTTCGCCGACCACGGCGAAGTCTCCGAGGCTCTCAAACCGGATGGCGGCGATTGCGAGACCGTCCTCGGCCGCTTTGCCAACGGCGGTATCGATCTCGACGCGTTGGCCACGCGGCTTCAGGAGGAAGGGGCTGCGTCGTTCGTCAAATCCTGGAACGACCTGATGGACTGCGTCGCGTCCAAGCGCGCCCAGATGAAGGAAGCAAGCCGGCAGCGCGCATCTGGAGGCAGAACCGCGGCCGCGCATCAGCCGCCGCGGGGGCACTGACGATGAGCAAGCCTGTTCTGACCTCGCTGCCCGCCTGGGCAGCGTTGAAGGCGCACCATCGCAAGACCAGGGGTCTTACCCTCAAGCGACTCTTCGCAAAGGACCCCGGCAGGGGAGACAGGATGAGAGTTGAGGCCGCCGGGATCTATCTCGACTATTCCAAGAACCGGATCACGGACGAGACGGTGCAGCTCCTGCTCCAGCTCGCCTCGGAGGCCGGTCTCCGAGGGCGGATCGATGCCATGTTCGGCGGCGAGAAGATCAATGTCTCGGAGAAGCGCGCCGTGCTGCATATCGCACTGCGCGCACCGCCGGCATCCTCCATCGTGGTCGATGGCCGGAACGTGGTGCCTGACGTTCATGCCGTGCTCGATCGCATGGCCGACTTCTCACAACGGCTGCGGGACGGCACCTGGCGGGGTCACTCGGGCAAGCGCATCCGCAATGTGATCAATATCGGCATCGGCGGATCGGATCTTGGGCCGGTCATGGCCTACGAAGCGCTACGGCACTACAGCGAGCGCAGCATGACGTTTCGCTTCGTCTCCAATGTCGACGGCACGGACTTTGCCGAAGCGGTGCGCGATCTCGATCCGGCAGAGACGCTCGTCATTGTCTCCTCCAAGACCTTCACGACTCTCGAAACGATGACCAACGCGCAAAGCGCGCGCGAATGGCTGCTGGCCGGCCTCAAGGGCGAGCAGTCTGCCATAGCCAAGCACTTCGCCGCGGTTTCGACGAATGCCGACGAAGTCGCCAAGTTCGGCATCGATACCGCCAACATGTTCGGCTTCTGGGATTGGGTCGGCGGGCGCTATTCGATGGACTCGGCGATCGGCCTTTCCACGATGATCGCGATCGGAGCGGACAACTTCCACGCCATGCTCGGCGGCTTTCACGAGATGGACGAGCATTTTCGCAAGGAACCCTTCGAGCGCAATTTGCCGGTGCTGATGGGCCTGCTGGCCGTCTGGTACAGCAACTTCTTCGATGCCCAGACGGTCGCCGTGCTGCCTTACGAGCAGTATCTCAAACGCTTTCCAGCCTATCTCCAGCAGCTCACCATGGAGAGCAACGGCAAGCGCGTGACGTGGGATGGCGTGCCGGTCAACTACGACACCGGGCCGATCTACTGGGGCGAGCCGGGCACCAATGGTCAGCACTCCTTCTATCAGTTGATCCACCAGGGAACGCGGCTGATCCCCAGCGATTTCATTTCCTTCGCCCATCCGCTCAATCCCCTGGGCGAGCACCACGACATGCTGCTGGCCAATGTGTTCGCGCAGACCGAGGCGCTTGCCTTCGGCAAGACGACCGCCGAGGTCAAGGCGGAAGGCACGCCCGAATGGCTGGTCCCGCATCGCGTCTTCCTGGGCAACCGGCCGTCCAATACCCTGCTGCTCGAGCGCCTGACGCCGG
>JBPYDO010000201.1:0-4069 GCA_051985755.1 Reyranella sp. | reverse complement strand
TCCAGCATGACGTAGAAGTGCACGAACGCGCCGATCGCCATGAGCGCGACGAGGCCCAGCCATTCGAGCCGTGTCTCGCGCCACGGCCGCTCGGTCAGCAAACGCAAGGCCAGTGCCAGGATGCCGGCGCCAATCAGCACCGCGAGGGCGTAGGAGCGCGCGTTCTGCGCCTGCAGGAACCAGAAATAGGAACCCGTCGCCAGCGCCGCACCAAACAGCCGTCCCGGCAGGCTGAAGAACGGCCGGGTCGCGACGACGAACACCAGGATGGCGCCGCAGCCGCAGAGCGCACTCAGGCTGCGCAGGGAGGCGTCGCCGCTGCCAATGAGCTGCGAATAGAGCCACAGCAGAGCGAGGTAGACCGGCGGGTGGACGTCGGTGGCGATGCGATGGAACAGGCTCGTGCCGTCCGCCTCAAGCAGCCGCGCCGTGAACAGCTCGTCGAACCAGAGGCCGTGCGTCTCGAAGCCCACGAAGGCGCCGACCAGGCCGGCGAGGCAGGCCAGGCCGAAACAGGCGATCGCGATGGCGTGGTCGGCCGGCGCCTCCTCCAGCGCAGCAGTGCGGGTGTCAGCGATTGAAGACAAAGTGGAACTTTTCGCGCATGTACTTGCGCTGGAAAGGCTCGCGCAGCCGCCAGATGTCGGCGTCGATGACGAAATGCGCCATCGTGACCCCGACCCAAACACCATAGATGGCGAAGCGGAACGGCAGGCTCTCCAGATCGATGGCACCAGCCGCCGCATTCAAGATCACTGCACCGACCAACGCCACGAAGAGCAAAGCGGCGAACCACATCACCGGTTTTGGTTTGGCGGTGCTGACGACGCCCATGAACACCAGGTATTGCAGGCCGTGCGCCAGGGCGTAGCCCACCACGGCCGCGAGCTGGTCGCCAAAGATGAAGGTTGGCGCGAAGAACGCGGTGCCCAGCAGCAGGAAGGCGAGCCGCAGGGGATTGGTGCGCAGGCCCGGGTTCTTGACGATGGCGATGCCGACGGCGATCGGTGCCAGGAGATACAGCAGGGCCCCCAGTTGATGGAGCTCGGCGAACTCGGGCCCGAAGGTCGATCGCCCGAACGCGGTGAGCTTGAAGAAACCCATGATTCCCGCGACCGCGCCTAGCATCAGGCAGCGGCGTTCCCACACCGACAGCGGTGTGCGGTCCGAGCCGGCGGCGATGAAGCTCAGCACGCCGATATTCTGTTTCTGGTAGTGCCACAGCTGCCAGGCGAAGAACGGCGCCAGCAGGTAGCCATGCCGCGACGGGCTCACCAGCTCGAAGGTGGCGGCGGCGCCGACGATCAGCAGCGCCGGCACCACGAAAAAACGCAGCGGTCTCGCCTTGAAGTGCGGGCGCATCGCCGGGTCGGCATAGAACCAGCCGGTTGCCGCGACGTGGAAGTTCGCGCCGAAGAAGTTCAGGAGGGCGATGGTGGCGAGCGCCGCACCGGTTCCTGGAATGGCGTATTGGACACCGGGAACCGCTACCATGGGCAGCAGGGTCGCGATCGCGATCAGGCAGACGAAAAGCTTCCAGGCCGACGCGCGCGCGCTCGTCCCCGAGCCAAGGGAACCGCCATGGATAACGACGTCGGTCATTTCGAGCTCTGCGCCTGCAACTGGGGCGGATGGAAACAGATAGCGCTGCGACCGCGCAACGGCCCGCAACAATTCATACAAAACTCGCAGCTTGACCCCCGCCCGACCCGGAGCGCGGCCGGGCGCCGAGCCCTGCTTGTTGGCTGCCGCGACGGCGCTACACTCCGGCAAACCCACGGAGGAAAGCCCATGAAAATCGGAGTCTTCGCGACCTTCATGTCGCCGCTGGCGACCCCCAGCATGATCCGCGACTTCGGCCGGCGGGCCGAGACCATGGGGCTCGATTCGATCTGGATGGGCGAGCACGTGGTGCTGTTCGACAAGCAGACCTTCGGCTACCCGGGCTCGAAGGATGGCCGCATCCCGGTGCCGGACGGCGGCGGCATGCTCGATGTCACGGCGACTTTCGGCTACCTGGCCGCGGCCACCAGCAAGGTCCGCTTCGGCACCGGCGTCGCCTTGGTGCCGCAGCGCAACCCAATTTACACCGCCAAGGAAATGGCCACGCTCGATTGGCTCTCCAACGGACGCGTCGATTTCGGCATCGGCGTCGGCTGGAACAAGGAGGAAGTCGAGATCTGCGGCTACAAGTGGGAGGACCGCGGCGCGCGCTGCGATGAATTCCTCGAGGTGATGCGCCGCCTGTGGACCGAGCCGGTCGTCGACTTCAAGGGCAAGTGGATCAAGTTCGAGACAGCGCGGCTCGACCCCAAGCCGATCCAGAAGCCGCACGTGCCGATCATCGTCGGCGGCTATGCCGAGGCCGCCTTCCGCCGCGCCGTGCGCTTCGGCGCCGGCTGGTACGGCTTCAACTGCGATCCGGCGCGCACCAAGCAGATGCTGGGCGAGCTCGACAAGGCCTTCGCCAAGGCCGGCAAGAAGCGCGGCAGCAACTTCCAGATCATCATCACGCCGCCGCTCTCGCTCGCGCCCGACGCCATGAAGGCCTACGCCGATCTCGGCGTCGACCGCCTGGTCGTCAATCTCGGCAGCCAGCGGGCCGAGAAGGTCGACCAGCGCCTGTTGGAGATCGACCAGGTCGTGAAGCTGGCGGCGTGACAGGATGACGCCGCTCGGCGGCGCTATCCTGTCATCCTGAGCGCAGCGAAGGATCTCATGGCGATCGTAGCCGGAATGTCGATCGCCATTGCAGTTGGCGCTGTATCATCGCAAGTGCGCGCCAACGGCGCGCAATCGGCGTTCATCGCGTCGTCGGCGCAATGAGATCCTTCGCTGCGCTCAGGACGACAAGAGGAAGGCTGGGCCTTCCTCTTGTCAGTACCGCTGCACCTGGCCGATGCGGCCGGGCAAATCG
Source organism: Reyranella sp. (assembly GCA_051985755.1). Taxonomy (GTDB): domain Bacteria; phylum Pseudomonadota; class Alphaproteobacteria; order Reyranellales; family Reyranellaceae; genus Reyranella. The sequence continues at coordinate 1,152 of JBPYDO010000201.1, read as the reverse complement.
TCGGGATGGAACTCGGGCACCCAGCCGTCGCGGCCGGGGACGTAGGTCCGGTTGGTCTGCAGCGGGTTCCGGTTCAAGAGCGGCCGCGCGAACATGGGATGCGTCATGCTGCGGATCTCGTGCTCGATCGTATAGAGCTTCTTGCCGTTCTTGAGATCGACGATGTCCTTGAAGCGGTACTGGCACTTGTTGCTTTCCTCGCTCACCAGGTCGTGCTTGAGCAGGCGGTCGTGCGGCCGCGAGAAGTTCGCGACATAGACCTGGATGTGGTTGCCGTCATAGGCCGCCATCGGCTTCTTGGTCTCGCGGAAGATCAGCTCCTGGTGCTGGCCGACCGAAACATGCGCTGCGCCGTCCTTGACCGCCGTCATGGTGTCGAAGATCTCGCGATAGAACCCGGCGATGCCCTTGGCGGCGCCGGCCGGCACGTCGAACTCGACATAGGCCATGCCGAGTTCCACGCCGTTGGTCGGCTCGTGGCAGCGGAAGGTGTTGCCCCACGGGCAGGTGGCCTCGACGTAGCCCTTGTGCTTCTTGAAGCCGTACTTGGTGCCGGCGAGCGGCTTCTTGAGCCGTTCCAGGCGAGCCAGCAGCGCCTCATGGTCGGGGATGATCAGCCCGACCCGGCCGCGCAGGACCTGCGGCTTGCCGGTCGGCAAGTGGAACTGGCTGCGCCCGACATTGACCCACATATTGTCGATGCTGGTCATCATGTAGGGATCGCGCGTCAGGCCGAGCGCGCTCATGTAAAAGAGGGTCGCCGTGCGCTGGTCCGCGACCTGCACATTGACGTGCTCCAGCATCACGATGTTGCCCAAATCCTCCGCAGAGCGATCAAACCGCTTGGCCATCCCTTGCCTCCGTTGGCGTGCCCCTACATTGTAGCGTGTTTCCGTCCCTGATCGACACGTTCCTGAAAGAAGGGGGTCGCCCCCGTGATCACGAAATTCGATAGCTCGTATGTCGGCTCTGTCGACCTCGAAAATGCCGGCTATCTCGGCACGCCGATCAACGACCGCCGTTACTCCAACGCCGAGCTGGCCGACACGCTGCACAAGTCCGTGGCCTACGCCAAGAAGATGGACGCGCTGGGCTACGACACCTTCTGGATGGCCGAGCACCATTTCCAGCCCGAGGGAACCGAGTGCATCC